>NZ_CP068393.1:2400000-2730172 GCF_018128945.1 Aristaeella hokkaidonensis | reverse complement strand
CGCCCACAGCGGGCTGGCTTTCCAGCACGAGTACGCTCTTTCCGGCGTCAGAGGCCGTCAGGGCGGCGGTCATGCCGGCGCCGCCGGCACCGATGATCACGACGTCCGTATCAATGGTCAGGTCAACGGATTCGTCTCCGGCCATTTCACGCATATAGTCGTCGGGATTTACGCCGGCATTTGTCAGCGCTTCACGCATGGCGGCGATGACGGCTTCACGGGTGATTCCTGCAAAGGTAGCGCCGGTGTAGGTGTCCACAATGCCGTTGTATTCGATGAAGGCATTGGGCCATTCGTTGATGATCTTGGAACCGATGCCTTCGGTTTCACCGTCGCCGGTGATCTGTACATCCTTGATGTCGGCACCGTCCAGGGTGACAGTAACGGTGATGTCTCCGCCGAAGCCCTTCACTGTAGCAGTTCCGGTGGTTTCGGTGGTGGTTTCAGCCATGACAGACGCGCAACCCAAAATCATGGCCAGCGCGGTCAGCAGGGCCAGCAGCCTTTTCTTCATGTAGTTTTCCTCCTTGTCCGCAGACAAATCTTATATAGTTGCTACCATAGATGAATTATACATCTCTAACAATGGAGGGTCAAGGATCCGCCGGGAGATATGTCAGTCGCAGGTATAGCCCGGCTTCTTGTACAGGGTCTCTCCGGAGGTCATGATTTTTTCATCCCAGACCTGGGCTTTCCAGTCTTCCTGGGGCACTTCACGGATGGTCACGGATACGCTGGAGAGATTGCAGCCCAGGGTGGCCGCGATATCTTCCGCGATCTTTTCCGCACACTTTTGCTTGATTTCCTCGGTTCTTCCGGGATAGCAGTTGATTTCAACATGGGGCATGGTGAGATTCCTCCTTTATTGTGGTTGATGGATTTATTTTGAGATTTCTTTGTCCACATGATTCAGTTCCTTGACGCTGATCAGCTTGTCTCCGTCGAAGGTCAGTTCAATGACATACGGCATCCAGCTGACAATCCGGAGAAAGTCCTGCAGGCCGAAGCGCGGATTATAGAAATTCAGGATGGTGCTGAGGGCGGTGCCGTGGGTGCCGATGACAACGGTCTGTCCGGCATAATCCTGAAGCACGTCCCGCAGGGCTTCCATATTCCGGCCCTGTACGGAAGCGAGGCATTCGCCGTTTTCCTCTGCCCAGGAGAAATCCGCCCATCGCCTGGCCAGAGAATCGGAAGTGAAATCTCCGCACTGCCGTTCCCGGAACCGCTCATCCGTCCGGATGTCCATATTCCGCAGTTCGGCGGAGGGGCGGATAGTATCCATGCTTCTTTTGTAAGAGCTGCTCAGGAAGGCGTCGATCTTCCTGTCCCGGAGGGTTTCCGCCACGATCTTACGGTCTTCCAGGCCCGCGTCTGAAAGGGGCCGGTTCCGGTCATCGCTGCCGAATACAGACTGTGCGTGCCGGACGAAAATGATGGTGGTGATAGTTTTCTGATTCATAATGCGGATCAGCTCCGTTTCATACCGGTTTTGCAGAAACCTCTGCAGAACACAGAACCATTCGGCTTCAGCAGGATCAGCGGAGAATTGATGATATCTGAGGACGCGATGATCGCGTTACTCCAGGCAATATACAGGAGATAAGGCCGTAAGGCGCCGGTGTTCAGCAGAAGGAGGGCTGCCGGAACAAGGGTCAGCGTAAGAAGGGGCAGGGTCATAAACAGCCAGAACCGGCCTTTGGACATTTCAGCATTGGTATTCATCCAGAAGAAGAGCCCGGAATGGCTCAGGTAAATATCCCCGATCCGGTAGATTACCAGGATGTGCAGCAGTTCATGCGCCAGGAAAACCAGCACAAAAACCGGAATCCGGAGAAACCAGGAAACACCTTTCATTCCGCCGGTCACAAAGAGCAGAACGGCCAGCACCGCCATCAGCCAGTATGCGAAAAACATATAGTGATTCCGGAACCAGTCGTTCCGGAAAAATGGCTTGTACTCATTGTAATCAATGTCAGCCGGGGGCGGTGTCTTAACCCAGTATATCATAGGATTATTTCCTTTTCAGAAAGAGTGGTGTCGTATAAAGGATCAATGCTGATAAAACTCAAGGGCAAACAGGATCGCCAGCATGGAAACGCCGCAATGGGTTTCGTTCTTCCGTAGCATCTCCTTTACCTGTTCCACAGGCATCCAGACCTTGGAGGCGACCTCGTCCGTGTCCCGGATGCTGCCTTCGGTATCCACCCGGGCGGCGAACACATGGCAGAGGCAGTCTGACATGCCGTTGGCCGGGTTCTGGGAGCAGAGGAAGGTCAGGTCCTTCAGGGTACAGCCGGTTTCCTCCATGGCTTCCCGCCGGGCCGCGTTCTCTTTGCTTTCACCGTCTTCGATTTTTCCGGCCGGGATTTCCCATTCCAGCCGGCCGACGGTATATCTTTTTTCCCGGATCATCAGGATCTCGTTTTTCTCATTGAAGATGACGATGCTGACAGCCTGATGCGGGTAATGGATCTGATGGTATTTCTCAATGATATATCCGCTGGAGAGCTTTACCTTATCTGTATAAAGGCAGACGTAGTCGCTTTCGTAGATTGTATTCCGCTCCAGCCGCTCGGGGAGTATGTTCTGGTCCATAGGATGCTCCGTTTCTGGTTGATCAGATCTTCAGGTCCCCGTCCTTGACCCAGCCGGCTTTCCGGACAAAGAAGTGAATGATCAGGGAGAGTACAGCGGGAAGCACCAGGCAGATCAGGACAAGGCCCAGCCAGTCAAAGCCGGTGATGGCTGCCTTGGTGCCGGCGGCCACGTCGTTGACCCAGCCGGTGTAAACGCCCAGGGGGCCTACCAGGCCGCAGGTGCCCATGCCGGAGGAGATGGGGGCGCCGTTCATTTCCATTTTGAATACGCAGGTGGCGATGGGGCCGGTGATAGCGGAGGCCAGGGTAGGCGCGATCCATATCCGGGGATTCTTCACGATGTTGCCCATCTGCAGCATGGAGGTGCCGAGACCCTGGGACACCAGTCCGCCGACCTTGTTTTCCTTAAAGGAGATAACCGCGAAGCCGACCATCTGCGCACAGCAGCCTGCAACAGCCGCGCCGCCGGCCAGGCCGGTCAGCAGCAATGCCGCGCAGATCGCCGCGGAGGAAATGGGGAGCGTCAGGGCAACACCCACGATTACAGAGACCAGGATACCCATCAGGAAGGGCTGCAGCTCGGTTGCCCATTTAATGACGTTGCCGACAGCCATGGCGGCTTTGCCGAGGGCAGGAGCAATCAGCCAGGACAGGAGCACGCCCACGCCGATGGTCACCAGGGGAGTTACCAGGATATCGATTTTGGTTTCCTTGGAAACGGCTTTGCCGAATTCAGCTGCGATGATAGCCACAAAGAGCACTGCCAGCGGTCCGCCAGCGCCGCCGAGGGCATTCGCCGCGAAACCGACGGTCGTCATGGAGAAAAGCACCAGGGGAGGACACTGCAGCGCGTAGCCGATGGCGATGGCCATGGCCGGGCCGCTCATGGCGGAAGCCATGCCGCCCACAGTGTAGTCCACACCGCCGATGGTTGCGACGGTCTTTGTCAGGAACGGAATATGAAGCTGCGCGCCGAAGGTGTTGATGATGGTTCCGATCAGCAGGGAGCAGAACAGACCCTGTGCCATGGCGCCCAGTGCGTCAATGCCGTAGCGCTTCAGTGAGATGACGATGTTTTTCCTCTTCAGAAAAGCTTTCATTCTTCTTCCTCCGTGGCACAATGAAGTGCCAAAAACAATATTTCAAGGGAAGATTATAATGATCTTCCCTCAGAATATCCAGAGGATTTATCCGGTTGTTCCTATAAATACACAGGAAATGCTGTGCGGATGAACGGTCTTTACAGTCTTGCTGTTGCCAGGATCATATCCGGCAGGATTTTCAGGCGGCCGGTATCATACTTTTCCTGCTCTTCTTCCGTACGGCCTACCAGGGCGGTCTGACGAAATATCAATTCCGGGTTATTCGGCCTTGATGAACTGATCCAGGGCCTGGCTGATTTCCGCGGCATGCCCCCGCATGGTATGCCCGCCGTCGGGAATCGGGAGGAAGGTGCAGTTCGGAATGCGGCGGCTCCACTCTTCCGCGGATGCAAAGGAAGCCAGTTTATCATCCTTTGCATGGATGATCAGCACAGGAACCTGGGATTTTTCCAGGTTATAGTCCTCAAAGTGCCCGGCTTTGGCTCCGTTTACGACGCGGGAATCAAACAGGATCCCCTCTTTCCGGTCTGCAATGGGCAGGATAGTCCGGACGGTATCGCTGTCCATTCCCATCAGCGGTTCAAAAAGCGGACTGAACAGCCACATACAGAAATCGTTGCATACGAAGGCCGGCGGACCGCTGATCCCGGACTTCTTTTCAGACGCCTGTTCATTGGGATAACCGGAACAGTAGAGGATCAGGCCTTTGCACCGTTCGGGATGGGCAAGGGCCATCCGGATGGCGACGGTGCCGCCGGCGCTGGTTCCGAGCACATAGGCCTTTTCAATCCCAAGCGCGTCCAGCAGTTCCACATAGGCTTCCACCTGCAGGTCGACAGAGGCGTTTTCCGGGAGATCGCTTCCGGGATAGCCGAACCGGGAGGGTGCGATGACCCTGCAGGAATCCGTTTTGTCCTTCAGCACGTCAAAACCCTGGTCGTATCCGCCGCAAATGCCGTGGCAGACCAGAACCGGCGTGCCGCTGCCTTCATCAATATAGCTGACTTTTCCCTGGGTAGTCTGAAGGGTTTGTGCTTTTTCCTGATAGACGGCAAAACGTGCTTTTGCTGTATTGAGCACCGACAGGTAATTCAGCCCGAGGATATCAATCAGGCCGATTACCACGATGAGAATCACAATCCATATTTTTCTTCTTTTCATATACTGAAACTCCTGTTATTCTCCGGTTTCGGTACAGAGCAGAAGGACCGGCCGGGATCCTCATTCTAGTGATCCGCGGCCGGCCGAGTCAATGGATTTAATGAGATTCCAACGCAATTCCAAAGGAAGCGGTGGTTAATGAAAAATCACATTAAGACTTCCTTTAATTCCCGTTACAGTCAAAGAGGATCAGCGGTACCAGCACTTCGTCCTCTGTGACGCTGCCGTGCATGGACTTCCAGTTTGGCCTTGGGGTCTGATCCTTGAAACAGATGGATAGGGTGTCCGTGGCAATGGCGATGTAATCTCCCAGTTTACCTGTGAACTGCCTGCTGGGTTCAGCGGTACCGAACAGCTGCCGTTCAATCACTTCTGCCTTCGTCAGCAGCAGGAACTTTTCTCCGAAGCGCCTCCTGAACTCATTTTCAAAGAAGGCTTTCTTTTCTTCCTTGATAAAGAAATTGATGGCGCGGGGTTCCAGGGAGGGGGTGCGGACCAGGCAGTCCATCAGTTCGGGATAGTCCGGCAGGAACGCAATATCCGTATCAATGTGTCCATGATCGGCTGTAACGATGAGCAGGGTATCTTCCAGTTCACCTGCAATTTTCTGAACAGCGTTCTCCATATCGATCAGGGCCTCATGCACCGGAGCGGAAGTACAGCCGTTGTCGTGCAGCAGACCGTCCGGCTCGTCCCAGTAGGCAAAGATGTATTTCCGGTCCGGTTCATCGCAGAGGGCTTTGATCCGGCGGCAGAACTCCTCTATGTTTCCGGGCGCGGGATCGTCATAGGGCGTCAGCCGGTATGCTTTGGTTCCGGCGCTGGTCAGCCTGTCCAGGACGTTCTCATAGGGCGTGAAGGTCAGCGGAACATTGAAGTCAGCCGCCGGCTGGTCTGTTCCCTGGATCAGGTTGAAAAACATCGTCACGTTCTGGTCAATCTGGGGATAGTAGCAGTCCCAGCCGAGCCAGCAATGCTCGCAAGGCTGCAGTCCGGACTGGACGGAAGTGGTGGCCGCGACCGTGGTGGCAAGGAAGACGGACTGATAGATTCCTGCCAGATGGCTCCGGAAAGCCCCGTCCGCCTTCAGGTGATGCTCCAGGATCTGTTTTCCCATGCCGTCCAGCAGCAGGACGACGATATTCCGGTAATCCTTGTCCAGGTATTGATCCAGCAGGGGGAGCGTATCCCCGACGGTGGGTGCGCCGAACTTCTTCAGGATGGAATTAGGCAGGTTGGCGGTACAGTTTTTGTAATCAGGCCAGATCAGTTTTTTCATAACGGTGATCCCCTTATATTTGATGTGTTTGTATCGGTATGTCGTTCCGCGGGTTTTTGACCGCGATCTGGAAATCATCCTCGTAGATGATTTCTCCCGGAATGTCGGTGCATTCCGAAAGGTAAAGCTGAACGCCGTATTTGGCAGCCATGTTCCGGTAGAAGGTCATTTCTTCCCAGATCCGGTTGCCTTCCGCCGTATCTTTAAACCAGGTGATGGCTCCGTCCGGGTTGCCCTGATCATAGAAGGGAGGAACGGGAAGGACGTCCTCAAAATACCGACGGTTGTTCCAGTATTCTTCCGTTTCTGCTTCTGATAATACACCCGCATCTACCAGTTTGCCTATAGTGGTAAAGATTCCCCTCGGCTGCTTGGTCAGATATGCCTGGTCTGCTGTGTGAACCCGATAATACCTCATGACTGTCATCCTCCTTATCATATAAAAACCCGCTTATCCGGCAAGGATAAGCGGGTTGCTTTTACAGGAACGATCCTGAAGCCTGCTATTTTCTGCCTGCCGGATATGAACATACGAAAGAATCATCATACAGATAATCCGCATGATGAGTATGATACAGCGTATAAGAATATCCGGCGGTATAGCGGTTCATATGCAGGCTCCTTTCTGTTGATATTGTGGAGATTATATGCCGATGCAGCGCGTCTGTCAACTAAAGCATTAAACGATTAAAGAAAAAGGGCAAACAAAAACCGCCCGGCAGGCTGTATAAGCCGCCGGGCGGTATCTGTCAGATCAATCAGTCCTGACCCTTTTCCAGGGCGAGCGTCCTGGTGGTGAGGTCGCAGACTTCAGCAGGTCCGAAGTACTGGATCGCGCCGGGATAGGTGAAGGAGGTCTTCACGGCCCACTCTTCCCTGTGCGCTGCAAAGAACTTGAAGGGAGCGCCGTCCAGCTCAACCAGGGCCTTGCGGATAACGGGCTTGTCCTCGCCGTTTCTTCTCTCCATGTTCATCATCTTGGTGATGGGCATACCGCCGGCCACCCACTCTTCAGCAGGCTTGGAGATGTTGGAAACCTTGGACAGGTATCCGGTGTAGCCATACTGGATCAGCATGAAGGCGTTGTAGCCCAGGGAGTAGCAGTAGTCTGCGTCGAAGTTGGAGGGGAAGGCGCATCTTCCTTCGTAGCCGAAGAAGTGATGCTGCGCGCCGAACTTGCCCTTGTAGGTGCCGGCGGCCTTTCTCTTGGCCAGCTCGTTCTTCACCATTTCGGAGAAGAGTTTTTCGGACTCGATCAGGGAAACCTGCACGTTGCCGTGGGGGTCTCTCTCGAGGAACAGCTGCTGCTGCACGAACTGGGGCAGGATTTCGAACACGGCGAAGGATTCAGCAGACAGGCCTTTCTTGATGAAGGCGTACTTGGCGTCCCAGTCGGGAAGCGCGTTGAACTCTTCGGTCTTGCTGCCGGCCAGCAGTTCGTTGATTTCAGCGATCAGCTTGGAGAACTCGGGAACGAATTCCACGATACCTTCGGGGATGATGGCCACGCCGAAGTTTTCACCGTTGTTGCCGCGCTTTTCAACGGAATCAGCGATGTAGTTGGCGATGGCGGCCAGGGACATCTTCTTGGCGGCGACTTCTTCGCCGATCAGGCAGATGTTGGGCTGGGTTTCCAGCGCGCACTCCAGGGCAACATGGGAAGCGGAGCGGCCCATGACCTTGATGAAGTGCCAGTATTTCTTGGCGGAGTTGGCGTCTCTTTCGATGTTGCCGATCAGCTCAGAATAGGTCTTGGTAGCGGTGTCGAAACCGAAGGAAGCTTCGATATCTTCGTTCTTCAGGTCGCCGTCGATGGTCTTGGGGCAGCCGATGACCTGGACGCCGGTGTTGTGGGCGGCCATGTACTCGGCCAGCACAGCAGCATTGGTGTTGGAGTCGTCGCCGCCGATGATCACGATAGCGGTCAGGCCGTGCTTTTTGGCCACTTCGGTCACAACCTTGAACTGCTCTTCAGTTTCCAGCTTGGTACGGCCGGAACCGATGATGTCGAAACCGCCGGTGTTCCGGTAGGCGTTGATGTACTCGTCGGTGAACTCGATGAAATCGTCATCGATCAGGCCGGAAGGACCGCCCTTGAAGCCGAGGAGTACGTTGTTCTTGTCGGTAGCTTTGATCGCGTCGTACAGACCGCAGATGACGTTGTGTCCGCCGGGGGCCTGGCCGCCGGAAAGGATCACGCCCACAACCTGCTTTTTGGCCGCGGAGGTGTTGCTGCCCTTGACGAAGGTGATCTCTTCCTTACCGTAGGTGTTGGGGAAGAGGGCCTTGATCTTGGCCTGGTCCGCTACGCTCTCGGTAGGAGCGCCGACCTTGACGCTGATCTCAGAGATGCCGCCACGAAGCATTCCGGGAAGCTTAGGGCTGTACTGATATCTTGCTTTCTGAAGGGGTGAAAGATTCATTGTGCTTCTCCTTTAACAATAAAATATTAAATGGATGAAATGCTTATGGCGCATTCCCAATAAAAGATTATAACACGTTTCGTCAAGAGGGGTTTGTTTTTTTTCATTATATGCAGAATGATACGCCAAACCGGAATATAACATGTAATATGTATGACCTGCTATTTTACTCCGGTATATTTTCCAGTGCCCGTTTATAAAACTTTGTCCGGGTGATGATAAGATAAAACGCTGCATCCATCACAATTTCCACAGGAACCACTGCCACACTGTAAGTTTCACTGAAAGGATAAATCATTGCTCCCGTAAGAATAACATTCTTAAACATGTGCAAAAAGAAAATGGCAAATACTCTTCTTTTTGCTATGACGTAGAT
Source organism: Aristaeella hokkaidonensis (assembly GCF_018128945.1). GTDB lineage: Bacteria > Bacillota > Clostridia > Christensenellales > Aristaeellaceae > Aristaeella > Aristaeella hokkaidonensis. The sequence continues at coordinate 2,721,230 of NZ_CP068393.1, read as the reverse complement.
CGTAGTATACACCAGGGCAGCACTCATACAACTTATGATAAAAGACAATCCTAAAAACGGATTTTTCATAAACCAATCATGCTGAATCTGTGCGGGATAAAAATATAAAGGCAAATGCCATATTCCCCAAATAAAGCCAATGAATAAAGACATCTGTAATAGTTTCTTTTTATGAAACAATTGATCTGTCAGAAAACCCCGCCATCCAAACTCTTCCGAAAGCGGTCCGGATATCATTCCCCAAAATAAGAAGTAGAATAAATACAGCGGATTTTTCACAACCATCTTCAGGCCTTCAAACCCCAGGGCTTCCGCACCAAGTTCTTTTGAAACCAATTGTGTAACTGCCACTTCGAGACATACCAGGCCAAGCGAAATGAAAATGGCTGTAATACACTCTTTATTCGGGACAAAGCACCTTTTAAAGAAATCCTTTACACCTTCTTTTGTATAAAACAGGAAAACAAAAATCACACCAACCAGTGAAGGCATGACTCCGCCGAGACCAAAGAAGATTGATGAAAAATCAAAAGATGAAATCGATGTATCTTTCACATCCATTCCCATCAAAACCGGCAGAAACTGCCAAAGCCATGTCAGCAATAATGTAATTGTCAAATAAAGAATAGTATGTTTTCTTTTATCACTTTTCTTCTGTTCTGTTGTTCTTCCACAAACTCTCATTTTGCAAACAGATTCCTTTATCAAACTCTGATTGACCGATTTCAACTGTTACAGGAATAATACACTTTACACAACAGGCATACCCCCCCTTTTTACCCAGGCTGAACGTTGTCCCATTGTTGGCGGGTCATTCAGGGCCTCCGGTAAATGCCGGATTACGCGATGTTGATGGTTCATTATATCCTTTTGGACATATTGAATGGAACTGAATGGCTGTAAGGAAAACCAGAGTTTATATTATACTGCCGGTATGCTTTTTCTGTCAGGGATTCATCAACCCCGGCTTCGTCTTCATTCGGAATGATTTGAACGATGCATCATTTTTGGCGGATCATTCAGGTTTGGGAAAGAAGAACAACCGTCTCCACACCGGAGGTCCAGCAGAACATATCCACAGGCTGGACTTTGAGGACCTGGTAGCCCTCGTCCCGCAGCAGGCCCGCGTCACGGGCGAGGGTGGCCGGGTTGCAGGATACGTAAACGATCCGTTCCGGCGCCGCCTGGGCCATAGCCCGGATTACGGCGGGATCCAGGCCCTTACGGGGCGGGTCCACACAGATGACGTCCGGTCGGAGCCCGTCGTTTACCATCCGGGGCAGCAGCTCTTCAGCCTTGCCGGCCTGGAAGGAGACGTTGCTGATGCCGTTGAGCACGGCATTCCGTTTTGCGTTTTCCACCGCGGGCTCCACAATTTCAATACCGACGGCTTCCCGGCAGTGGCGGGCCATGGTCAGGGTGATGGTGCCTGCGCCGCAGTAGACGTCACAGAGCAGGTCCGTGGGTTTCAGCTCCGCGTAGTCCACCGCTGTCTGGTACAGCTTTTCCGTCTGTACCGGGTTGACCTGGAAGAAGGAAGCCGGGGACAGTTCAAACTCCAGGTCGAAGAGCCGGCCGGTGAAGGTTTCCCTTCCATATATAAGATGAAACTTTTCAGACAGGATGACGTTGGTAACGGCGCGGTTCTCATTCAGCCACAGGCTGACGGTGCCCAGCGGGACCAGCGCGTCGATCAGCTCCTGCTGATGGGGCAGTGTGCTGCCGTTGGCGACGACGGTCACCATGCTTTCCCCTTTCCGGTTGACCCGGATTACAAGATGCCGGATCAGTCCCCGGCGGGTTTCCTCATGGTAGGGTTCCACACGGAAGGCTTTCATCCATCCGAGGAAGGCTGCGGCCAGGTCATTGGCAGGCGGCATGGCGTTGGGGCAGGTTTCGGCAGGGATAACCGCGTGACTCCGGGGTGCGTAAAAGCCGAGAACGGGATGTTCAGCTGTTCCGCCCGCGGGCAGGGAGGTTTTGTTCCGGTAGCCGCAGGGGGAATCCATCCCCAGGATCGGCAGGACTTCTGTTTCAATGCCGGCAATCCGCCGGAAACAGTCTTCCACCTGCTGCCGCTTGGCGGCCAGGGTGGCTTCATAGCTCATATGACGGCCGGTGCAGCCCCCGCAGCGGGGGTAGGAAGCACAGTCCGGTTCACGCCGGTCGGGAGAGACCGGATCCGGCCTGGATTCCATCCGGCCGAAAGCATAGCGTTTTTCTGCTTTGACGATCTTAATGTCAGCGCCCTCTCCGGGCAGTAGTCCGGGAACAAACACGGGCATACCCTCATGAATACAGATACCCTCCAGATCCGCACCCAGACGGTCCGCGGTCATGGGGAAGCATTCATTCTTTTTCATCCCGTTCAGTTCCTTTCATCCTGTTTCTTCCTATTTTAACAGGGCACCCCTGAATTGTCCACCAAATATAGAAGGGGTTGCCGGATGCTCACCACAAGATATGGAAATGCCCGAAACCCCTTGAAATAACTTGATTTTTGGCCTAAAAAAATTTTCAAAAATCGCTTGACAAAGGGTATACCCTCTGGTATGATAGTCAAGCTCGCCCGAGCGAAAGCAAAGGAAAGAGCGAAGCGAACCTTGAAAACGATACAGAGAGAATAAACGCGCAATAAGGAAAAGACAGCGAAGATTCCAAAGAGTTTAGCATCGAAAGATGTTTAAAGGATTAAACGGAAGAGTTTGATCCTGGCTCAGGACGAACGCTGGCGGCGTGCCTAACACATGCAAGTCGAGCGGGGACATTGCGACAGATTTGAAGTTTTCGGATGGATATGAAGATGTAATGTTCTAGCGGCGGACGGGTGAGTAACGCGTGAGCAACCTGTCCCTTACAGGGGGATAACACAGCGAAAGTTGTACTAATACCGCATAAGACCACAGAGCGACATCGCTTAGGGGTCAAAGGAGTAATCCGGTAAGGGGTGGGCTCGCGTCCGATTAGATAGTTGGTGAGGTAACGGCCCACCAAGTCGACGATCGGTAGCCGACCTGAGAGGGTGATCGGCCACATTGGGACTGAGACACGGCCCAAACTCCTACGGGAGGCAGCAGTGGGGAATATTGGGCAATGGGGGAAACCCTGACCCAGCAACGCCGCGTGAGGGAAGAAGGTTTTCGGATCGTAAACCTCTGTCCTTGGTGAAGAGAAAGAGACGGTAGCCAAGGAGGAAGCCCCGGCTAACTACGTGCCAGCAGCCGCGGTAATACGTAGGGGGCGAGCGTTGTCCGGAATGATTGGGCGTAAAGGGCGCGTAGGCGGCCCGGTAAGTCTGGAGTGAAAGTCCTGCTTTTAAGGTGGGAATTGCTTGGATACTGTCGGGCTTGAGTGCAGGAGAGGTAAGTGGAATTCCCAGTGTAGCGGTGAAATGCGTAGAGATTGGGAGGAACACCAGTGGCGAAGGCGACTTACTGGACTGTAACTGACGCTGAGGCGCGAAAGTGTGGGGAGCAAACAGGATTAGATACCCTGGTAGTCCACACTGTAAACGATGAATGCTAGGTGTAGGGGTATCGACCCCTTCTGTGCCGCAGTTAACACAATAAGCATTCCGCCTGGGGAGTACGGCCGCAAGGTTGAAACTCAAAGGAATTGACGGGGGCCCGCACAAGCAGCGGAGCATGTGGTTTAATTCGACGCAACGCGAAGAACCTTACCAGGTCTTGACATCCAGTAAAACTTGTAGAGATACATCGTGAGCTTGCTCATACTGAGACAGGTGGTGCATGGTTGTCGTCAGCTCGTGTCGTGAGATGTTGGGTTAAGTCCCGCAACGAGCGCAACCCTTATTTTCAGTTACTAACAGGTAGTGCTGAGGACTCTGAAGAGACTGCCGGGGACAACTCGGAGGAAGGTGGGGACGACGTCAAATCATCATGCCCCTTATGACCTGGGCTACACACGTGCTACAATGGCCACCACAGAGAGGAGCGAACCCGTAAGGGAGAGCGGATCTCAAAAAAGTGGTCCCAGTTCGGATTGTGGGCTGCAACCCGCCCACATGAAGTCGGAGTTGCTAGTAATCGCGGATCAGCATGCCGCGGTGAATACGTTCCCGGGCCTTGTACACACCGCCCGTCACACCATGGGAGTTGGGAGTGCCCAAAGTCGGTGAGGTAACCGCAAGGAGCCAGCCGCCTAAGGCAAGACCAATGACTGGGGTGAAGTCGTAACAAGGTAGCCGTATCGGAAGGTGCGGCTGGATCACCTCCTTTCTAGGGAGAAAGCAGAAGCCGAAAGGTGGACGCCGAAACCGAGGTCGATCGACCGGATAAAACCGGTCGTCATAAAAAAGCTTCAAAGAAGCAAAACGGAACGTCAACGAACGTTCGAAAAAGAATTGAGCTGTTCCTTACAGCGCGCAAAACTCTGTATCGTCTTCAAGGCTCGCGAAGCTCCGAGCATGCGCACCTTGACAACTGCACAGCAAAGAAACAAGATTCAGGAAAGACCAGTTAAAGGTAAAACAATTTTACTAGAATTGGTCTCAGGATCAAGAACGACGAGAAATCAAGCTACAAAGAGCACAGGGTGGATGCCCTGGCACCATACGCCGACGAAGGACGTGGCAAGCTGCGATAAGCTACGGGGAGCCGCAAGCAGGCATCGATCCGTAGACATCCGAATGGGGAAACCCGGCAGGTGAAGAACCTGTCACCGTAAGATGAATCCATAGTCTTACAGGAGGGCACGCGGGGAACTGAAACATCTAAGTACCCGCAGGAAGAGAAATTAATTTAAAGATTTCTAAGTAGCGGCGAGCGAACGGGAAAGAGGCCAAACCGGGGGGCATGCTCCCCGGGGTTGTGGGTCAGTAACGTGTATGGAAGACTTTAGCCGAAGAGAGATGGAAAGCTCAGCCAAAGAGGGTAACAGCCCCGTAAGCGAAAGAGTCAACCAGCTAACTGATACCAGAGTACCGCAGGGCACGTGAAACCCGGCGGGAAGCAGGGTGGACCACCATCCAAGCCTAAATACGATATGGTGACCGATAGCGCATAGTACCGTGAGGGAAAGGTGAAAAGAACCCCGGGAGGGGAGTGAAAGAGAACCTGAAACCCTGTGTTTACAAGCAGAGAAAGTACACGTTATGTACGATCTCGTACTTTTTGTAGAACGGACCGGCGAGTTACGTTATGCAGCGAGGTTAAGGACTGAAGGTCCGGAGCCGAAGCGAAAGCGAGTTTGAATAGGGCGATAGTTGCATGACGTAGACCCGAAACCGGGTGACCTATCCATGGCCAGGTTGAAGTGGGAGTAAAATCCCATGGAGGACCGAACCAGACGTCTGTTGAAAAAGGCGGGGATGAGCTGTGGATAGGGGAGAAATTCCAATCGAACCCGGAGATAGCTGGTTCTCCTCGAAATAGCTTTAGGGCTAGCCTCATGGATAATTGATGGGGGTAGAGCACTGAATGGGCGCGGGGGACTCAAATCCTACCAAACTCTATCAAACTGCGAATACCATACAATGCAAACCATGGGAGTCAGTCCGCGAGAGATAAGTTCCGCGGGCAAAAGGGGAACACCCCAGATCAACCGCTAAGGTCCCAAAGTACACGTTAAGTGGAGAAGGATGTGGAATTGCACAGACAACCAGGATGTTGGCTCAGAAGCAGCCACACATTTAAAGAGTGCGTAATAGCTCACTGGTCGAGTGGTTGTGCGCCGAAAATGTCCGGGGCTAAAACGTGACACCGAAGCGATGGATGCGCTTTAAGCGCGTGGTAGAGGAGCGTTCTGTGGGGGCTGAAGCCGTATCGAGAGGCACGGTGGACCGCACAGAAGAGAGAATGCCGGTATGAGTAGCGAGAGCGAAGCGAGAAACTTCGCCGTCGAAAGCCCAAGGTTTCCTGGGGAAGGTTCATCCACCCAGGGTAAGTCGGGGCCTAAGCCGAGGACGGAAGTCGTAGGCGATGGACAGCAGGTGTATATTCCTGCACTACCGAAGAATGAAGCAGTGACACAGAAGGATAGTCTGAGCGGGGTGATGGTCAACTCCGTACAAGCACTGAGGTTGGAACGTAGTGAAGTACGCGTTCCTCTAAGCTGAGGTGTGACGTGGACCGAAATCAAGTAGGGAAGCAGATGAGTTCACGCTGGCGAGAAAAGCTGCTAGTATATCTGAAGGTACCCGTACCGGAAACCGACGCAGGTGGGCGAGGAGAGAATCCTGAGACGAACGGGAGAACCCTTGTTAAGGAACTCGGCAAAATGACCCCGTAACTTCGGGATAAGGGGTGCCTCGAGAGAGGCCGCAGAGAATAGGCTCAAGCGACTGTTTAGCAAAAACACAGGTATCTGCGAAAGCGAGAGCTGACGTATAGGTGCTGACACCTGCCCGGTGCTGGAAGGTTAAGGGAACATGTTAGAGCAATCGAAGCATCGAACCGAAGCCCCAGTAAACGGCGGCCGTAACTATAACGGTCCTAAGGTAGCGAAATTCCTTGTCGGGTAAGTTCCGACCCGCACGAATGGTGTAACGATTTGAGCGCTGTCTCAACAGGGGCCCGGTGAAATTGAAGTATGGGTGAAGATGCCCATTACCCGCGACTGGACGGAAAGACCCCGTAGAGCTTTACTGTAGCCTGATATTGGATTTCGGTAACGGATGCACAGGATAGGTGGGAGACTTGGATGTTAGGACTTCGGTCTTAGCGGAGTCGCTGTTGGGATACCACTCTTCTGTTACTGGAATTCTAACATGGACCCGTGAACCGGGTAATGGACAGTGTCAGGTGGACAGTTTGACTGGGGCGGTCGCCTCCGAAAGAGTAACGGAGGCGCCCAAAGGTACCCTCAGAATGGATGGAAATCATTCGAAGAGTGCAAAGGCAGAAGGGTGCCTGACTGCGAGAGTGACAATTCGAGCAGAGACGAAAGTCGGGCTTAGTGATCCGGCGGTATTGAGTGGAAAAGCCGTCGCTTAACGGATAAAAGCTACCTCGGGGATAACAGGCTGATCTCCCCCAAGAGTCCACATCGACGGGGAGGTTTGGCACCTCGATGTCGGCTCGTCGCATCCTGGGGCTGAAGCAGGTCCCAAGGGTTTGGCTGTTCGCCAATTAAAGCGGCACGCGAGCTGGGTTCAGAACGTCGTGAGACAGTTCGGTCCCTATCCATCGTGGGCGTAGGAGTCATGAGAGGAGCTGTTCCTAGTACGAGAGGACCGGAATGGACGCATCACTGGTGCAACTGTTGTCGTGCCAACGGCATAGCAGGGAAGCGAAATGCGGACGGGATAAACGCTGAAGGCATCTAAGCGTGAAGCCCACCTCAAGATTAAGACTCCCATTGCGCAAGCAAGTAAGACCCCTGGAGGACTACCAGGTAGATAGGTCATCGGTGGAAGTGCGGTAACGCATGCAGCTTGATGATACTAATAGGTCGAGGGCTTGATTTCATGATTGGTCCAGAGATCAATTAAGGTAACAGAAAAACATAACAGGTCAACAAATTCCTGAATTCTTGTAGCTGTGCAGTTGTCAGGATGCGTAAAGCGTCCGAGGGCCCCGGAAGAGGAAGAAAAGGACGATGGAAGGGGCCAACCCGTTCCGATAAAGGGACGATGAAATCGCTGGCAAGGAAGACCCAAGGGAAAGAATGAAAAGCGATTTCCTAAATAGCTCACTATTTCCGGTGGCAATGACGAAGAGGTTCCACCTGTTCCCATACCGAACACAGAAGTTAAGCTCTTCAGTGCCGATGGTACTTGACTGGTAACGGTCCGGGAGAGTAGGTCGCCGCCGGATTCCATATTCCTCAGTAGCTCAATGGCAGAGCATTCGGCTGTTAACCGAAGGGTTGTAGGTTCGAGCCCTACCTGGGGAGCACAGAAAAGCCTGATCGAAAGATCAGGTTTTTTTGTGCTCCCCAGGAAAGATCTCAAATAGATTGAGATCTTTGGACCTACTGCGTATGTCCTGGGCTCTTTCTCGCCCTTCCGCAACCTCAATGGTCGCTCAAAGCCCTTGGAGCGGGCTTTGCTCTCCCTTTCGGTTGACTCGTTCGGCTCGCTTCCGCTTTCAGCGGACAGCCCACTGGGGCACCTCTTCTCTCTCCGCAATCTCAGTCGGCGCAGCGGGCATCACTGGCGTTTCAACCCGCTGCTTGCTTCGATTGACTCACTCAGGGCGCTTCCTGCTTCGCAGGATAGTCCACTGGACTAACGCTTCCTTCGTTCCCCCCTGGGGAGCAGTAGGAGCCTGATCAAAAGATCAGGCTCTGATCTACTTTTATGCCAAATAGTAGTGTATAATATAGGAAACTATCTGGATAACACAGGATCATACGATATAAAAAAGGCAGGGAATAAGTCGTGAGGAAGGCGGTGAAACAGATCTTATGGTGTATTGCAGGATTGATTGTGCTCTGCGTTGTACTTCGTTTCGCTTTCTTTAATGAGATTTCTGTTTACAGCTATATACCAGCCAGCAGACAGGGTGAAATAAAGGTAACGGTGGAGAAACCGGATGTGCTGCGGGCGGGAGAACCGGAGCGCGGAGACGGATTTATCCGGATTCCGGTATTCCCGGGAGAAGCAGGAGAGACGGATCTGTATGTTACTGTTTCGGGAAGGGATGACAGTTCTTTGCATCTCCTGCGGGTAGATCGCTTTCATACAGTGTATGACAGAAACAACGATAACTTTACCGGTGATACGGCGCTGCTGATCGGAGTGACGTTGTTCTGGCTGCTGGTCAGCGCGATTATGCTCTGGCATTTCTTCCAGGCGAAGGGGACGGCCTTTTACGATTACAGCACCATTTACTATGCCGGCTTCTCCCTGTTTGCCCTGGTCACCGGTTTGACAATGTTGGTTATTACCGTTTCCCATGCCTTTCATCCGGAAGAATATCACATGATGATGGTTTACTCGGCTATCAGCGGTGCCAGCGCCTGGTTCATGAAGCTGACGGCTCCTGTGATGATCGTGTTTGCCATTGCACTGGCGGTAAGCAATATTGTGCTTATGCGGCATGAAGGACGGCAGCCGGGGAACGCACTTGGACTGCTGGTGAGTATTACCATAATCCTGGGAGAGGCTTTGGGACTGTACCTGATGATGCGGTTTTCCAGCGGATCGGAATGGGAAATCAGGCTGGAAAGAACCCTGGAGAATACTTACGCCACGCTCTTTATCTATTGCCAGTGCATGCTGACGGGTGCGGTAATCTGCGGGATCAAGGCGGCTAAACACAATCCGGCGCTGGATAAGGATTTCATCATTATCCATGGATGCTGGTTCCGGAAGGACGGGACGCTTCCGCCGCTCCTGCGGGACCGGGCGGACAAAGCGTTTTCCTTCTGGAAGAAGCAGAAGGAGGCAACCGGAAAGGAAGCGGTTTTTGTTCCGTCCGGCGGACAGGGAAAGGATGAAACTATGCCGGAAGGGGAAGCGATCCGGCGGTACCTGCAGTCACAGGAGGTACCGGATGATCTGATCCTGACAGAGACAAAATCCAGAAATACCCTTGAGAATATGAGCTTTTCCGGAGAAATGATCCGGGAGAAGAACCCGGAAGGGAAAGTGCTTTTTGCGACAAGCAGCTATCATGTTTTCCGCAGCGGGATCCTGGCGAAACGGGCAGGACTGACGGCAGAGGGAATCGGCAGCAGGACGAGATGGTGGTTCTGGCCCAATGCGTTTATCCGGGAAACCGCAGGCTTGCTGCACAAAAGATGGAAACAAGAGCTCCTGTTCCTCGTTATGCTGCTTATTTTCTTCGGGCTGCTGTCCATGGTTCTCTGATCCGGGCAAGGCGTTGTTTTCTGAAGGTTCATGAAGTATAATAGCCCAAAACAGTCAAATTAAATAAACGGAGGCGGGAGATATGCAGCGCCGAATCATAACACCCGGTCCGCTTCATGATGAAAAGGGTCATCTGATCGAAACCGGATATGCCACAGAGCTCATCAAGACCTATGACAGAACCCGGATCTGCACGGGCAGGTCAAGGATCAAGGAATGGGATTACTATGCGATCTGTTCAGACCGGTTCTGCCTGGCGCTGACCATTGATCATAATGGCTATATGACCATGGACAGTATCTCCCTGCTGGATTTTGAACGGAAAAGCCAGATTACGAAATCCGCAATGAACCTGCCCTTGTTTGCTCCGCGGAAACTTCCGTCCAGCAGCAAAAACGGCAGCATCAGTGTGACCGGGAAGGGATATATGATCTCCTTTGAAAATGATGGGATCAGCCGCCGGCTGACCGGGTTCATGAACAGGTTCAGCGGAGAAAACACCATTGTTTTTGATGTGATGCTGACGGATGAACCGAAGGAATCCATGGTGATTGTGACGCCCTACAAGGATCATCCGGAAGCCTTCTACTATAACCAGAAAATCAACTGTATGCGTGTGGAAGGAACCATAACGCTGGGCGGCCGGGAATACCGGTGTGATCCGGCGGATACCTTTGCTGTACTGGACTGGGGCCGGGGCGTATGGACTTATGACAATACCTGGTACTGGGGATCAGCTTCGGGCCTGGTGGACGGTGTTCCCTTCGGATTCAATATCGGCTATGGTTTCGGGGATACGTCCGCAGCCAGTGAGAACGTCCTGGTTTATGACGGGAAAATTCACAAACTGGAGCAGGTAACATTCGAAATTCCGGAAAAGGACGGGAAGGAAGATTATCTGTCCCCGTGGAATTTTACGAGCAGCGACGGACGGTTTGAGATGAAGTTTGAACCGATCATGGACCGCTGTGCGAAAACAGATCTGCTGATTATCTGCTCAGACCAGCATCAGGTGTTTGGCCGGTTTTCCGGTTCGGTAGTCCTGGATGACGGCCGGAAACTGCAGATTGATCACCTGACCGGATTCGCGGAGAAGGTCAGGAATAAATGGTAAGGATTTGAAGGAGGATCCCCCAATGCTGAGCCTGGAGAGAGCAACGGAACTGAACGCAACCATGGTGTCGGATGAGCACTTGATCATTCACGCGAAGAATGTCTGCTATGCCATGGGGGCAATGGCGGATTATTTCGGGGAGAACCGGGAACACTGGCAGGCAGTCGGAATGCTGCATGACTATGATTATGAAAAATACCCGGACGAGCACCTGCAGCATACGCAGGAGCCGCTGCTGGCGGCGGGGGTTCCGGAAGAGGACGTCAGGGCGATTATGAGCCACGGATGGGGTATCTGTACCGACGTGAAACCGGAAACCAATATGGAAAAGAGCCTTTTCACGGTGGATGAGCTGACGGGAATTATCCAGGCCTGTGCCCGGATGCGTCCGAAGGGTATCCAGGACCTGGAGATCAAAAGCTTTATGAAAAAATATAAAGACAAGAAATTCGCCGCAAAGTGCAACCGGGAACTGATCCAGAAGGGCTGCGACCTGCTGGGGATGGAAGTCCGGGAAGTGGCTGAAATCTGCATTGAAGGTATGCGGTCCCACGCGGCGGAAATCGGCCTGGAAGGGACCGGAGAGGAATAAACACACGCATAGGGACCGCTGTCCGAATTCGGACAGCGGTTTTTTTGTCACCTGCTGTTATAGTCACAGGAATCCTGACTTTGCTTTTTCTACAGTTTTGTTGATGAATCGCTTTCCAATTATGCAGTTAATCTGACCAGATTTGCAGATTTGGTTATATTGTGTGTGTGTGTGTGTTATACTTTGTGCAATGTTGGCGGCAAAATTATATCCGCTTGACCCTGGAATCTTGGGAATTGGTTATGAGCTTAAATAGAAAGAGGTGAAAAAGATGGTTAATAAAGTTTTTTAGAGGATATTTAGCACTCGGAATGATTTTTCATTTCTTACAGTCGTTGCTCACATTTTGTTTACTGATACTCCTGATATTGTTGCTACATCTCTTATGATATATATAAATCCCGGATGAACGCTTTTTATTGTATGCAACAGCCCTGAGTACTGTTGTCTGAACTTTTTGTCAGATAGGACTTTTCTTTTTGTCATTTTATGTTTGTATTTCTGATTTCATTTTGTGTGGTGGGCTAACTCTTGGCAGCAATTATTACATGCGCAATCTGATGTCTCCATGCTGACTGGGGGATGTTCTGCTTCTTTGGAATGGTTTGAGTGCTAATAACGGACTTGACGAACATATATAGGCAGCGGGTACAGATTCCATTTATACGAAACATGCTTTCATAATGAAGTTGCAGTTTTATATCATCTGCTTTTTTGAAACCGGAGTTTTGCATTCATGTCGCAGAAGTCAGCAGGCGATTGAACTCTTCCCAAATAGCTACGGGTTAAAACTGATATTATGGCAGAGAGGGATTGTGCATTTGGTACCGTGCTCCTTTCCGATTTGCTGTGATATAGATTTGTACGCTTAAAGTACACATATTAAATTATTAAAGGAGGAAAAGACACAATGAACAAAAAGAGGAGCTTTGTAGTTGGAGATCTCATGCAGGAAATTCAGGAACAGGATCTTATGGTGCCTGTTGGTGGCGCAGTGGACGGTGGTGGCAATAGAGTACAGTCCGTCTTAACTGTCATTTCTGCAATTACGGCAATTACAGGCCTTACCGCATGGTCAAATGATAAGGCGACCAGAAAGTTCAAGTGCGGAGAAGTTCTTACGTTGTCTGCTGAGTGTAATGGCGGCACAGCGTGCTAATTAGGTAATTTGCGGCGGTGGGCATTGCGGATAGGCAATTCTCATCGCCGCAATATCTACCGAGTGTAATAACGGGGGAGTCTGTTGATCAAAACTGATCTCCTTGTACTGGAATGGTGAGGAGAACGCAATGATTGGATTAACAAGCATTTAGCAGGTGTTTAAACACCCCTTAGTATATAGATTCAAGGTATCGCATATTTGTAGTTGAAAAGGTGAAACCAACACAGATTATTATATGCTTGAATTTCGAAAATAATCTACGACGCGCCTTACCGTGCGTCATAGTATATGTTCTTTCAAGCTCATTTTACAAGAAAGGCCGCCGCTTGTCTGCATATTTTTCATTCTGTTTGTACCAAGCGTAAAGCGGCTGGGATGGTTGATTGTTATGAAACTTCTGGTTCCTCGGCAGAGTCAGCAGACGGACGCTGGCTTCGATTTTCAGGACAGTCTATCTTTCTGGGATGGTCTCTTCCCAGAGATAAAGGAGCGGACAGCCCTACTAAACAGTTTGAAGTCCCTTGGGGAACAGCTCGATGAGTCTGCTCTGCGGCGTTTATTCGATAGTCAGAAGCAGATTTCGTTTGATTTCTTTGAACAGGAATTCAATGACACATATGTTGCTAGTATCCAGCAGGGGCTTGAAGCGGTGAACGAAGATATTTTGGGGTGGATGAACTATTTTAAACCGCTCCTCGTCTCGTGTATGGAGCCATTGTTCAACCGAATCCATCATTGTTCGGTTGTTTTGGAGCCAAGAGCTCTGTTTTGTCGTTCGGTGAGTGCACTTGCCAGAATTCTCTTCCAGATGGCATTTCGCGTACTTATTGCTGAAACCAATGCGAGCCGGGATGAAGGTCTGCTGAAGGGTGCTGATACCGTTGCGAGAGCAACATATTACAAAGAGGTGCTCTTGCAGGATGTATCATATTTGAAGGCTGTCTATTCCAGATACCAGGTCTTGACTGATATGATGCTGAAGAAGACCGGGCTGATCTGTGAATATATTGAATCCATTATAACAGATTACGAAACGAATCATGAAGCCATCGGGCGGGAACTGAACGGCGGATCTACCTTCGGGAAACTTGTCCATATCAGGCTCGGAGAAGGTGACACCCACAACCAGGGGAAAAGCGTTGCAATCATTGAGTTCGAACAAGGGATCCTGGTCTATAAGCCAAGGACTCTTCAACTCGAACAGCGCTACAATACTTTCATTGAGCACCTGAATGCAGCGCACATCCCAGGGTTTTTAGACATCAAAACAATCCGTCTGAAAAACACCGGAGAGACTGGCTGGTGCGAGTTTGTAAGGCAGAAACCCTGCAAAGAAGAAGCCGAAGTCAGGGATTATTACACGCGGATTGGTGAACTGCTTGCGATCTTCTATCTCTTCAGCGCCTCTGACTTCCATGCGGAGAATATTATCGCATGCGGTGCATATCCGCTGGTCATTGACATGGAGACACTTTTCTCTGCTGATCTGTTTGATCAGAAAACAATAGAGAAGTCTGTGTTCAGTTATATTGGTAGCCTCCTGACCTATTCTGTTAAGGCCTCTGCCATCCTGCCGACAATGATCCGAAATCGAAAGACGAATAAGCAGGTAGATCTTTCTGGCTTGTCCATGGACGAGGAACAAGAATCCCCCTACAAGTCCTTTTGTATCATGGATGCAGACAAGGATACGATTCATATTGTTGCAAAAAACCTTGCTATAGGTGGACATAACAACAGTGTAAAATTGCATAATCGGAGTATGGAATCTCAAAAATATCTCGGGGAGATGCTCCGCGGCTTCGAAATCACCTACGAGTATTTTGTAAATAATCGGGAGTCTGTATTGGCGTACATTGAGGAGCACTTCAGCGGGCTGATGTTCCGCGTCTTGCTCAGAGGTACAGTGACATACGGCCAGATGCTTTCAACGATGTATCATCCCGACCTTGTGCAGTCTTTTTTGGACAGGGAAATCTACCTGAACCGGTTGTTTTTGAACGCTGATGAGAAGCATATCGCTCTGGTTCTGGCCGAAATTGAGGATATGAAGAGAGACGATGTTCCTATGTTCATGGCGTCCACAGACGAGCGGAGCCTCTACACCTGTGCAGGCCAGGCACTGGAAGGTATTGTACAAAATTCAGCGCTGGAGATGCTCCGAAGTAAACTTGAACGAATGGGTGCGGCAGATCTTTGCTTTCAGAGGCGCGTGATTATCTACAGCTATGCAGACCTGTACAGAAATGATGTTTATATTACAGGCTATCGCTATCATGAAGCCGAAGAAGCGCAAGAGCCGGACGGAGAGTCACAGATCCATGTGCTGGTGGAACAGGTCGCGAAATATTGCGATGCAAACAGTATTAGTCTTACGGTGAACGGTCAGACCGAGCGTTCATGGATCGGATATCTTGAGGTGGAGGATCAGTTTCGAACGATTACTCCCATCGGGATTAATCTTTACGATGGCAATGCTGGGATGGTGCTTTTCTATGCCGCGCTATACAAGTATACGCAGAAGCGGTGCTATTTGGAAACTATGCGGGAAGTGCTCCGACCGATTGAACAGTATTTTGAGAAAAATAGCATCGGCAAGGAAACACAAAATGGTTTATACAATGGATGTAGCGGCGCGGTCTATCTCTACGCTGTCATATCGGATTTGCTCCATGAGGAATCTTACAGAGCGCATGCTGACAGATTACTGCGGGAGATGGCGAGTAGTAGAGTGCTCTCTCAGAAGAACGATGTGATGATAGGAAATGCGGGAGCGATTCTTGTTGCTGCCCGCTTGTCGGAGCCCGGAGACGCGATCATTGATCCGTATCTGCATACACTTGCGCAGAAGATCATAGAAGCGGCAGATGTGTATCCTACAGGTTGTTTTATAGGAAAGGAAGGTTACACTGGCTATGCGCACGGCACAGCAGGTATTTCCCATGCCTTGTACAAGGTTTACAAGCGGACAGGGGATGAGCACATCCTTTTGGCTGTGGAAAAAATGCTTGCTTATGAGCGTGGACAATACGTTACAGAAGCAGGTAATTTCCGCAGGAGCCTTACTGACAAACGCTGTGATTGCAAGTGGTGTCATGGAATGTCGGGCATTCTGCTCAACCGCCTTTCGCTCAAGGAGGATGGATATTCAGATAGCCTCCTCGACAGTGAGATTGAGATTGGCATTCGGACGTTGAAGCAAGTGGGCTTTGGCGCGGATTACTGCCTTTGCCATGGCGACATCGGCAATCTCATGATCTTGCAACAAGCGGCAGTGCTTTTGCAGGATGGAGCTCTACAGCAACAAGTCAGACGGAACACAGAGCGTCTCGCCACACAATTGATAGAACGGCTGAAAGGCAGTCCGGATTTTCTGGAAAATGCTGGCTTTGGTCTGATGACAGGGCTTGCCGGAATCGGATACGGCTTAATTGCATTAGAGGACAGAAACGCTCGAATCCCCAATATTCTTGCAGTTTAGTAAGGCGAAACACAGAAATGAACATCCCGATCATGAGGGTAATACGTGTTACCATCATCTATACATACTGAATAAAAACAATCATAGCATCAAGGAAAGCCGTCATGATCGCAGATTTGAGTTGTACGGGGTTGTCTTGCGTTCACAGAGAGGAGGATTGAGTACGACATACAAAATTGTGACGATAAATGGGAGCCCAAGAGGGGCAAAATCAAGCACTGGAGCCTTTCTCAAAGCTGTTGTCAGCGGGCTTCGGAAGAGGATCGACATCGAAACGTATGAGCTTGATTTAAGCAAGTACAAGGTGAGCTTCTGCAGAGGTTGCTCGAACTGCTTTGAAACTGGGAAATGCCCGCTGGATCTGCAGGACGATATGCCCGAACTCAAAAAGATGATTCTGATGGCAGACGTTTTGCTGATCGGCACGCCCATATACGCAGGGAATATCACGGCGCAGATGAAACTTTTGCTGGATAGAATGTCTTACTGGATGCATCTGATGTGCCTCTGTGGAAAGCCGACGGCCCTTCTCACATCCTCTTGTGGGAATGGAGCAAACTTCGTGAAGACCTATCTGTCTTCGGCGGTGAAGTTTATGGGGGGACGAGAGGTCTCCTTCCAGAATTATCTTGTCTTCACAGAGAATGATGTGCAGGAGGTGGAGAATGTACAGAGAACCGAAGAAATGGTCGCAGACATTATTGGAGCCCTAAATGATCCGACGCACATTGGTGAGCGTGAGCGGAAGGATCTTGATTATATCTTTCATTCCATGCAGAAAAACATGAAGCTTTATGAGGAAGAGCCCAACTTTGAATACCGGTTCTGGAAACACAATGGATTCTTTGAATTTGAGAGTTACATGGATGTAATTATGAATTCTGAACGAATTATTTCGGACTTTGGAGGCACACTATAATGCATAATGGGATTTGCGTGACTGACTTGTATAAAAAATATGGAAACAACACGGTTCTGAATAACATCAATATGACCCTGATGCCGGGGGAAATTGTCGGTCTTGTAGGGACAAACGGCGCAGGCAAGAGTACCTTGCTGTCTATTCTCTGCGGATTGAAAAGGAACTATACGGGAAACGTGGAAATCGATGGCGTAAATATTCGTTCAATGCGAAGAAAGAAGAATATCGGCTGTTTGATAGAGAATCCCGGTCTGTATCCGGCACTTACAGGCATGGAGAATATCAAGTATTTTACCTCATTCACGGATACAGTCACCACAGATGAGATAAAAGCATTGGTCGGGGCATTGGAGCTGGGGGATTTTATTAACAAGAAGGTGAAAAAATACTCTCTTGGTATGAAGCAACGGCTCGGAATCGCTATTGCACTGCTTGGGAGTCCCAAGTACCTGCTGCTCGACGAGCCCATGCGTGGCGTAGACCCTGAAGTCATACCTGCGTTAAGGAAATATCTGGTCTCCCGCGCGCGCGAGGCAGGCACAGGCATCATGATTTCCAGCCATATCTTAGGGGAAATCGAGTCCATGTGCGACAGGGTGATAGTTCTGCAGGCGGGGCGGATCATAGAATCCATTGATCTGAAGGAAGACGCGGGCAGCGCAGAGGAAGATTATATCATCTCGTCGAGTGAGACTGTGCAGATAGAAGCATTCCTGCGTGAGAAGGGCTATTCGGTGCGGCGTACAGAGAATAAGTTGATGGTTAGAACCAGGGATACCGAAGTGAACGAGCTGATCAAATTGCTTGTAGCAAACGGTCTGAACCTGACGGGAATCGCACCCTACAGAGAGAACCTGGAAGAACGTTTCATCAAGGCAATCAAACAGGAGGAAGATCAGTGAAAACAGTTTTATATGATCTGAAGCGCAACTATAAAGCAATAGGAATCTTCTGTCTGTTTTCATTTGTGGTGATTGCCCAGTTTTGGCGGAGAGATTTGAGATCCTATTCAGTTGCTGTCTTGAACTATTACTTTTTCTGGACTTCTTTTATTGGCATGATGGTCGTGATAACCAACTTGCATATGGAGGATTTCCGTAGCGGTGCCATCAAGGAACTGTATGTGTTCATAGAGAGCGGATGGAAGCTTATTGCCAGACGGCTGCTCAGTGTGATTTGTGTGGCCGGCATATTCTATTTGCCTGCACTTATCAACCAGACGATCGGTATTCAGAAGCTGAAAAAAGTCGATCCGAGCCTGGTCGAGGGAACTTATGCGTTGAATTTGCTGGTGATCTATATGGGCGCAGCAGTTTTCCTGTCTGCTTATGTGATGTTGATCGCATACAGCGTACGTTCGTATAAAAAGGCGTACTTTATTGCGGTGCTGCCCCCGCTTGTCCTTAACTATCTACTGCCCTTTATTATCACACAGGGACAACTGGACGAGAACGGACCGCTGGGTATGGTGAGCAAGATACTGAAAAAAACCCCGAACGGGATTATCACGGTATGGTCTCAAACTCAGATGGTTTCTTGGGAGGATGGGGTTTTGCTGCTTGTCTATATTGCAGGTTTGTATGCAGTTGCTTATGTCTTTTATCGGAATCGAGACTGTATATAGCGAAGTTGTGGCGATGTAATTCGGATTAATGGAGTGATTTGGAGTAAAATGTATCAGTATATTAAAAATGAATGTAACAGAATAATTAAATGGAAGTCGTGGCTACTGGTTGCGGCGATCTGTCTGTTCGTAATGGTATTAGTACGTGCTTGTGATGCCGGAGCAGCAGTCTTCGTTTATTCGATCCTGGCAAATCTTGGATATGTTTTCGTGATCGGCATCTGTGTATGTGTGGCGACCGATGACTTTGAGAATGGCACATATATTCAGGCTTTTACCGGGAAATACAGTGTGCCGCACATTATCGGCGCAAAACTCATTGCAGCGGCAGTCGAGGCACTGGTCATTGCAGCGTTGAGCTGCATCCTGTCGTTCATAGCGACATACGGGCAGATAGAAGGCGTACAGCTGGAAGAGATGTTACGTTTGTTTGGTATGACAATGCTCACCTACTTGGTCGGAGCGATGCTTTTGGCATCTGTTGCTGTTTTGATGGGTAGTTTTATAAAGAATCAGGGTATTTGCGTAGTTTTGATGTTTTCCCTCTTTTTAGGGGTGTTCGCAGAAATTATTGGCTTGGTAAAATCTCACTTCAATATCAACACGGTTGCAGGTTATCTGCTTACTCAGTTTGCGCTTTTGCCGGAAATGATGCTCAATGGAGCGGCTTCTTTTCAACAGATAGGCTTCTGTATGGGAGCTGCCATGCTTAATTATGTAATTATATGCTGCACAAGAAGATGGTGGTTAGGATAAGGTTGCTATGAGGAAACGAGTAACATTTATCGAACAAATCAGCACTACTGAGTGCGGTATCACCTGTGTTGCAATGCTTCTGAGGTATTACAAAAGCTATGTGAGCTTGCAACAGCTCCGGGATTTGCTGGACACAGGAAGAGACGGCACTTCAATTGGTCAACTGGTGGCGCTGTGTAAGAAGCTGAATCTGCTTGCTAAGCCGGAAAAGATTGATTTTTCTCAGATTGAGAGAAATCAGGCACCTTTTATTGCTCTTTGCTACAACAGTCATTTTCTTGTCGTAGAGAAGATCACCAAGAAATATGTATATATTGTAGACCCAGCTTCCGGAGCAGAGTATGTTTCTCACGATGAATTCAAAGAAATATACTCAGGATATATCATATGTATTGCACCGGACAGAAATTTTGTTCCGCAAAAAAGAGACATCCATCTGTTTTCCGAATACATTCAGGTATTTAAGGAAAAGAAGGGATTATTCGCAGCGATATTTGTCATATCGATTGTTATATACGCGTTTTCATTGGCGGTTCCTATCTTGATGAAATATGCGATTGACAGCATCAATATAAAAACAGAATCTGTGGAACAACCCTTAATCATGCTGATCATATTTGTCGGACTTGCCTCATTGCTTGGGTATATTCAAAGCAATTGCTTAATCAGCTACAGAACCTTTATGGATTATAAGATTACTGCCAAGGTTGTAAGAAAGCTGCTGAATGTATCTTATCATTTTTTTGAATTACGACGGAAGTCCGATTTGATCATGACGGTCAACAGTGGATATATCATCCGAGAGATTGTGGCAAAGCAGCTTGTTCAGGGAATTATCAACATAGGTGCGATCATTTTTATGGTGGTATATCTATATTTGCAAACCCCTGTAATATGTCTGCTTTGTATTGCTCTGTTTGTACTGAATGCTGTCTTCCTTGGCTGGTCACGCCCCCGTTTGTTGAACGAGGACCGGCAGCTACTAAACAAGCGTAATGAAGTGGATGGACAGCAGGTCGAGATGATCTATTCCATTCTCGGAATCAAAATGGCTGGAATCGAAAATTATGTTTTTGACAATTGGAGCGAAAAGGAGGGTTCTTATTTACAGAAACAGAAAAGAGCTGATCGGCTAAAAAACAAATATATGTTTGTTACCTCGTTGATTTCACAATTGTCCCCATATATTGTGCTTGCTGCAAGCGTCGGACTCTTTAGAAAAGGAATGATAACGCTCGGAGATATTATGGCGTTTTATTCTCTGAGCTCAACCTTTTTTGGTTTAGCAGCTTCTGTGTCGAATGTATACAACAGCTATGTGAACAGCATCATCTATCTTGAAAGAATTCACGATATTCTGACATTTGAGCAGGGTGAAGAAAGTCGCGGGGATCATGCAAAACATGTAAATGGCGAGATCGAGCTAAAAAATGTGTCTTTTTCTTATTCGAAGCACTCCAGCAAAGTTCTGAAGAATATAGATTTAAAAATATACAGTGGGCAAAAAGTTGCGATTGTCGGTATGTCTGGTTCGGGAAAAAGTACACTCGGCAAGGTTATGATGGGTCTTTATAAACCGACTGAAGGAACGGTTATGATCGATCATACAAATATCCACACATTTGATACTTCAGAATTAAGGCAGCACATGGGAATCGTGCCACAGGATATGACCCTATTTAATCGTAGCATTGAATACAATATTGGAATGGGTAGAAACGATGTGTCCAAGGAGGAAATCGTTGAGGCGGCAAAGATTGCAAGGATACATGACGAAATCATGCAAATGCCGATGAAGTATGATACCCAGGTGACTGAGATGGGTATGAATCTCTCTGGTGGACAACGACAGAGAGTGGTGCTTGCGCGGGCAATTTTGAAAAGACCCAAGCTCATTATCCTGGACGAGGCAACTAGCGCTTTGGATACATATAATGAATCGCAGATTTTTCAATATTTCAAAGAGGAAAACTGTACACAGATTATTATTGCACATCGATTATCAACTGTTATAGATTCAGATGTTATCGTGGTAATGGATGAAGGAAGAATTGCAAATATAGGAAGTCACAAGAAACTATTAGAAACATCGGATGTATATAAGAAAATATATAGTGCAAATAATGATTTGCCCGCAACGTGTTAAAAAACGCTTGGACAGCTTATGGTTGAAAACACTTTTTCCGGGAATGATTTAGAATACTACATGCGTTATTGGAAGCAATACCTTATTTGTTTGAACCTATAACCTAGTGCGTTGGTTATGGGCTTAATATTGAAGGAACATTCTCGTAAAGAGAAAAAAGCAGAGATTATAAAAAGGAATCTCAACCCTCAGAATCTAAATAATTCCCGACCAAAGGACTATAGAATCTATGAAGAGGATATTCAAAGTATATTGTTAATAGATCGAACGGATTAATCAAGAAGAAGGGACTAGTAGGGTGTTTTGAGTTGATATTGTCTGTGAAGTTGCTATGAGGAAACGAGTAACATTTATCGAACAAATCAGCGCCGCTTTTTGTTTTCTTATCCCATGCAAAAGAGACTGTCCCATATGAGACAGTCCCTTTTCTTTTAGTGACGCAGATCAATAGTTTTCGGCAGCGATTTCGAAGTAGCTCTGGGGATGATTGCAGACGGGGCAGACTTCGGGAGCCTTGGTGCCCACAACGATGTGGCCGCAGTTGCGGCATTCCCAGATTTTGACCTCGCTCTTTTCGAAGACCTGCTGCATTTCAATGTTCTTCAGCAGGGCGCGGTACCGTTCCTCGTGATGCTTTTCGATGGCGGCAACACCGCGGAACTTGGCGGCCAGTTCAGGGAAGCCTTCTTCTTCGGCGGTCTTGGCGAAGGACTCGTACATATCGGTCCATTCGTAGTTTTCGCCATCAGCGGCGGCAGCCAGGTTGTCGGTCGTGGAGCCGATGCCCTTGAGTTCCTTGAACCACATCTTGGCATGCTCTTTTTCGTTCTCAGCTGTCTTCAGGAAAAGTGCGGAAATCTGCTCATAGCCTTCCTTTTTGGCGACGGAAGCGAAATAGGTGTACTTGTTCCGGGCCTGGGATTCACCTGCGAAAGCGGCTTCCAGGTTCTTTTCGGTCTGGGTTCCGGCATAGGGATTGGACATGACATTTTCCTCCTTTATTGAATATAGTTGATGGGATTTATTGTTCGTTATCATTGCGGATGGTGTAAAGCTTCAGGAAACCGCAGAGGGAGCTGACCTGTTTGCTGAGACTGCGGGGCAGAATCACAACATACAGCGCCTGGTCTGTGGTGGTGTGAAGCCGGATATACTGATCATTTTCCATCCGGACAGAGGTGTTTCCGAAGAAGGTCGGCCCGGCATAGGGCATGAAATGGAAACCATCCTCCAGCATATTCAGGGTGTCCGCCGGCCAGATGCTCTGCAGGGCGATATCTTCCCCTTCAGGGGTCTGCCAGTTCGTTATGACTACCCGGCCGTATCCTCCCGGAACCGGCGTGTCGGCACAGGTTGCGCCGACAAAGGTCATGCTGGAGGAGTTCTGAAAGCACATCATCGGCGCGGGAAAGTCCAGCTGTACCAGGTCGCTTTCGTTATCAATCCGGAGCGCGGTACCTGTTTCCGCGGCAGGCTTCACGTCAGGGGAGATGTTTTTATCCTCCTGGGGTTTGGCCAGGATCAGGGAGACGGCGAGCATCACCAGCAGGGCGACGGAAAACAGGATTTCCACAATCCGGAGGAGATACTTGCGTATTTTCTTTCCGTCAGCCAAGATGCCACCCCTTCCTTTTCCTGATTCAGGCAGCGGTTTCTGTTCCGCTGGAAACTATTATATATGGGGCGGAAGAACACTGTCAAATTGTGCGGAACCGTCCGGACCGGTTTGTCCGGGAGTCCCGGACGGCAGGTTTTCAGGCCCCGGATTCGTTATTTATAAAGAAAGGAAACTGTGCCTGTAAAGGCCGGAAACCGCGGCGCGGGGCGGGCTGACTTGCCCCGGAATCCAAAAGGATGTAAAATAATAGTTCACGGAGGGTAAGGATATGAAATCTAATCGCCTGATTCGCCTGGCAATCTGCCTGATTGCGGCGATGCTGCTTTTCATCCCTGTCTGTCCGGCAGAAGAAGCGTTTCATATTGAAGACGCAGGACTGGACATGACGGAAACGCTCAGCGTTCACTATCCCGTGCTGTCCGGCCCGGGAGATGAAGCGCTGCTTGAACAGATTAATACGATGATCCGGGAAGACTGCCATATCGGGGATTACCTTGCCCGTACGGCGCAGCTGATCGCCGGCGGAAGCCTGCAGGTCAGCTGGCAGGGCGGGATCATGGGCGATGTGTTCAGCTGTGCGGTGTCAGCTGTCGGCGCTGTGGAAAACTCCCGTTCCACGCATGTATGGAACGCCTGCACCGCAGACCTGCGGGACGGCCGCAGGATTACCCTTTCGGAACTGTTCACGGATGAGGAAGCCGGCCGTGAGCAGATCCGTACCTATCTGGAAGACGAGGTTCTGCCGGAGCTCAGCGCCCATCTGCAGAACAGTGAACTGGAGCCCCTGCCGGAGACTTTTTTACTGGAGCCTTCCGGCCTGACGCTCCTGTATCCGGTGAGCCAGCTGAGCACCCTGGGAGACCGGGCCGGCGATATCCGGATCGGATGGCATGTGCTGAAGGACGTGCTGAACCTGGCCGAGGACAGCATTCCGGACCGGATCGGCGTGAAACAGATGATCACCCTGACCGCTGAAAGTGCGGAACAGCTGCTGGCCGCGTCCGCGGAAGGATCCCTGACCGGTATTCCGGTGAAGCTGGGGGACAGCGTGCAGGAGATGACCGACCGGTATCACCTGCTGACGGATCCGGATGGCTTTGAGGGCGGACGCCTGTTCGCGCTGGAGGGCGGATGTTTCCGGGGTGTTTACCTGATGACGGATGACCTGACCCGCGGCTGGGAAAACAGCAAGGTGGAAGGCATCCGGATGGATCAGGGCTGTCTCTGGGGACTGTGCGTGAATGAGACCATGCGGGAGGACTGGATCTCCGTGCTCGGTGAACCGGACGGTTCAGCGGCCATTGATGAAGAAAAGGCGGAGGCCAACCGGCTGGTGCCGGGGACCTGCGATTACTACAGCTGCGGGGAATATCAGCTGCGGCTGTACAGTGATGATACCGGATGCCTGATCTGTATTGTACTGACGGCATAACGGAGCAAAGAGAAAGGAACAGAAGGAAAGAATGGCTCAGAAAGGGAGCGGAAAAAGAAGACAGGCCCCCGCGTATTCCGCGGACGCGATGGCCATCCGGTATATGGCCGGACTGGTTCTGATTGCGCTGGGCGTCCTGATCTTTATGGCGGTGGTCATGCGGCTGCCGGGAAATATCTTTGAGGGTCTGCGGATTATCTGCTTCGGCCTGTGCGGGATTATGGCCTATGTGCTGCCTGTACTGCCGGTGTGGGCCGGCGTACTGGTGATCTGGTCCACCCAGCGCCGCGCGCCTGTGCGGCCGTGGCTGTTTGCGCTGCTGGCCTTCTTTGGTTTGTGCGCTTTCCTGATGATTACCGGAGCCATGGAGCACCTGAGGAACACCTACGGCAGCAGCTGGGGCGACGTGATCAACGGTGCATATATAGAAAGCTCCAAAATGGTGAACCCGAACGGCGGCGGCGCCGTGGGAACCATCCTGGCCTGGCCGCTGTGGAATTATCTGGGACCTGTGCTGGGCACGATGATTATCTTTGTGCTGACCGTGTTCTGCGTCCTGCTGGCGGTGAACCTGACTCCTTCCCGGATCCGGGATCTCTTTACGGGCCAGGCCGGCGCCCGCAGACAGCAGCAGAAGCTGGAGCGGGAACGCATGGAACAGCAGCAGCTGGCATGGCAGCAGCAACAGGCCCTCTGGCAGCAGCAACAGCAGCAGATCCTGGAGCAGCAGTACCAGATGCAGCAGCAACAGCAGATGCCCATGCAGCCTGCGCAGCAGGCCTATATGCCGGGGCAGGAGATGCAGCCGCCTGTGCAGCAGAAGCCAGTATCCGGTGACGGGGGCGTTCGCGACTGGCAGGAGCAGATGGCCGCCGGTCAGGCGGTTTCCGCGGCAACCGGACACCAGAGCAGTATTTTCGGCAAAAAGAACCAGGCAAAACAGGCCTCCCAGGAGAAATCCTTTGCCAGCCGGATTTTCGGCCGGAATAAAAAGGAAGAGTATGACGGCCTGAGCGATGGATCCACCCTGGCCGATGCCGGAACGGCAGCCCGCAGGCCGGCAGGAAGACCTGCGCGACGGACGGCAACGGGAGCGGAGATCGGCGAGCCCCAGACCCACTGGCGGCAGGATACGGCGGAGATCCCGCTGGAGATCGACAACGGCCGCAAACGCCGGCCGCAGCCTGTACAGCAGACGATGGCGGACATTCCGGAGGAACCGGCGCCTGTCCGTCCGGAACCGGCCCGCGGAAGGCAGCCGGTCCGGGAGCAGGAGCCGGCAGTGGAAACCCCGCCTGTCCGGGACGACTCACGGTACCGCCGTCCCGCGGAACCGGAGCAGAAGAAGCCCGAAGTGCAGCCGGCCCGGCCGGCCGTGCCTGTGGTACAGCAAACCATCGGGGAAGCAGCCTATCAGGCTCCGATCAAGGTGCCTGTGAAAAAGAAGGCGGAGGAAGAGGAAGAAGGCATATGGATGCCGACGCCCTACAACTATCCGCCGATTACAGACCTGGCCAGGCCGCAGCAGGGGGTCGAGGATACCCGCGAAGAGGATATCACCCGTTCCCGCAAGCTGGAAGAAACCCTGGCAAGCTTCCGGGTACCGGCCCGGGTGGTGCACGTGACCCACGGCCCCGCCATTTCCCGTTTCGAGCTGGAACTGGAAGCGGGCACCAAGGTCAACAAGGTATCGGAACTGGAAAAGGATATTGCCTACGGTATGTCCGCCACCTCTGTGCGTATTGAGGCGCCGATTCCGGGCAAGCGCCTGGTCGGCGTGGAAGTGCCGAACCGTAAGGTAACCACCGTTACCCTGCGGGAAGTCATGGAGAGTGAGCCGATGCAGAACGCCCGGTCGATCCTGACTGTGGCGCTGGGCAAGGATATCGCCGGAACGCCCATTGTGTGCGACCTGGCGAAGATGCCGCATATGCTGATTGCCGGCCAGACCGGCAGCGGTAAATCCGTGTGTATCAACGCGATTATCAACAGCCTGCTGTACCGGGCCAGCCCTGACGAGGTGAAGCTGATCCTGGTCGACCCGAAGGTGGTTGAACTGCAGTGCTATAACGGGATTCCGCACCTGCTGATTCCTGTGGTGAACGATCCGCGCAAGGCGGCGGCCGCACTGGCCTGGGCCGTGGCGGAAATGATGGAACGGTACGACAAGTTCGCCGAAAAGAAGGTCCGGAACCTGGAAGGCTATAACCAGCTGGTGGAAAAGACGGGTGAAAAACCCATGGCCCGGATCGTCATCATCATTGATGAGCTGGCGGATCTGATGATGGTCTGCAAAAAGGACGTGGAAGAATATATCTGCCGCCTGACGCAGCTGGCGCGCGCAGCGGGCATTCACCTGATTGTCGCGACGCAGCGTCCCTCGGTGGACGTCATTACCGGCCTGATCAAGGCCAATATTCCGAGCCGTATCGCGTTCAAAACCGCGAGCTCCGTGGACAGCCGCACCATCCTGGACCGGAACGGTTCGGAACAGCTGCTGGGCTGGGGCGACATGCTGTACGCGCCCACCGGCTCCTTCGCGCCTACCCGTGTGCAGGGCTGCTTCCTGAGCGATGAGGAAGTGAACCGGATCGCGAAGCATGTGAAGGAAGCGAACCCCAGCACCTATGATCCGGATATCCTGGAGAAGCTGGATGAAATCGCCAACGGCGGAGAAACCGGAAACGCGGATATCATCATCAACAGTTCTGACATGAGCGGCGGAGACGGCGGCCTGTTCGAGCAGGCGGTGGAATTCGCCATCCAGGACGGCCAGATCTCCACCAGCACGCTGCAGCGCCGGCTGAAGATCGGCTATGCCCGGGCGGGCCGGCTGACGGATGAGATGGAGGAGCGGGGCATCGTGGCTGCCAAGGACGGGAGCAAGCCCCGCAAGTGCCTGATCACCCGGGAAGAATGGGAAGAAATGAAGAGAACAACGGAAGGAATGACGTAATCAATGGCGAACATGGTGGACTATCTGGCCTGGCGGGGAGATGTTCCGTTTGAAATCTCGCCATGGAACGAGATAGACGGCCTGCTGGTCGCTACCATCAGTTATCTGAATTTCCACGGAGGACGGGATCCCAAGGGATGGACCCTGGAGGAGATGTCCCGGATTGACCTGATCCAGGAGGGAAACACTTCCACTTTTGCAGGACGTAAGACGGTCTTTCAGGCCATGGCTTCCGGCGTCCGCTTCCGCGGATGCCGGCTGCACCATGCCATTGCCATGACGGATCCGGAGATCGGGATGCAGTTTTCCGCCATGTGCCTGGATCTGCCGGACGGCAGCATGTGCGTGGCGTTCCGGGGAACAGACAACACCGTCGTGGGCTGGCGCGAAGACTTTGACATGGCCTACACCACCCGGGTGCCTGCCCAGGAGGCGGCAATCCTGTATCTTCGGCGGGCCGCGGCATTATCCAAAGCACCGCTGCGGCTGGTGGGGCACAGCAAGGGCGGCAACCTGGCGGTTTACGCCGCGGCCTTCGCCTCCAAACGGGTGCAGGACCGGATTGAGAGCATCATAAGCTATGACGGTCCCGGCATGAACCGGGAGACCTCCCAGTCGGAAGGATACCTGAGGATTAAGGACAAGATCCGTTCCTTTATTCCCCAGACCAGCATTATCGGCCTGCTGATGGATTTCTATGAGCCTTATACGGTAGTGCGTTCCACCGCCAGCGGCATCAGCCAGCACGATCCCATGACCTGGAAAATTTACGGTCCGCAGTTTGAAACCCTTTCCTCGGTGGACCAGACAGCGATTGTGGTACGGGATACCCTGCATGAGTGGCTGCAGAACAGTACCCCGGAACAGCGGGCGGATTTTGTGGACGCGCTGTTTGGCATGGTGGAAACCACCAAGGTGACCCGGATGAGCGAGCTGACCGGGGAAAAACTCCGGACGATGATGACCATGGTGGGCAACCGGAAGGAAGTGGATCCGGAAACCCGGCGCGTATTTACCCGGCTTATGGCCCAGGCGGTTTCGCTGGGCTTCGGCAATGTGATTGACTGGGTCCGCGGGCGGAGGGAGAACGACATCGAGGGCGGCTGGGAGACCATGTCAGCCGTGAAGCGCAGGGAAATGCTGGATGCCGCGCTGAACGAACCCGAGCCTGCGGAGGAAGCAAAAGAAGATCAAGCCCGGGAACAAAAAGACCCTTGACAAGGATCGTTACGTATGATAAAAGATATACCGGTACCGATCTTTAAGACGATACAGAGATATCGGCAAGATTGGATTGGCGCGTATGCCGCTGTGCGGCAGACGCTGTATGCATGCGATCCGAACTCTGCCGATTCTCCGGCAGAGTTTTTTGTAAGGAGGGTTGCATGATGACGGTCAGACTGGAAATGAACCGGATTCCGTCCCAGGCGGCCCAGGGCTCCCTTGTCAGCAAAAAGGATAATGTCTTTACTTTTCCCGGCTTCTGTGATGTGCACGTTCACTTCAGGGAGCCGGGTTTTTCTTATAAGGAAACGATGGTGACCGGCAGCCGGTCGGCAGCCCGGGGCGGCTACACGGCGGTCTGCGCGATGCCGAACCTGAAGCCGGTGCCGGACAGCCTGGCACACTTAAAGGAAGAAGAGGACCTGATCCGGGCGGCCGGCGGCCTCGTGGATATCTACCCTTACGCGGCGCTGACCGTCGGGGAAAAGGGACAGGAAGCCGCGGCACTGGAAGAGCTGGCGCCCTGGGTGATCGCCTTCTCGGATGACGGAAAAGGCGTCCAGTCCGAAAGTATGATGCGCTCCCTGATGGAGCGGTGCAAAAAGCTGGGCAAGGTGCTCGCCGCTCACTGCGAAGATGAAACCCTGGTCCGCGGAGGATACATCCATGACGGAATCTATGCCGCGGCCCACGGACACAAAGGCATCTGCTCCGAAAGCGAATGGGGTCCCATTGCCCGGGACCTGAAGCTGGCGAAGGAAACAGGCTGCGCCTACCATGTGTGCCACATCAGCTGCAAAGAAAGCGCGGAACTGATCCGGCAGGCCAAGAAGGACGGCGTGAATGTAACCTGTGAAACCGGCCCGCATTACCTGCTGCTGGATGAGAACGACCTGCAGGAGGACGGCCGCTTCCGGATGAATCCGCCCCTGCGGGCGAAGGAAGACCGGGAAGCCCTGCTGGAGGCCCTGCTGGACGGCACGATCGACATGATCGCCACGGACCATGCGCCCCACAGCGCGGAGGAAAAGAGCCGCGGGCTGGCAGGCAGCGCCTTCGGGGTGGTCGGCCTGGAATGCGCGTTCCCGGTGCTGTATACCGGGCTGGTGAGAAAAGGCATCCTGACGTTGGAAAGGCTGGTCAGCCTGATGGCGGTGGCCCCGCGGGAACGCTTCGGAATCCCGCTGCGGGAGGATGACCTGTGTGAGTGGGACCTGGACGCGGAATATACGATCAACCCGGAAGCGTTTGAGAGCATGGGGAAGGCAACGCCCTTTGCCGGACAGAGCGTATACGGCCGGTGCCTGAAGACAGTGCACGCAGGCAGGACAGTATATATAGGATAAAAGATGGAGGAAGAGGAACATGGCGAAACGGACAGACATCAAAAAGGTACTGATTATCGGCAGCGGCCCCATCGTGATCGGACAGGCGGCGGAGTTTGACTATGCCGGCACACAGGCGTGCCTGGCCCTCAAAGAGGAAGGCTACGAAGTGGTGCTGTGCAACTCCAACCCGGCGACGATCATGACCGACACCTCCATTGCGGACAAGGTGTACATGGAGCCCCTGACGCTGGAATATATCGCGAAGATCCTGCGGTATGAACGTCCGGACGCTATCGTGCCCGGTATCGGCGGCCAGACCGGCCTGAACCTGGCGGTGCAGCTGGAGCGCAAGGGCGTGCTGAAGGAGTGCGGCGTGGAACTGCTGGGCACCAGCAGCCGGAGCATTGAGCGGGCTGAGGACCGGGAACTCTTCAAGGAAATGTGCGAGTCCATCGGCGAGCCGGTCATCCCCAGTGAAATCACCTACAATCTGGAAGAAGCGAAGAAAGCGGCGCTGGACATCGGCTACCCGGTGGTGCTGCGTCCCGCCTTTACCCTGGGCGGCACCGGCGGCGGCTTTGCCAATAACGAGGAAGAGCTGATTGAGATCGGCACCAACGCCTTCCGCCTCAGCCCCGTGCACCAGGTGCTGGTGGAAAAGAGCGTCCGCGGCTTCAAGGAAATCGAGTTCGAGGTCATGCGGGACAGCAACGACAAGGCGATCACAATCTGCGGCATGGAGAATGTGGACCCCGTTGGTGTGCATACCGGCGACAGCGTCGTCGTCGCGCCCATCCTGAGCCTGTCCGATCATGACCTGAAGATGCTGAACGACAGCGCCCTCAAGATCATCCGCGAGCTGAAGGTTGAAGGCGGCTGCAACGTACAGTTCGCGCTGGATCCCAACAGCAGCAAATATTACCTGATCGAGGTCAACCCGCGGGTCAGCCGCTCTTCCGCCCTGGCCAGCAAGGCCAGCGGTTATCCGATCGCCCGGGTGACGGCGAAGATCGCCCTGGGCATGGCGCTGGAAGAGATTCCGGTAGCCGGCGGAAACGCCGCCATGGAGCCCTCCCTGGAGTACATTGTGGCGAAGTTCCCCCGCTTCCCCTTCGACAAGTTCACTTCCGCCAGCAACCAGCTGGGCACCCAGATGAAGGCGACCGGCGAGGTTATGGGCATCGGCAGCAACCTGGAGGAGTGCATCCTCAAGAGCGTCCGGAGCCTGGAGACCGGCGTGTGCCACCTGCACCTGGCGAAGTTTGACGGCATGAGCACGGAAGACCTGCTGGAGTATGTGAAGGACTTCCGGGCGGATACTCTCTTCGCGGTCACAGAGCTGCTGCGCCGGGATGTGGCGATCAGCGAAATCCACGAGCGGACCATGATCACGGAGCTGTTCCTGGAGAGCATCAAAAAGATCACCGAGATGGAAAAGCGCCTGAAGGTGGCTCCCGGTGACGAAACCCTCCTGAAGGAAGCGAAGGAAATGGGCTTCGGAGACCTGACGATCTCCCGGCTCTGGAATATGAAGGAAATTGACATCTACGCCCTGCGGAAAGAAAAGGGCATGGTGCCGGTCTTCCGGATGGTGGACACCCTGCACACCGGTAAGTACATTGCCTACCTCTACTCCAGCTACAGCGGAAAGAACGATTCCATCCTCACGGAGAAGAAAAAGATTGTGGTGCTCGGCGCCGGTCCGATCCGTATCGGCCAGGGCGTGGAGTTCGACTACTCCACCGTGCACGCGGTGCAGACCATCCGCCGCGCGGGATACGAAGCCATCATCATCAACAATAACCCGGAGACGGTTTCCACGGACTACACCACGGCGGACAAGCTCTACTTCGAGCCCCTGACGCCGGAAGACGTCATGGCCATCATCGACTTTGAAAAGCCGGAAGGCGTCATCGCCTCCCTGGGCGGCCAGACGGCCATCAACCTGGCGGAGCCGCTGATGAAGCGCGGCGTGAAGATCATCGGTACCGACTGCGACGCGATTGAGCGGGCGGAGAACCGGGACAGCTTCGAGAAGATCCTGGAAGACCTCCACATTCCGCAGCCCCAGGGCCGGGCAGTCACCCGGATTGAGGACGGCGTGAAGGCGGCTGAGGAGATCGGCTATCCGGTGCTGGTGCGCCCGAGCTTCGTGCTGGGCGGCCGAGCCATGCAGATCGTCGGAGACGAGGAGCAGCTGCGCCACTACCTGCGGACCGCGGTGGAAATCGACGCGGACAAGCCGGTGCTGGTGGACAAATACATCCGCGGCAAGGAAGTCGAAGTGGACGCCATCTGCGACGGCCGGGACGTGTTCGTGCCGGGCATCATGGAACTGGTGGAACGCACCGGTATCCACAGCGGCGACTCCATCTCCGTCTATCCCACCTTCTCCATCAGCGACAAGGTCAAGGGCATCATTCTGCAGTACGCGAAGAAACTGGGCCTGGGCATCGGCATCATCGGCCTGTTCAACATCCAGTTCATTGTGGATGAAAACGAGAACGTCTACATCATCGAAGTGAACCCCCGCTCAAGCCGGACCGTGCCTTTCCTGAGCAAGTCCACAGGCTACTCTCTGGCGGATATCGCCACCGAGGTCATCCTGGGCAAGAGCCTGAAGGAGCAGGGCATCTTCAATCTCTATCCGGAAGAAAAGAAACGCTACTACGTCAAGGTTCCGGTCTTCTCCTTCAATAAGATCAAGGGCCTGGACGCTTACCTGAGCCCCGAAATGAAGTCCACCGGCGAAGCCATCGGCTACGACGACAAGCTGAACCGTGCCCTGTACAAGGCGTTGCAGGCCGGCGGAACCCGGCTGCAGAACTACGGCACGGTGCTGGCCACCATCGCCGACCGGGATAAGGAAGAGGCGCTGCCGCTGATCCGCCGCTTCTACAACCTGGGATTCAATATTGAAGCAACGAGGGGCACAGCCCGGTTCCTGAAGGAGAACGGCATCCGCACCCATGCGATGCTGAAGCTCAGCCAGGGCTCCGACGAGATCCTGAACAGTATCCGCCAGGGCCACGTGGCATACATCATCAACACCCGGGAGATCGGTGAAGCGGAGAGCGAGAGCGACGGCCTGCAGATCCGCCGCTGCGCCACGGAGAACAACGCGACGATCTTCACCAGCCTGGATACCGTGCGGGTGCTGCTGGATGTACTGGAAGAAACCACACTGACGATTTCCACCATTGACGCATAAACAATTCAGAATTCAGAATTAAGAATTCAGAATTATTAGTTAAACTGAAAGGGTAGTATGAAACAAGAGATACTGACCATCACGGAAAACGTGCCGGTAACAAGCAGTGTTTACCGGATGCGGCTGGAAGGCGCGGAGCTGGAAGCCCAGAATCCCGGCGGATTCGTGAACATCCGCCTGGACGGGCTCTTCCTGCGCAGGCCGATCTCCGTGTATGACTCTGAACCCGGAAGCCTGACTATCCTGTATAAGGTGGTCGGGAAGGGTACGGAACAGATGGCCGCGATGAGGCCCGGCGAAACGCTGGACGTGCTCACCGGCCTGGGAAACGGCTATGACCTGTCCAAATCCGGAGAGACGCCGGTGCTCCTGGGCGGCGGGGTCGGCGTTCCGCCCCTGTACCTGCTGGCGAAAAAGCTGATTGCGGAAGGGAAAAAGCCGCAGGCTGTGCTGGGATTCAATACGGCGGCGGAGGTTTTCGGCGAAGCGGAGTTCAAAGCGCTGGGCTGCGGGGTGACCGTGACCACGGCGGACGGAAGCTATGGCGTCAAGGGCTTTGTGACCGACGCCCTGCCGGAGGAGTACAGCTACTTCTATACCTGCGGACCGGAACCCATGCTCCGGGCGGCATACCGGGCGACAAAGACTTCCGGCCAGCTCTCCTTTGAGGAACGGATGGGCTGCGGCTTCGGCGCCTGCATGGGGTGCAGCTGCAAGACCATCACCGGATACAAGCGTATCTGCCGGGAAGGTCCGGTGCTGGAAAAGGAGGAGATTATATGGGAAAAATGACAGTGAGCCTTTGTGGCATCGAACTGGACAACCCTGTGATCCCCGCCAGCGGAACCTTCGGTTTCGGATATGAGTTTGCTCAGTGGTACGATATCAACTGCCTGGGAACCTTCTCCTTCAAGGGCACGACAAAGGATCCCCGCTTCGGAAATCCCACGCCCCGTATCGCGGAATGCCCGTCAGGCATGATCAACGCGGTGGGCCTTCAGAATCCCGGGGTGGACAAGGTGATCGCGGAGGAACTGCCGAAGCTGAAGGAAGTCTTCCATAAAAAAGTGATGGCGAACGTCAGCGGCTTCAGCGTGGAAGATTATGCCTATACCTGCGAGCGCCTGGACGCGGAGGAGCAGGTGGGCTGGCTGGAAGTGAACATCTCCTGCCCGAATGTGCATGGCGGCGGTATGTCCTTCGGCACGGATCCGAAGGCGGCGGCAGAAGTGACCGCGGCGGTGAAGAAGGTCACGACCAAGCCGGTGATCATGAAGCTGAGCCCGAATGTGACGGATATTACGGCCATCGCGAAGGCCTGTGAGGACGCGGGTGCGGACGGCGTATCCCTGATCAATACCCTGCAGGGCATGCGTATCAACCTGCGGACCCGGAAGCCGGTGATCAAAAACGTGATGGGCGGCGTCAGCGGCCCGGCGGTGTTCCCGGTGGCCCTCCGGATGGTCTGGCAGGTATGCCGGGCTGTGAAGATCCCGGTGATCGGCATGGGCGGCGTCAGCACCGCGGAAGACGTGCTGGAAATGATGATGGCCGGCGCCACGGCTGTGGAAGT
This sequence comes from Aristaeella hokkaidonensis, assembly GCF_018128945.1. Taxonomy (GTDB): domain Bacteria; phylum Bacillota; class Clostridia; order Christensenellales; family Aristaeellaceae; genus Aristaeella; species Aristaeella hokkaidonensis. The sequence continues at coordinate 2,686,316 of NZ_CP068393.1, read as the reverse complement.
CGGCGCGGCGAACCTTACGGATCCCTGCGCATGCAGAAAGATCATTGAGGATCTGCCTGCTGCGATGGATAAATACGGAATCAAATCCCTGCAGGAACTGAAAGGAGAGATTTGAACATGGGAAAAGACGTGATTGTTGCCTGTGACTTTCCGAATGCCGAGCAGACGCTGGCTTTCCTGGATAAATTCCAGGGGCGCAAGCCGTTTGTGAAGATCGGCATGGAACTGTTCTACGGTGCTGGTCCGGACATCGTCCGGCAGATCAAGGCACGGGGGCACAAGATCTTCCTGGATCTGAAACTGCACGATATTCCGAATACAGTGAAAAAAGCCATGATGGTTCTGCGGGACCTGGATGTGGATATCTGCAACCTGCACGCGGCGGGTACCATCCGCATGATGGAAGCTGCGCTGGAAGGCCTGACCCGGCCGGACGGCAGCCGGCCGCTGCTGATTGCTGTGACCCAGCTGACCAGCACGGATCAGGAGTCGCTGGAAAAGGACCTGCTGATTGAGCGTCCGATCGATGAAGTGGTTATGCACTACGCCTTGAATGCCCGGAAAGCCGGACTGGACGGCGTGGTCTGCTCTCCGCTGGAAGCGGGCAAGGTGCACGATGTGTGCGGAGCGGACTTCCTGACGGTGACGCCGGGCGTCCGGTTTGCGGACGGGGATGTGGGCGACCAGAAGCGGGTTATGACCCCGGCGGAAGCAAAGAAAGTCGGCAGTGACTACATTGTGGTTGGCCGTCCGATCACCGCGGCGGAGGATCCGGTGGCAGCCTATGAACGCTGCGTCAGTGAATTCATTGGATAAAACACAATTCAGAATTAAGAATTCAGAATTCAGAATTAATACTGAAGCCGCAAAATCCATATCAATGAATAATGAATTGTGAATTATGAATTGAAAGTGAGTGAAACGTACTTATGAAAAGGGAAGAACTGAATCAGCTGATTGCAAAGGACCTGCTGAAGATCAAGGCAGTCTTTTTCCGGCCGGAGGAGCCCTTTACCTGGGCCAGCGGCATCAAGAGCCCTGTTTACTGTGATAACCGGCTGACCCTGACGGCGCCGGAAGTCCGCACGGATGTGGAAAAGGGCTTGGCCCAGCTGATCGGAGAGGAATATCCGGGCGTGGAAGTGCTGATGGGCACGTCCACCGCAGGCATTGCCCACGCGGCGATCACGGCCCACATCATGGGACTGCCCATGGGCTATGTACGCTCCGGCGCGAAGGATCACGGCCGGCAGAACCAGATTGAAGGAAAGCTGGAACCCGGCCAGAAGGTTGTGGTTGTGGAAGACCTGATCTCCACCGGCGGCAGTGTGCTGGAAGTGGTGGATGTGCTGCGGCAGGCCGGCGCGGAAGTGCTGGGAATCGTGAGCATCTTTACCTACGGAATGCAGAAAGGCCTGGACCGGCTGGCAGCTGCGAATGTGAAGAATGTTTCCCTGACGAACTTCGATATCATTGCGGAGGAAGCCGCCAAGGAAGGATATATCCGTCCCGAGGATGTTTCTCGCCTGATCCGGTTCCGTAATAATCCGTCCGACGAGAGCTGGGCGACACTTTAATTACTACAATAAGCGATCTGTCCGCCGGACGGTCGCTTCATTAATAAACGCGGAGGATAATATGAAACGAAGCGTGATTGACGTCCCGGATCTGACCCCGGAAGAGCTGGAGCGGCTCATGGACACGGCGGAAGACATCATCGCCCACCCGGACGATTATGCAGACGCCTGCCGGAGAAAAAAACTGGCCACCCTCTTCTTTGAACCCAGCACCCGTACCCGGCTGAGCTTTGAGGCGGCTATGTACGAGCTGGGCGGAAACGTGCTCAGCGTGACCGGCGCAGGCACGAGCTCTGCTGCCAAGGGTGAAAGCGTGGCGGACACGGCGAAGACCGTTTCCTGCTACGCGGATATCATCGCTATGCGTCATCCGAAGGAAGGCGCGGCACTGGTGGCAGCGCGAAATGCCTCTGTGCCGGTGATCAACGCCGGAGACGGCGGCCACTGCCATCCGACCCAGACACTGGCGGACCTGCTGACGATCCGCAGGGAAAAGGGACGGCTCGGCAACCTGACCGTGGGTCTGTGCGGCGACCTGAAGTTCGGCCGTACGGTACACTCCCTGATCAACGCCATGTCCCGCTACGAGGGGTTGAACTTTGTGCTGATCAGCCCTGAGGAACTGAAGGTTCCCAGCTATGTGAAGAACGACGCCCTGAAGAAAAAGAACATCCCTTATGTCCAAACCACGGATCTGGAAGAGGTGATCGGCGATCTGGACATCCTGTACATGACCCGGGTGCAGCGGGAACGCTTCTTCAACGAGGAAGATTACCTGCGCCTGCGGGACAGCTACATCCTGACGCCTGAAAAGATGAAGAAAGCCCGGGCGGATCTGTGCGTCATGCATCCCCTGCCCAGGGTGAACGAGATCAGCGTGGCAGTGGACGATGATCCCCGGGCTTGCTACTTCAAGCAGGTGCTGAACGGCAAGTACATGCGTATGGCGCTGATCCTGATGCTGCTGAAGGAGGCGGGTACTTTATGAACGTAGATTCCATCCACGACGGGATCGTCATTGACCACATTGCCGCCGGCTGCGGCATGAAGCTGTACCGCCTGCTGGGACTGGAAAGCCTGGAAGCCCCGGTGGCCATGATCACAAACGTAGTTTCCCGTAAGCTGGGCCGTAAGGATATCATCAAGGTGGACGCGGCGATTGACGTGGACCTGGATATTATCGGCTATGTGGATCCGGGTGCCACGGTTAATATCATCCGGAACGGAGAACTGATCGAGAAGAAACGCATCGAGATGCCGGAGAAGCTGGTGAACGTTCTCTTCTGCAAAAATCCCCGGTGCATTTCCTCCTGTGAACAGGAACTGGATCAGGTTTTCCACCTGACAGACAGGGAGAAAAGGGAATACCGGTGCGTTTACTGCGAAACGAAAGCATCCAACCTCTGAGAGATGGATGGGGCTAAATAGCAAAAACTGCACCAGAATGCACAAAAACCGAAGAAACCCGAACGTTTATTTCCGAACGTTCGGGTTTTTATTTAAAAATATATGAATTTCCTTTGTTTCTAATTGACAATGTTCGTGTTTTGAAGTATATTGAGAACGGTTTCAATGGAGGAATCAGGAGGATCTTAACGTGAGAAAAGTGGGTATCATCATGGGTAGTGACAGCGATCTGCCCGTGATTAAAAAAGCAACAGATCAGCTCAAAAGCCTGGGCATTCCCTTCGAGGTGCACGTTTATTCGGCACACCGTACACCGGAGGAAGCCCGGGCTTTTGCTATCAATGCGCGGAAGAACGGCTTCGGCGCACTGATTGCGGCGGCGGGCATGGCGGCCCATCTGGCCGGTGCCGTTGCCGCTAACACCACCCTTCCGGTGATCGGGATTCCCTGCCAGGGGCCCTGCCTGGAGGGGCTGGACGCGCTGCTTTCCACTGTTCAGATGCCCACCGGCATCCCGGTGGCCACCGTGGCGGTGAACGGCGGAGCCAATGCAGCGCTTCTTGCCGCACAGATCCTGGCGGTGGAAGACGCGGACCTTGCGGCGAAGCTGGATGCAAAGCGGAAGGCTGACGCGGAAGCGGTCCTGGCGAAAGATGCCGGGATAGCCGAACGGCTTTAATTCAGAATTCAGAATTCAGAATTATGATTACTTAAAAACGTAATCAGGAACATCTTTTACAGGACAGAAACGGAAAAGTGGTCCGAATTATGAATTGTGAATTATGAATTATGAATTGATATAAAACCGGAGGTTTGAACTATGGGTGGATTTTTCGGAATAACGTCCAAGAAGGACTGTATGCTGGATGTGTTTTTCGGTGTGGACTATCACAGCCATCTGGGCACCCGCCGTGCCGGTATGGCCGCGTGGGATGAGGAGATCGGTCTGCAGCGGAAGATTCACAACATCTGCAACGCTCCTTTCCGGACGAAGTTTGAACATATTTTTGAGGAGATGCGCGGCACTTCCGCGATCGGCTGCATTTCCGACGCGGATCCCCAGCCCCTGCTGATCCGTTCCAACCTGGGCACCTATGCCATCTGCATGACCGGCGTGATCAACAACGCGGATGAGCTGATCGACCAGTACCTCAGCTTCAGCGGCGGTCACTTTGATTCCATGACCGGCGGTAAGATCAATCAGACGGAGCTGCTCAGCGCCCTGATCAACCAGAAGAGCAATTTTGCGGAGGGCATTCAGTTTGCCCAGAAGTCCATTGTGGGCACTGCCTCCATTCTGATCCTGACGGACAAGGGCTCCATCATTGCGGCCCGGGACCGGATGGGCCGTCTGCCGGTGGCCATCGGCAAGCGGGATGACAGCTACGCTGTGGCGTTTGAATCCTTTGCTTTCCACAAGACCGGTTACGAAGACGTCTGCGAGCTGGGCCCCGGGGAAATCGTTGAGCTGACGCCCAGCAAGATGACCCGGCTGGTGGCTCCCGGAAAGAAAAAGAAGATCTGCTCCTTCCTCTGGAGCTATTACGGATATCCCACCTCCACCTACGAAGGCGTGAACGTGGAGGAGATGCGCTACCGCAACGGCGCGATCATGGCGGACAACGACAAGGAAGCCGGCCGGGATGACCCGATCGACTACATCGGCGGTGTGCCGGACTCCGGTACGCCCCACGCCATCGGCTACGCGAACCGTAGCGGAACGCCCTTTGCCCGGGCCTTCATCAAGTACACCCCCACCTGGAGCCGCAGCTTCATGCCGGCCAACCAGACGGACCGGGACAAGATCGCCAAGATGAAGCAGATTCCCGTGAACGAGCTGATCAAGGACAAGAACCTGCTGTTTGTGGATGACTCCATCGTCCGCGGCACCCAGCTGCGGGAGACCGTTGAGTTCCTGTATGAGAGCGGTGCCAAGTCCGTGCATATGCGCAGTGCCTGCCCGCCGATCATGTACGCCTGCAAGTACCTGAACTTCTCCCGTTCCAACAGCGACCTTGAGCTGATTGCCCGCCGGGTGATCCTGGAGCTGGAAGGGGAGGAAGGCTTCAAGCATATTGATGAATATGCCGACGGCAGCACCGAGCGGGGCAAGAACCTCCGGGACTGCATCTGCAAGAAGTTCAACTTCGCCTCCCTGGAGTTCCAGACCCTGGAAGGCGTAATCAAAGCCATCGGTATTGATCCCTGCGAGCTTTGTACCTATTGTTGGGACGGACGTGGAGACGACGACTGAGATTGCGGATGAGACGACGATTGTTTACCCGCTTACGAAATATACCTTATTAGAAAGGAACCATCACAATGAACGAATCCAGATCTGAAGCCTACGCCGCCGCTGGCGTTGATATCACTGCCGGTTACAAGTCTGTTGAGCTGATGAAAAAGCATATCCAGCGGACAGAGACCCCCGGGGTCTGCTCTGATGTGGGCGGATTCGGCGGACTGTTCCAGCCGGATATGACCGGCATGAAGGAACCGGTGCTGGTATCCGGCACCGACGGCGTGGGCACCAAGCTGAAAATTGCCCTGCTGATGGACAAGCACGATACCATCGGTATCGACTGCGTGGCTATGTGCGTCAACGATATCATCTGCTGCGGCGCGAAGCCCCTGTTCTTCCTGGACTATATTGCCTGCGGAAAGAACGTGCCCGAGCGGATTGCAGAGATCGTCAAGGGCGTCTGCGAGGGCTGCATACAGGCCGGCTGCGCGCTGATCGGCGGCGAGACGGCGGAGCATCCCGGGATGATGCCCGAAGACGACTATGACCTGGCCGGATATTCCACAGGTATCGTGGACAAGGCACAGATCATTGACAACAAGACCATGAAAGCCGGAGACGTGGTGATTGCGCTGCCGTCCACCGGTGTTCACTCCAACGGTTTCTCTCTGGTGCGGAAGGTGTTCGACGTGGAAAACGCGGACCTGGAAGCGCCGGTGGAAAAACTGGGCGGAAAGAGCCTGGGCGAGACCCTGCTGACCCCCACCCGGATCTACGTGAAGCCTGTGCTGGCCCTGCTGAAGGAAGTGGCGGTGAAGGGCATCAGCCACATCACCGGCGGTGGATTCTACGAGAACATTCCGCGGAGCATTCCGGACGGCCTGGGCGCGAAAATCACCCGCAGCCAGGTGAAGGTGCTCCCGATCTTTGACCTGATCGCCGAAAAGGGCGGCATCAGTGAGCGGGATATGTTCAACACCTTCAACATGGGTGTTGGCATGAGCATTGTTGTCGCTGCGGAGGATGCGGAGAAAGCGCTGCGGATTCTGAAGGACAACGGAGAAGAAGCCTACGTGATCGGTGAAATCATCGAGAGCGAGGATAAAATCACGATCATCTGATCGGACTGACGGAGGTGCGTATGAGCGCAAAAGCCCGTATTGCCGTACTGGTTTCCGGCGGCGGAACCAACCTGCAGGCGATCCTGGACGCTTCAGCCCGGGGAGAAATCCCGGACGGGGAAGTGGTTCTGGTGATCAGCGACCGTTCCGGAGCCTATGCCCTGGAGCGCGCACAGAAAGCCGGTATCCCCACCATGGAAATCAACAAGAAGGCCTGCGGCGGGCAGGTGCCCTTTGAGCAGCAGCTGATCGCGGCCCTGACAACCAACCGGGTTGACCTGATTGTACTGGCCGGATTCCTGAGCATCCTGACGGAGAACTTCACCACGCTGTATACCCGCCGGATTATCAATGTTCATCCCAGCCTGATCCCCAGCTTCTGCGGAGCGGGCTTCTACGGACTGAAGGTTCACCAGGCGGCGCTGGACCGGGGCGTGAAGGTTACCGGCGCGACCGTACACTTTGTCAATGAGATCCCGGACGGCGGAGAGATCATCGCCCAGAAGGCGGTGGACATCCAACCCGGAGATACTCCTGAAATCCTGCAGCGCCGGGTCATGGAGCAGGCGGAATGGATTATCCTGCCCAAGAGTGTTGAAATCATTTCTAAAGAAATTATTTCAACAATGAAGAGTGAATAATGCTGATTACTTTTGCCCTGTGAAAGCCGTTGTGTGAGGAGCAAAAGGAAAAGCAGATCAAACAAAAAATAATTCTGAATTCTTAATTCTGAATTCTGAATTAAAACAAGGAGGAGCCTATGGACATCTACCGCATCAATACCCCTGAGGAACTGCTGAAGGACAACACCTACCCCGGACGCGGCATCATCATCGGCAAGACGCCGGACGGAACGAAAGCCATGACTGCCTATTTCATCATGGGCCGCAGCGACAACAGCCGCAACCGGATCTTCACCGAGAAGAACGGTGAAGTTTTCACCGAGCCCTTCGACGCCTCGAAGGTCCAGGACCCCTCCCTGATCATCTATGCCGCGATCCGTTCTTTCGGGAACAACCTGATCGTGACCAACGGCAACCAGACCGATACGATTTATGACGGCCTGAAAGACGGCAAAACCTTCTCCGCCGCGCTGGAAAGCCGGGAGTTTGAGCCGGACGGCCCGAACTTCACCCCCCGTATCAGCGGCATGCTGACCTTCGGAAACGGGGACTTCACTTACCAGATGAGCATCCTCAAGAGCGCCGACGCGGAAGGCAGCGCCTGCAACCGCTTCACCTACAGCTATGCGCCGCTGAACGGCCTGGGCCACTTCATCCACACCTATGTGTGCGACGGCAATCCGATTCCCACCTTCCAGGGCGAGCCGGAGCGCATCGCCGTGAGCGACGATATCGATGATATGACGGATATCCTGTGGAAGAACCTGAACGAGCAGAACAAGATCAGCCTCTATGTCCGCTATGTGGACCTGAAGACCGGCGCCGCTGAAAGCCGGCTGGTCAACAAGAACAAGTGATACAGTGATGCGGACGTGTCAAAATCTCAGATTTTGGTAACACGTCCCATGCTACAGCCGTCAATGATCAGGAGCCGAAGGCGAACGGAGCATTGGTAACGGCGATCGCAAGAAGAAAAGGAGATAAGATCATGAAAGAATTCGAACTCAAGTATGGCTGCAACCCCAACCAGAAGCCCGCGAAGATCTACATGAGCGACGGCAGCGAGCTGCCGATCAAAATCCTGTCCGGCCGTCCCGGTTTCATCAACTTCCTGGACGCCTTCAACAGCTGGCAGCTGGTGAAGGAACTAAAGGCTGCCCTGGGCATGCCCGCCGTGACCAGCTTCAAGCACGTGAGCCCCACTTCCGCTGCGGTTGGTATTCCGCTGTCCGCTGACCTGAAGAAGGCCTGCTTTGTGGATGATATCGAAGGCCTGGACGATTCCCCCCTGGCCTGCGCTTATGCCCGTGCCCGCGGCACAGACCGTATGTGCTCCTTCGGCGACTGGGTTGCCCTGAGTGATGTGTGTGACGTGACCACCGCGAAGATGATCAAGCGGGAAGTGTCCGACGGCGTCATCGCCCCCGGCTATGAACCCGAAGCTCTGGAAATCCTGAAGCAGAAGCGCAAGGGCAACTACAACATCGTTGAGATCGATCCCGACTATGTGCCCGAAGTGCAGGAACGCAAGCAGGTGTTCGGCATTACCTTTGAACAGGGCCGCAACAACTTTGAAATCAACCGGGAGCTGCTCTCGGATATCGTGACGAAGACCAAGGATCTGCCGGATTCCGCCGTGCGTGACCTGATCATCGCCCTGATCACCCTGAAGTACACCCAGTCCAACTCCGTCTGCTACGCAGTGGACGGCCAGGCCATCGGCGTGGGTGCCGGCCAGCAGAGCCGTATCCACTGCACCCGCCTTGCCGGTTCCAAGGCAGACACCTGGTTCCTGCGTCAGCATGAGAAGGTGCTGAACCTGCCCTTCCGTGCGGATCTGGGCCGCCCCGAGCGGGACAACGTCATCGACGGCTACATCAACCAGAATGAGGAAGATGTCTGCGCCGACGGCAACTGGCAGAAGTACTTCACCGCCCAGCCGGCTCCCCTGACCGACGCGGAGAAGCGCGCCTTCCTGGATACCCGGCAGAATGTGGCGCTGGGCTCCGACGCTTTCTTCCCCTTCAGCGACAACATTGAACGCGCTTACAAGAGCGGCGTGAAATACATTGCCGAGCCCGGCGGCTCCATCCGCGATGACGCGGTGATCGACTGCTGCGACAAGTACGGCATGACGATGGCGTTCACCCACATGAGACTGTTCCACCATTAATCCGGTGGAACAGCCTCGTGCTTCATTGATGAATCAATCAGCCTGAATACTTTCCTGAAAGGAATTAATAATAGATTATGAATATTCTTCTTGTCGGCGGCGGCGGCCGTGAGCATACCATTATCAAGAAACTGAGGCAGAACCCGGAAGTCGAAACCATTTATGCCCTGCCGGGAAACGGCGGGATCGCGGCGGACGCAACCTGTGTGGATATCAAGGCTACGGATATTGATGGAATCGTGGCTTTTGCCAAATCCACAAAGATTGATTATGCGGTTGTGGCTCCGGATGATCCGCTGGTGCTGGGTTGTGTGGATCCCCTGGAGGCGATGGGCATTCCCTGCTTCGGTCCCCGGAAAAACGCGGCGATCATTGAGGGAAGCAAGGTCTTCTCCAAGGACCTGATGAAGAAGTACGGGATTCCCACCGCGGCCTATGAAGTATTCACCGATCCGAAAAAGGCGCTGGAATACCTGGAAACCTCTCCGATTCCGACGGTAATCAAGGCGGACGGCCTGGCCCTGGGCAAGGGCGTGACTGTGGCCATGAACCGCTGGGAAGCGCGCGAAGCCGTGCGGGAGATCATGGAAGACAAGAAGTTTGGCAAAAGCGGCGATCAGATCGTCATTGAAGAATTCCTTGAAGGACCCGAAGTAACCGTGCTGGCTTTCACGGATGGTACGACTGTAAAGCCCATGGTATCCAGCATGGACCATAAGCGGGCGGAGGACGGAGACAACGGCCCGAACACCGGCGGCATGGGCACTGTCGCGCCGAATCCCTTCTACACGGAAGAGATTGCAAAGACCTGCATGGAAACCATTTTCCTGCCGACCATCCGGGCGATGAAGGCGGAAGGCCGGGAATTCCGCGGCTGCCTGTATTTCGGCCTGATGCTCACCAAGAACGGACCGAAAGTGATAGAATACAACTGCCGGTTCGGCGATCCGGAAACCCAGGTGGTGCTGCCCCTGCTGGAGAGCGACCTGCTGACCGTGATGCAGGCAACCACCAACGGCACACTGGCGGACTGCGAAGTGAAATTCAAAGATGCGCATGCCTGCTGTGTGGTGCTCGCCTCCATGGGCTATCCCGTACATTATGAAAAGGGATACGAGATCACCATTCCCGCGGATGTGCAGGATCACGTCTTCGTGGCCGGCGCCGCGCTGAAGGACGGGAAACTGGTAACTTCCGGCGGCCGGGTGCTGGGTGTGACCGCGGTGGCGGACACCCTGCAGGAGGCCGTGAAGGAAGCCTATGCCATGGCCGATCGGATTGAATTCGGCAACAAGTACTGCCGGCGTGATATCGGACAGAGAGCGCTTTCAGCACTGAAATGATTAAGAATGGATTTGTGGGGTGTTACCTTGGTTTACAGAATCTTTGTTGAAAAAAAGCCCGGCCTGGACAATGAAGCCCGGGCACTGCTGGGAGACGCGAAAAAGTTCCTGGGGATCAAAGGCCTGGAAAAGGTCCGGCTGCTGAACCGCTATGACGCTGAGAACATCTCAGATGATATGTTCTCCCTGGCGGTCCGGGAGGTGTTCTCTGAGCCCCAGCTGGACAATACAATGGATCAGTTTGACGCGGAAGGCGCGATTGCCGTGTTCGCGGTGGAATACCTGCCCGGTCAGTTTGACCAGCGGGCGGACTCCGCTGCCCAGTGCATTCAGTTCCTTTCCCAGGGCGAGCGTCCGCTCGTCCGCAGCGCGAAGGTTTACCTGCTCTACGGCAGCCTGTCCGCTGAAGAGATCGCGGAAATCAAGAAGTATGTGATCAACCCGGTGGAAGCCCGGGAAGCTTCCATGGATCTGCCGGAAACCCTGAAGACGGAATACGCGGTGCCCACGGAAGTGGCAACCCTGGAAGGCTTCACGAAGCTGGACCGCGCCGGCCTGAAGAAGTTTGTGGCGGATTACGGCCTGGCCATGGACGTGGATGATATCACCTTCTGCCAGTCCTGGTTCCAGGAAGAAGGCCGGGAACCCACCATCACGGAAATCCGGATGCTGGACACCTACTGGAGCGACCACTGCCGTCACACCACCTTCCTGACCGAGATCGACAGCGTCCGCTTTGAAGATCCGGTGCTGGAAAAGGCATGGAAACGCTACATGGATGTGCGCATTGAACTCGGCCGGGAAAAGAAGCCGGTGTGCCTGATGGACCTCGCCACGGTTGCGGTGAAGTACCTGAAGAAGCACGGCAAGCTGGACAAGCTGGACGAGAGCGAAGAAATCAACGCCTGCACGGTGAAGATGGACGTGGAGCGGGACGGGGTCAAGGAGCCCTGGCTGCTGCTGTTCAAGAACGAAACCCACAACCATCCCACAGAGATTGAACCTTTCGGCGGCGCTGCTACCTGTATCGGCGGCGCCATCCGGGATCCCCTGAGCGGCCGGGCCTATGTTTACGGCGCGATGCGCGTGACCGGTGCTGCGGATCCCACCAAGCCCGTTTCTGAAACCATCCCCGGCAAGCTGCCCCAGCGCAAGCTGGTGACTACCGCGGCGGCCGGTTATGCTTCCTACGGCAACCAGATCGGCCTGGCCACCGGCATTGTGGATGAAATCTATCATCCCGGCTACGCGGCCAAGCGTATGGAGATCGGCGCAGTGATTGCCGCGGCTCCCGCGGAAAATGTACGCCGCGAGCGTCCGGCTCCCGGCGACGTGGTGATCCTGCTGGGCGGTTCCACCGGCCGTGACGGTATCGGCGGTGCCACCGGTTCCTCCAAGGCCCATAATGCCCACAGCGTGGAAACCTGCGGCGCGGAAGTCCAGAAGGGTAACGCGCCGGAAGAGCGCAAGCTCCAGCGGCTGTTCCGCAACCCGAAGGCCACCAGGCTGATCAAGCGTTGTAATGACTTCGGCGCGGGCGGCGTCAGCGTTGCCATCGGCGAGCTGGCGGACGGCCTGGAAATCGACCTGAACGCGGTACCGAAGAAATATGAAGGCCTCGATGGTACAGAGCTGGCCATTTCCGAGAGCCAGGAGCGCATGGCCGTGGTTGTGGCCGCGGAAGACGCGGAAGCTTTCCTGGCCCTGTCGGCAGAGGAAAACCTGCAGGCCTGCATCGTGGCGGAAGTGAAGGCTGAGCCGCGCCTGCGGATGAACTGGAACGGAAAGACCATTGTGGATATCAGCCGGGAGTTCCTGAACTCCAACGGCGCCCCGAAGCATACCGCAATTACCCCCGCGGCTTCCCATCCCGCCGCGGATCTGCCGAAGCAGGAGCCCGCGGACTTTGCGGAGCTGCTGAAGACCACGGCTTCCGACCTGGCGGTCTGCTCCCGCCGGGGCCTGTCCGAGCGGTTTGACTCCACCATCGGCGCCGGCACGGTGCTGATGCCCTTCGGCGGCAAGAACCAGCTGACCCCCATCCAGGCGATGGTTCAGAAGATCAGCCTGGAGAAGGGACACACGGATGACTGCTCCCTGATGGCCTGGGGCTATGATCCGGAGCTGACCTCCTTCAGCCCCTATCACGGCGCCTATCTGGCTGTGGTGGATTCTGTCACCAAGCTGATTGCGGCCGGTGCCTCCTTTGAGGATGTGTACCTGACCTTCCAGGAATACTTTGAGAAACCCGGAACGGACGGAAAGCGCTGGGGCAAGCCCCTGGCGGCCTTGCTGGGTGCCTTTGAGGCTCAGATGAACCTGGGCGTCGGCGCCATCGGCGGCAAGGACTCCATGTCCGGTTCCTTTGAAAAGCTGGATGTTCCGCCTACGCTGGTTTCCTTCGCGGTGACCACGGCCAAGACCGGCGACATCATTTCCCCTGAGTTCAAGAAAGCGGGCCATCCCGTGGTCGTGCTGGAGCCGGAACGGGACGAACAGGGCCTGCCGGTAACGGAATCCCTGCTGGCCCTCTACAACCAGGTGACGGAGCTGATCCGCCAGGGCAAAATTGTATCCTGCCGTACGGCGGAGGTTGGCGGATCCCTTGCCTCTGTGCTGAAGATGGCGCTGGGCAACGGCCTGGGCTTCGCCTTTGAGAAGGACTGGGAGCTGAAGGAACTGGCGGAGGTTCGCTACGGCAGCTTCATCGCGGAACTGTCCGAAGAGATGGACCTCGGCCGGAAGCTGGGCGTTGTGACCGAAGAACCCATGCTGACCTGGCGGGATAACGCGGCGGACGTGAAGGAGCTGCGCGTGATCGGCCGGGATAAGCTGGAAAAGGTGTATCCGACCCTGAATCCGGAATGGTCCCTGGAAGACCGGGCGGAAGCGGATGCCTGCTGGCCCGCGGCCCGGAAGGAAGACCGGACGGAAACCTTCAACTACAAGGCCACCGGCTGGAAGGCCCCGGCCTTGCATATTGCAAAGCCCGGCGTGCTGATTCCTGCATTCCCCGGCACCAACTGTGAAATCGACAGCGCCCGCGCCGCAGAAGACGCCGGCGCGAAGGCGGAAATCTTCGTGGTCCGGAACCGGTCCGCGGAGGATATTGTCCGCAGCGCGGAAGAGTTTGCCGCAAAGGTTCGTGAGAACCAGATGATTTTCATCCCCGGCGGATTCTCCGGCGGCGATGAACCGGACGGCAGCGCGAAGTTTATTATCGCCTTCTTCCGGAACCATGGCGTCACCGAAGCGGTGACCGAGATGCTGGACAAGCGGGACGGCCTCATGTGCGGTATCTGCAACGGCTTCCAGGCCCTGATTAAGCTGGGACTGGTGCCCTACGGCAAGATTATTGAAACCGACGAGCACTGCCCGACCCTGACCTTCAACACCATCGGCCGCCACCAGAGCCGGATCGTCCGCACCCGGGTGGCCAGCAACCTGAGCCCCTGGCTGCGCAATGCCCAGCAGGGCGCGGTTTACAGCGTGCCGATCAGCCACGGCGAAGGCCGCTTCCTGGCGGAGGAAAGCCTGATCCGGAAGCTGGCGGAGAACGGACAGATTGCCACCCAGTATGTGGATCTGGACGATCAGCCCACCATGGACCTGCGCTTCAATCCCAACGGCAGCCTGTACGCCATTGAGGGCATTACCAGCCCGGACGGCCGTGTCTTCGGCAAGATGGGTCACAGCGAGCGCGTCGGCAAAGACCTGTACAAGAACGTTCCCGGAAACTACGATATCAAAATGTTCGAATCTGCGGTCCAGTACTTCAGATAATGCACAATGCATCATGACTCTGTCCCAACGGCAGATATCATAATGAATTATGAATTAAAAGGAGAATCAGCCATGGCCTACTTATCCGACATCGAGATTGCCCAGCAGTGTGAAATGAAGCCGATCATGGAGATCGCGAAGAGGGCCCACGTAGACGAAAAATATGTGGAGCAGTACGGCCGTTACAAGGCCAAGATCGATCCTGCCCTGATTGACGAAACCGACCGGAAGCCCGGAAAGCTGATCCTGGTCACAGCAATTACCCCCACCCCCGCGGGTGAAGGCAAAACCACGACCACGATCGGTCTGGCGGACGGCCTGTCCCGGATCGGCAAGGACGTTACCGTTGCATTGCGTGAGCCGAGCCTCGGCCCGGTGTTCGGCGTCAAGGGCGGCGCGGCCGGCGGCGGTTACGCCCAGGTAGTGCCCATGGAAGATATTAACCTGCACTTCACCGGTGACTTCCATGCCATCGGCGCAGCGAACAACCTGCTGGCAGCCATGCTGGACAACCATATCCAGCAGGGAAATGCCCTGGGAATCGACGTGAAGAAGATCACCTGGAAGCGCTGCGTGGACATGAACGACCGCCAGCTGCGCTTTGTGGTGGACGGACTGGGCGGAAAGGCCAACGGCACGCCCCGTGAAGACGGCTTCGATATCACCGTGGCCAGCGAAATCATGGCAGTGTTCTGCCTGGCTTCCTCCATGGCGGACCTGAAGGAACGGCTGTCCCGGATCATCGTTGCCTATACCTATGATGACAAGCCTGTTACCGCGGGCGACCTGAAGGCGACCGGCGCCATGGCAGCCCTGCTGCGTGACGCGCTGAAGCCCAATCTGGTGCAGACCCTGGAAGGCACTCCTGCCTTCGTGCACGGCGGACCTTTCGCGAACATCGCTCATGGCTGCAACTCCGTCATGGCGACCCGGATGGCCATGCGGATGGGCGACTATACCGTGACCGAAGCCGGCTTCGGTGCGGACCTGGGCGCTGAAAAGTTCCTGGATATCAAGTGCCGTATGGCAGGCCTGACCCCGGATGCGGTGGTTGTGGTCGGCACCGTGCGCGCTCTGAAGATGCACGGCGGCCTGGACAAGAAACAGCTGGCAAATGAAGACCTGGCGGCCCTGGAGCGGGGCATCCCGAACCTGCTGCGCCATGTGAACAACATCAAGAACGTTTACCAGCTGCCCTGCGTGGTGGCCATCAACCGCTTCCCTACGGATACGGACGCAGAAATCGACTTCATTATCCGCAAGTGCCGGGAACTGGGCGTCAACACCGTGCTGTCCACCGTTTGGGCAGAAGGCGGCAAGGGCGGCGAGGACCTGGCCCGCGAGGTTGTGCGGCTGTGCGAAGAAGAGCAGGGTAACTTCACCTTCTCCTATGAGCTGGATGCCTCCATCGAGGAGAAGCTGGAAGCAGTGACAAAGAAGATTTATGGCGGCGCCGGCGTTGTGCTGACTCCTGCCGCGAAGAAGCAGGCGGAACGCCTCACGGCTCTGGGCTTTGACAAGGTGCCGGTGTGCGTGGCCAAGACCCAATACTCCTTCTCCGATGATCCCACCCTGCTGGGCGCGCCCGAAGGCTTTGTGGTCACCGTGCGGAACCTGAAGGTTTCCGCAGGCGCGGGCTTCCTGGTTGCCCTGACCGGCGAGATCATGACCATGCCCGGCCTGCCGAAGTCTCCCGCCGCCGAACGGATTGACGTGGATGACAACGGAAAGATCAGCGGTCTGTTCTGATCAGCGGAAAAAAGAATAAAAAAGAAGCACCCCGGGATCAGTTCCCGGGGTGCATTGTTTCGATGATGTGGTCGAACCGGATTTCCTTCAGGTGCCGGACGACGTCGCTGACCGATTTCATGTCGAATTTCTTCAGGATGCTGTGAATCTGGGTTTTGACCGTTCCCTGTGAGACGTAGCGGGATTCGGAAATCTGCCGGGCGTTCATGCCCTGGTACAGGCACTTCAGCACCTCAAATTCGCTGTTGGACAGCATGGTGAGGATGTTCAGCCCATAGAGCAGGCCGTTCTGTTCCTCCCGGACCCGCTTCAGCTCCTGGATGATTTTCTCCGCGTATTTGGGGCGGAGGATCATCTGGTTATGATAGGCGTTCCGGATGGAGGTCAGGATCTGATGGACGGAGTCCGTCTTGATGATGTAGTCGATCACACCGGCGCAGTAGGCCTGGAAGAGCAGGTCGTCGTCCTCCAGGATTGTCAGGATAATGATTTTGGTGCCGGGGAATTCTGTCAGGATCTGCTGGGAAGCGGAGATACCTGCCACCCGGGTCTCCATCTGGATATCCATCAGGATGATATCGGGACGGAGCTCCCGGGCCATCCGGACGGCTTCCACGCCGGAGGAGGCGGTCCCGGCCAGCTCCATATCTTCTTCATGGCTGATGATGTTGGAAAAATAGCTCCGGATTTCGGGGCTGTCATCCGCCATCATAACCCGTATCTGTTTCATTTTGCTTCATTCCTTTCTCTGGGAAGGAGAATATCCACCTGGGTGTAGGATTTGTCTTCCTGGTCGCTGCTCTGGATCCGCATCTGCCCCAGCTGGGCGTTGACGACCCGGAAAGCGTAGGGGAGGCCGATGCCCCAGTTGCTGGTTTTGGATTTTGTGGAAACAAAGGGCATCATGACCCGGCGCAGCTCCTGCTTCGGAATACCGGGGCCGTTGTCCCGGATGGACAGGCTGACCCAGGCCCGGCTGGCGTTCACGGTGACGGAAATGACCTTGTCTTCCCGTTTGCAAAGCTGCAGGGCGTCCACCGCGTTGACAAAAATGTTCTTCAATGCGTTCCGGGTGTGGTACTCGTCCACCATGCAGCGAACCGGCTCGTCGCAGAAATGCCGTTCACACCGGATGCCCTCCGGAAGGGCCAGGGTATCCAGTGCCTGGTTGACCAGCGTACGCATATCTGTGGGCGTTGCGTGCAGATGAAGCTCCCGGATCCGGTTCAGGGAGGAAGTAATCATCTCCATGCGGTCCTTTGCGATCTCGGTCAGGCGGTTCAGCTTCTCCAGTCCTTCGGATGTGCCGTAGGCGGACCGGGCCTCATTGGCCAGGATCATCATGCTGAACATCAGGTTTTTTTCGGAGTGGAACACATCCTTCAGGTTCCGGTTCAGGTCTTCGATGCTGTTCTTCATGGCTTTTTTCCGGGAAAGCAGGACCAGGTCCCCGCTGAAAACGCGGTTGGCGCTGGCCACAATCAGGATCAGTGTCAGGAGGGAGAACAGCAGGAAGAACAGGGTGATCCATCCGGGCAGCCAGGATCCGTTCGCGAAGAACCAGAAGGCGCTCAGGAATACAGCCTGGCTGCTCAGGGCGAGCGGGATGGTGTGGAAGACGACGAAGAAAACAAAACCGTACAGGCTGGTGATGCCCAGCAGCAGGAAGAATGTATCCCCGAAACACGTGATATTCTTCCGGATATACTGTATGGTCAGCAGGAGTGCCGGGGACATCACGAACAGCAGGATGAATCCCTTGAACAGGTAGTCCGCCAGGGTGACCAGCTGCACAAAGGAAGCGCGTGCCGCCCCCTCGAGCTGGTAGTATCTCATATACAGGCGGAAAGCGCATGAGGGGGAGAAAAAGACCATATAAAGCGCCATGAACAGGATGACGCCCGAACCGCACAGGACTTCCCAGACCAGGCGGTGATGGATGGTTTTAATATTCCGGGCGATCAGCATCAGCATCAGCACAATGCCGCAGAAGAAGATCAGTGTACCGAAATTGCGCAGCGTCTGCGCCTGAGCCAGAGGCAGACGCATATGGCTGATCAGCTGGAACAGCTCCAGGTCCAGTGCCCGGAGCGGGAAGCCCTGGGGCGTGGCATACATGGAAGTGCTGCTGGTCTGGAACAGTACCGCGACAGAGGTAATACTGATCCCCGCGTTCATCAGGAACAGCGGGAGTCCGTAGCGGCTGCGGAGCGAAAAGCCCAGCAGCAGAACTGCGGAAATAACCAGGATTACAATACTCAGCGCCATAGGAAGTATCTTCTTCTTTCCGTTTTTAAATGGAGAGACTGAACGGGAGGGCTTTTTACTCCGGCCCGTATGTTCCAATGCTAACACAGACGCCCTTATGTTTCAAGGGGCGGAAGGTTTGGCCAGGCAGAAAGATTCATGATTTTTCGGGATTGTAAAAAGCCTGCCGGATAATTCCGACAGGCGTGTTGCATGCGTCTTTATTCTGTTTTTTGCAGGAAGGAAGCCATGACGTAGCCTTCGCATACGTCGGTTTTTACCCGGACCCAGCCGGTGACTTCCGCTTCCTCCAGGACGATCAGCTGCTGATGCTTGTAGAGCCGGCGAAGTACCTTCGATCCGGCGGAAGGCTTCTCCCGCAGGTTCAGGGTGCTGTCATCGTCGATGTTTTCCACTGTGGCCATCCAGGCGCCCTCCGGGACGGTTTCAGTCACGGGCATCAGTGTGGGCCGGGGTGTGGCGGTGGGCATCGGACCGGGGGTGTTTCCCAGCACCGGGTCAGGTGTGGGCAGGGGAGCGGCTTCCCCGGAATAGCGCTTCAGCTTGGCGCCGGGGTAATAGAAGGCCAGGATTTCCGTATATTTCTTTTTCCCTTCGGAGGCCTGGTACTGGGCGCCCCGCTGGCTCATGCCGACGCCGTGGCCGTAGCGGCCGGCGGTCAGGGTGAAGTCGGCTTCGTTTTCCGTTACGGTGATGATTTCATTGTCCGCGCCGTATACGCTCAGTCCCAGCAGGAATACGGCGTCCGGGAACAGGGGGAGCCTGACGGTGTGGGTGCCGGCGGAAATCAGCTCTGCGGCTTTTTCGCCTTCCGGTGCCGGTGTCTCCGGCGCGGCGGTGCGGGCCGGAGACAGGACGTCGCTGATATCCAGCTCGTCCTCGTCGCCGGCGGGATGGATGCGCCCTTCCTTCAGCACGGCGGAAACGGAAACGGTCAGCTCCATTTCGGTCATCAGCCGGCTGGGCTCCTTATACCGGGGTGTTGTTAGCTGAACCGCGCGGATGGCATCCACGCGGAAGAGATCGTCTGCTCCCAGCCGGAAGTCGTCCAGCTCCTTCAGCTTGGCCAGGGCTTCGCGGATCAGCCGCAGGAAGCCGGCGGAAAGTTCGGGACTGCTTTTCTGAAGTACGGCTGTACGGACGGTGCTGTCAGGATTCTGCACGTCCCAGGGGTCGTCGGTCATGGCGAAGCAGCCGGGGATATTGTCACCATTCCAGATGTTGCCGGGCAGCTCTGTCTGGCCGCCGTTGGAGGCGCTGTACCAGGCGGTGATCAGTTTGTTGTTCCAGGTCAGCACCAGGCCGCTGGTCTCCTCCACGGCCTGGGAGGAATTCACGCTGTTGTCCGGGGTGCCCTTGAAGGCCTGGTCATTGGTGTTGTCCACCACGTCCCATTCCGCGGAAGGGTTCATTTTGCTCAGGACGTAGGTGCGGGCACAGACGGCCTGGGCCTTCAGCGCTTCCAGCGGGAAGGAATCGCTCATCTCATAGGGAACGACGCCCTGCAGGTAGGATTCCAGGGGAAGCGTCAGGATGGGCTGGATCGCGCCGTCCTTTACGGTGAGTTTCAGGTCTCCGGGATAGACGCCGGCCTGGAGGTTAAAGCGGATACCGGGTTCGATATCGCCGTCCCTGCGGCGTAGGAGGGAAAGCTCCTTGCCGGCGGTCAGGGATAGACCGTCGTGGAAAAGGATCAGCTTTCCTTTTCGCAGGAGCACGGTGATTTGTGCCCCCGGAGGCAGCAGGACTTCCATCCCGTCCGCGCCGCGGGCGAGATACCGGCCTTCCAGCGTCATCCAGGCTTCATCCGCCAGATTCAGGCGGGTAAGCAGTACCCGGACGTCTGAAACAGTATTGTTTTGTGTTTTGGCCGCAAAGGAAACCTGCGGTATCAGCAGTATAGCGCATAAAAACAGCGCGGCGGCCCTGAGCAGCAGGGAATGGTTTCGGTTTCTGATCATTTGCGTTGTTCCTTTTTCCATGCACGGATCTGCTCGAGACGCTCTTTGTAGCGGCTTTCCTGTCCCTGGTCCGTAGGATGGTAGAACTGTCTGTCTTTCAACGCGTCGGGCAGACACTGCATGGCTGTTATTTTTTCTTTGTAGTCGTGGGCGTACTGGTAGCCCTTTCCGTAGGACAGATCCTTCATCAGGCGGGTCGGCGCGTTGCGGATGACCAGCGGCACAGGGGCGTCCGGCTCCTTCACAATGGCTTCCCGCGCCTCGTTCACCGCCATCTCCATGGCGTTGGACTTGGAAGCAAGGGACATATATACAACGGCTTCAGCCAGGTGTACGTTGCATTCCGGTACTCCAATAAAATGACAGGCCTGATAGGCGGCCACGCCGACCTCCATGGCCCGGGGATCCGCCAGGCCCACGTCTTCCGCGGCGAAACGCAGGACGCGCCGGGCGATGTACAGCGGATCCTCTCCGCCTTCAAGCATCCGCATCATCCAGTAGACGGCGGCGTCCGGATCGGAATTGCGCATGGATTTGTGCAGGGCGGAGATCAGGTTGTAGTGCTCTTCCCCGTCCTTGTCGTACATGAGGTTCTTGCGGCTCAGGCACTGGGCGACGATTTCATCTGTCACGTGGATGCCGTTTTCTCCGGCTTCACCGTTCAGCACAACCATTTCCAGGGAGCTCAGGGCGCTGCGGGCGTCCCCGTTGCTGAAGTCGGCGATGGCTTCCAGAGCTTTGTCGCTGATGGTGACCTGGTCCCGGCCGAAGCCGCGCTCATCCGTCAGGGCCCGGCGCAGAAGGGTCAGGATATCCTCCCGGCTGAGCGCCTGGAGCACAAACACCTTACAGCGGGAAAGAAGAGCGCTGTTGACCTCAAAGGAGGGGTTTTCCGTTGTTGCGCCGATGAGGACGATGCTGCCCTTTTCCACAAAAGGCAGGAAGGCGTCCTGCTGCGCTTTGTTGAAGCGGTGGATTTCATCCACAAAGACGATGGTGCGAACGCCGTAGACGCGGTTTTCTTCCGCCTGGTTCATCACCTGGCGGATTTCTTTAATCCCGCTGTTTACGGCGGAGAAATCAATGAAAGAAGCTTTGGTCTGCAGGGCGATGACCCGGGCCAGGGTGGTTTTGCCGACGCCGGGCGGGCCCCAGAAGATCATGGAGCAGATGCTGTCGGAGGAGATCAGCCGGCGCAGGACTTTACCCGGGCCCAGCAGGTGCTGCTGTCCCGCGATCTCATCCAGCGATGAGGGCCGCATCCTTGCGGCCAGGGGCTGGCCGAACATGGACGGTGCCTGTTCAGGCAGCAGGGAGTTCTCACTCATGGCATTTCCTCCGTATTCATCGATGGGCATATTATACCGTAATTGAATAGGAAAGAAAAGCGAACAAAAAGATCGTTGACAAAGCAGGAGCCTTTCCGGATAATGATCGTAATCGATTACGCACTTGGGTTTCACGGCCCCGGAGGATTTCATGCAGATTGACAATCGCGCGTTTTACAGGAAGCTGAAAACACTGGCGGCGCCCATCACCTTCCAGAGCCTGATGCTGGCGGCCGTGGCGGCGGCGGACGCCCTGATGCTGGGCGGCGTGGCCCAGAATGAGATGACGGCGGTTTCCCTTGCCACACAGATCCAGTTTGTGCAGAATATGTTTGTTTTCTCGGCGGTCTCAGCCGGTTCCATTCTCAGCTCCCAGTACTGGGGCAAGGGGGACCGGGAGTCTGTCCGGAGCGTTTTCCATATCATGCTGCGCTGGTGCGGGATGATTTCCTTTCTCTTTTTCGCGGCCTGCGAGTGCATCCCGGAAACACTGATGCGGCTGTTTTCCCATGATGATCCGATCATTGAGATCGGCAGCGCCTATCTGCGCATTGCCGGGTGGTCCTACCTGATTGCCGGTGTTTCCCAGTGCTACCTGCTGATCATGAAGGTGACAAACCATGCGATGGCCGGTGCCTGGATTTCTTCGGCGGCAGTGATCAGCAATATCGTGTTGAACGCGGTGTTTATCTTCGGCTTCCTGGAAATCCCGGCCATGAATGCCCGGGGCGCCGCCCTGGCCACCACGCTGGCCAGGGTGATTGAACTGGGACTGTGTGTGGCGGTTTCCGCCGGGAAGACCTATATCCGTCCTGCCTGGAACCGGATCTTTGAACGCCGGAAGCAGCTGGCCGCGGATTTCCGCAGGCAGTGTATGCCGCTTCTGGGCGGCGGCCTGCTCTGGGGCGTCGGTTTCACGTCCTATACGGCCATCATGGGGCATATGGGTACGGATGCCGCAGCAGCCAACGCGGTGGCGGCGGTAGTCCGGGACCTGATCTGCTGTGTGTGCAACGGTGTGGGTAATGCCGCCGGCATCATGGTGGGGAACGAGCTGGGCGCCGGAAACCTGGAAAAAGGGAAAGCCTATGGCATCAAGCTGAAAAATGTTTCCTATATAATAGGCTTTGGTTCCATGGCGCTGGTGCTGGCGCTGACGCCGCTGGTGGTGCATATGGTGATCCTCTCGGAGGAGGCAGGACGTTATCTGACCGGGATGATGATCATCATGGCGGTGTATATGATTGGGCGCTGCGTGAATACGGTGACGATCAACGGCGTGCTGGACGGCGGGGGAGATACGGTTTTCGATATGTACTCCCTGGCGGTGTGTATGTGGGGCCTGGCGATCCCGCTGGCGCTGCTGGGCGCTTTTGTGTTCGGCTGGCCGGTGCTGGCGGTTTATGCCTGTACCTGCCTGGATGAGGTGGGCAAAATTCCCTGGGTGATGCTGCGCTTCCGGAAGTATAAATGGGTCAGGAACCTGACCCGGGACAATCCGGAACGGGCGGAGTAAGAAGAAAAAGAAACCCGCTGCCTGTTTCAGGCAGCAGGTTGTGTTTATGGAAGCTGCATCAGTTTGCAGTTTTCGATGCCGGCACTCCAGAACTGGGCCCGGGGCAGCCCGCGGACCTGGCAGACGATGCTGGAGTTCATGGCGCCGTGTCCGACGATCAGCACGTCTTTTCCTTCTTTCAGCAGCGGATCCACCTTTTCCCGGAGGAATTCGCCGGTCCGGGCAAACAGGTCGTCCAGGTTTTCACCGGCGCCGGGCTGGGCAACATACTGCTCCGGATGAAAAAAGAGCTCGTTGACCGGACAGTCCGGAATCTGGAAGCTGTTTTCAAGTCCTTCGAAACTACCGAAACTCATTTCCATCAGCCGGTCGTCGGTAATGATGGGAATATTCCGGTCCCGCAGGAGGATTTCCGCGGTTTCTCTGGCACGGATCAGCGGGGAACAGAAGCAGAGATCAAAATGAACGTCCCGGTATTGTTCCCGGGCGGCCTCGGCCATCTGCCTTCCCTCGTCATTGAGAGGAATGTCGGTCCGGCCCTGCAGTTTATGCCGGACGTTCCAGTCTGTTTTTCCGTGGCGGATGATATACAGCATGGTTCCTGCTCCTTCCCTGTGCCGGGTTTCGGTACGGCATCGATTATAGCATAATCTTTTTTTTGGATGAACAGATAAAATGCGCTGTTTTCCCTGTTCAGACAGTGGATCATTCTGTTACAATATCCCGTGACAGTGACGGATGAATCATAAGGAGACCCGGACATGGACTGGATGTATCTGTTTTACTTTCTGCTGGCGGGGCTGATCTTCTGGGGCGCCCGCTATGCCGGCCGCGGCGAATGGAATGAGGAATATACCTCCCTGAAGCAGACAAAGATCCTGCAGGGCGTCGCCGCGCTCGGCATCGCGCTGCATCATATGTCGCAGAAAACCTGCGCGCCGTGGCATCCTTCCGCGTTTGTAGTGCACGGGATGGATCCCTTTATTCCGATGGGCTATATGCTGGTGGGCGTGTTTCTTTTCTGCAGCGGTTTGGGACTGTATAAAAGCCTGCAAAGCAAGCCGGACTATCTGAAAGGTTTTTTCCGCCGCCGGGTGCTGCCTATCGTGATCGCTTTTTATCTTTCCGAGTTTCTCCATACCGGCGTCCGCCTGCTGATGGGGGAAAAGATGGATCTGATAAAGATCCTCTGGTACCTCTCCGGCCTGCATATGGCCAATGTCAACGCCTGGTACGCGATTGTCATCCCGTTCTTCTACCTGGCGTTCTGGGCTGCCTTCCGCTTCTGCAAAAAGGAAGGAACGGCAATCTTCTGGGTTTTTGTGTTTACGCTGGGCTATACGGTGGCCGGGGCGTTTATTGATCATCAGGACGACTGGTGGATGAGGGGAGAATGGTGGTACAACAGCATCATCCTTTTCCCGCTGGGCCTGCTTTTCGGAAAACATGAGAAGCGGGTGACCGGATTCCTCAAAAAGGGATACTGGTTCTGGCTGATTGTTTCCTTTGCGGCCTTTTTCCTGCTGTTCCAGCAGTCGGAATGGCTGATCAACAACCGCTGGGGTTATTACGGCGAATGGGGTGATCCGCTGAAGGTGGTGCACCGGCTGATGAGCGCCGGAATCCAGTGGCTGGTGGCGTTTATATTTGTGGCTTGCGGCTTCCTGATGATGATGAAGGTACGGTTCGGCAACAAGGCGCTGGCCTGGCTGGGTACGGTGACGCTGGATTTCTACCTGATCCACGGCATTTTTGTGGAACTGTTCGGGTATAACTTCCTGGACATCTCCAAAAGTCTTTACTATATCCGGAAAGTGCCGCTGTATATTGCTGCGGTGCTGGCCTGCACCGTTCCCGCGGTGATACTGTTCCGCCTGATCCGGACTGCACTGACCGGATGTTTCCTGAAGAAGGGCGGGCAGGGCCCGAAGGGTTCCGGAGAAGACGGACTGACCCGGAAGCAGAGACGGAAACAACGAAAGGCAGAGCTGGCGGAAAAGAAGGAGCGGTACGGAAAGGTCGCGGTTCCGGTGCTGGCGTCGCTGCTCTTGCTGGGGGTTTACCTGATCCTTCCGGGACGGTCCAATGAGCGCGTCCGGGTCATGAACGGGCTGGAGTTTCAGATTCCGGAACACTTTGTCCGCGGGTATACGGATACCCGGTACGTGATCTGGAAATATGAGGGAACAGACAAAAAACCGGCGACTTTGATCCTGGACGCCGAGATCCGGGACGGCAAGGCGCGTCATCTGAAAACGGCGGAGGAAGTTCTGGAAGCCTGCGACTGGATGACGGAAACGGAACTCTATGTGAATTCCCAGGGCGTCCGGATGGCCCGGGGGTTTGCGGAATTTCCGGACGGAAGAGAACGCCGCTATTATATAGAAAGCAAGGAAGCCGTCATCCTGATGTGCATGAAGGAAAATGAACAGTACTATAATGCCAAAGACTGTGAGGAAATCCTGCTTCAGGTGGCGGACAGCGTCCGGAGGGTGAACTGAAACGGCGGAGGGGAAAATGGCAAAAGTAATCATGACCTGCGGCAGGATCTGCTGCGGGAAAAGCACCTATGCGCGGAAACTGCAGGAAAACCGCAACGCGGTGGTCCTGTCCATCGATGATATAACCCTTACACTGTTTCCGGAAGGCGCCGGGGAAATGCATGACACCTACGTGCTCCGGGCGGAACAGTATCTCCTTTCCCTGTCCCTGCAGATCCTGGAAAGCGGCGTGGATGTGATCCTGGACTGGGGGCTGTGGACCCGGGCACAGCGGGATCGTCTCCGTGCTTTCTATACGGGACATGGGGTGGAGAATGAAATCCATTATCTGCGGCTCAGTCCGGAAGAATGGGAAAGAAGGATCCGGAAGCGTAACGCAGAGCAGAATAAAGAGGAGCCCCAGTCCTATTATGTGGACGAGGGACTCCTCCGGAAAGTGGATTCTTTGTTTGAGGAACCTTCAGATACAGAAACAGATCTGCTGATCGAAGCCTGATTACCAGAAGGAGAAAAACCATCCGGCCAGGGGCGAAAACACGATCATGATGATCGAAAAGGTGAAGGACTCAATGGAGATGAGCGTAGCCCGCTGGGCAGAAGGGAACATGTTCTGCAGACGGGTATTGGTCCGCACCTGCAGCGCGTCATCCGCCAGCGCGGCGATAAACCCGCCTGCTGTCATCAGCAGGGGAATGAAGCTGTGCTCCAGCAGGATGCCGGCCAGTACCATTACGGAAGCTGCCGCGAATACAGTGCGGTAGCTTTGCTTTTTAAACCGGAGAATGATTCTCGCACCGATGATTCCGCCCAGGTGCATCGCGAAGAGCGCCGGGCCGAGCCATTCACCGGGCAGACCGGCGGCGGTCAGCTTCGCCTGCAGGAAGAACAGCAGCAGGATATCTGTGGCACCCACCAGGGAATTGGTCATCATCAGCAGGAAAGCCCCGGTTTCTTTCTGCAGGAAACGGAGGCTGTCCCGAAAACAGTCCAGGAGGGCCTTCAGGGCGGAGGATGCGGCTTCGGGCCGGCTGCTGTCCTGCCGGATTTCCTTCAGGGAGGACAGGATGAGGATCTGGACCAGGCTGGTGACAATGCCTGTGGCATAGGCAATCCGGTATCCGATAATCAGGGCAAAGCCGGCGCACAGGGTGGAGATACCGTTGCACAGCCGGTAGATAATCAGCTGGTTTGACTCGTACCGGTCGTAAGTGCTTTCCAGGCCGGCTGTTTTCAGCGAGTCATAAGCCAGCGCATCCCCGGAACCGGAGGCAAAGCTGTCACAGACCGCGTACAGCGCGATGGAAAGGCAGACCATGGCCAGGCTGTTTGAGATAATCATCACGATCCCGGCCAGGATATGAATCAGGGTGCTGATGATCAGCATCTTTTTTCTTCCGAAGACATCCGCCAGCGTACCGGAGGGAATCTCCGTCAGCAGGCTGGCAGCGTGGTAAGCGGTTTCGGCCAGGCCGATCTCCACCAGGGAGAAGCCGCGGGCGGCCAGGATGGCGACCCAGGCGCCGGTGAGGGACAGGTTGCCGAGTATGGATGAAGCATAAAGCTTGCGAATCTGATATTTGATTTTGGACATAAAAATAACTCCTTAACGTTGATTTCATTGGTTAAGGAGAACATACACCAGAGAACCGGTTATGAGGTGACAGACGTCAGTGCCGGCTAAAAAAAGGTATACTTCCCCCTTACAGGGAAGTCATTACGCCTTTAAACAGCAGCACACCGATCATCTTCCAGAGCATGAAACCGATCTCCTTTCACGGATAAGCTTAATCATTCCAGCCGGGTTTGTCAATTACGGATATGGGATCCTGCCGGACTTCCGGCCGGATTCGTTTTCTTTGACGGCGGCTTTCGGCGTATGATATTATGATACAAAAGCAATAAGGAAAGCACAGGGTATACGGATGAAAAGACTGATAACAATCCTGTTTCTGTTTGGATTGCTGATGGCAGTTACAGCAGGCAGCGCCCTTTCTGAGACCATCGGGGAGGGAAAAGAACATCCCTGCATTCACATTGTCACAGAGGACGGACAGCCGGTTCTGTCCAGGGAAGACTATGTCCCCGCTGAGGTGAAAGTATTCAACTGCGATGCTTCCTATGAGATGTCTGCGGAAGGCGGGGTGCGGGTGCGCGGGAATTCCACTGCCGAGCAGGGGGAAGAGAAACCGTACCGGATCCGTTTTGAGAAAAAGCAGAACGTCCTTGGCCTGCATGAGGGCAGGAAATACAGGAACTGGGTGCTGCTGCGGACTTACTGGCATCTTTGCCCGGACTATATGGGCTTTAAGCTTGCAGAAACCATATTCGGGGGCAGGTACTACAGCAGCGACTGCATGTTTGTGAACCTGTACCTGAATGAAAAGGATCTGGGGATCTACCTTCTTTGTGAGCAGAACCAGGCGGCCAAAGACCGGATGGACGTCTATGAGCCGGAAGAAGGAGAAACCCGGACAGATATCGGCTATCTGCTGGAAATGGATAATTATCCGGATGACGAGCATCCCGGTTTCATTATCGGGGAAAAACCGTATGTTGAGGATATAGCCGGACGGAAGCGTGTGGTGAAGCAGACCTATTACGCAATCAAGAGCGACGTAACGGGCAGCGAGCAGGAGCAGTATATTGAAGCCTGGCTGAAAGGCGTATACGGCGTGCTGTACGAAGCGGCAGAATTCGGCGGGGCAATGCGTCTGGATGAGAACCTGCGGCTTGTGCCGGCGGAAGACATGACGGCCTTTGAAGCGGTGAACGAGCTGCTGGATCTGGAATCCCTGGCGGATATGCTGATTCTGGAGGAACTTGTACAGAATTACGACGTTGGCGGCGGCAGCTTTTATATGGCAATCGATTTTTCCGCGGACAGCCTGTACAGGAAGCTGACTTTCATGGGCCCCTGGGATCTGAGCTGGGGATATAAGGAACCGGCGGACGGCGGGTTTTACGCAGCCACTTTCCAGAACCATATCCAGGGCATGGACAATTCAAATCCATGGTTTGTGCTGGCGATGAAGCTGGACGGATTCCGGGAGATTGTGAGAAACCGGTGGAAAGCGCTGTCGAAAAGCGGCGCGTTGACGGAGACAACCGCCCGGGTGCTGGAGGACATTGAGGACCTGGCCGGCGACCTGGGAGCGGAAAACGCGGAAAAACTGGAAAACGGCAGAAAGATCGTGGAATACGTCAATGCGCGGATCCGCTGGCTTGACGGGCAGTGGGGCGCGGAGGAATGATCCGCTGACAGGAACAGACATGGGACGGCACAGATAAAAAGGAGCGTGAATCTATGGATATCAAGGCCCTTGTTTCACAGATGACACTGGAAGAGAAGGCCGGGCTTTGTTCCGGTGACGATTTCTGGCATACCAAAGCGGTGGAGAGGCTGGGCATTCCGCGTACCATGGTAAGCGACGGCCCCCACGGACTGCGCAAGCAGGATGACCAGGCGGATCACCTGGGCATCAACGACAGTATCAAGGCGGTCTGTTTTCCGGCGGCCTGCGCGACGGCGGCATCCTTCGATCCGGAGATGATCCGTGCCATGGGAGAAGCCATCGGCGACAGCTGCCAGCATGAAAAGGTTTCGGTGGTGCTGGGTCCGGCGGTGAATATCAAGCGGAGCCCCCTGTGCGGCCGCAATTTTGAGTACTATTCCGAGGATCCTTACCTGGCCGGGCGGATGGCAACCGCCATGATCCAGGGCGTCCAGAGCCGGAATGTGGGGACCAGCATCAAGCATTTTGCCCTGAACAGCCAGGAGCACCGGCGGATGAGTTCCTCTTCCGAAGCGGATGAGCGGACGATCCGGGAAATCTACTTCCCCGCTTTTGAGATGGCGGTGAAGGAAGCGAAGCCCTGGACCGTGATGTGTTCCTATAACAGGATCAACGGCGTCTATGCCTCGGAGGATCCCTGGCTGCTGACGGAAGTGCTCCGGAAGGAATGGGGCTTTGAGGGATATGTGGTATCAGACTGGGGCGCGGTGTCCGACCGCGTGGCCGGCGTGGCGGCCGGGCTGGATCTGGAAATGCCTGCGTCCGGCGGCGTTAATGACCGGAAGATCGTGGAGGCCGTGAAGGCTGGGCAACTGGATGAAAAACTGGTGGACCAGACCTGTGAGCGGATCCTGAATATCGTGTACCGGTATCTGGAAAGCGCAAAGCCGGAGACGCCCTGGGATAAGGAAGGCCAGCACAGGCAGGCGGCGGAGATCGCGGCGGAGTGCATGGTGCTGCTGAAAAACGAGGGGGACCTGCTGCCGCTGGATAAGGAAGATGAAATCGCCTTTATCGGCGAGTTTGCGGCAAAGCCCCGTTTCCAGGGCGGCGGAAGCAGCCATATCAATTCTTTTAAGACAACCGGCGCGTTGGAAGCGGCGGAGGGACTGAAGATCGTCTATGCCCGGGGCTATTCTGTGGAAAGAGATGAGGCGACAGACGCGGATATCGCGGAGGCGGTTTCTGCGGCAAGGAAGGCAAAGACGGCCGTGGTGTTTGCCGGCTTGCCGGATTCCTATGAATCGGAAGGCTACGATCGCAGCCATATGCGGATGCCTGACTGCCAGAACAAACTGATTGAAGCCGTGGCGGAAGCCAATCCCAATACTGTGGTGGTGCTGCATAACGGTGCCCCGGTGGAGATGCCCTGGATCGGAAAAGTCAAAGCTGTGCTGGAAGCCTACCTGGGCGGCCAGGCGGTGGGTGAAGCGGTAGTACGAGTGCTTTTCGGGGACGCAAACCCTTGCGGCCACCTGCCCGAAACCTTCCCGCTGAAGCTGGAGGACAACCCTTCCTTCCTGTATTACGGCGGGGAAGGAAATGCGACGGAATACCGTGAGGGCGTGTTTGTCGGGTACCGGTACTATGACAAAAAGAAGATGGACGTCCTGTTCCCCTTTGGTTACGGCCTGTCCTATACCACCTTCGAATACAGCGGCCTGAAGCTCAGTGCGGACCGGATCAGGGATACGGAAACCCTGACTGTGACCGTGACGGTGAAGAATA
This sequence comes from Aristaeella hokkaidonensis, assembly GCF_018128945.1. GTDB lineage: Bacteria > Bacillota > Clostridia > Christensenellales > Aristaeellaceae > Aristaeella > Aristaeella hokkaidonensis. The sequence continues at coordinate 2,655,703 of NZ_CP068393.1, read as the reverse complement.
CCGGCAAGCGGGCGGGTAAGGCAGTGGTTCAGCTTTATGTCGGTGACAGCGAAAGCACTCCCATCCGCCCGGTGCGCGAACTGAAGGGCTTCTCAAAGGTTGCTCTGGCCCCCGGGGAGAGCCGGGAAGTATCGTTTGATCTGGATAAGCGGAGTTTTGCCTATTGGAACCAGGCCATCCATGACTGGCATGTGGAAACAGGCGTGTTTACCATTGAAGCCGGTTCTTCCAGCCGGGAGCTGCCGCTGCGGGAAACCGTGGAGGTGGAGTCCACCGTGGAACTGCCGAGGCACTACACGTTGGACAGTATCTTTATGGATGTGATGGCGGATCCGAAGGCAGCGCCCATTATGCGGGAGTATATGAAGAAAACCATGGAGGTCTTCGGAAAGGAAGAACAGGAAGGCAGCACGGATGCCGCAAAGGAAGCTATTACGGAAGAAATGAACATGGCGATGATGAATTATATGCCTCTGCGCGGCGCTTTCAGCTTCGGTGGTTCCACTCCGGAAGAGGCAGAGGAACTGCTGAAAAAACTGAATAAATGATCCCAAAGTGATACCACTATATATTGTGGTGTCATCCAAACCCGGAGCGTTTGTTTCCGGGTTTTTTTATTTCGGGGCGTACAAATAGGATCAAAATGAAACAAAACCGGAAAAAAACATACAGATTTTTCGAAAAAAAGCAAAAATTAACAAACGTTGATTTACAAGATATGATAACGATACCAGAACCTCCAAAACATGTCCAAAAAGGGGAGGAATGCCCATAAAACCTACATTTTGTGCTTGCAAAAACAGGGGAAGCGGGTTATACTTGTCATCGCTAAAGAGAAGTTGATTTGATTACACACACTGTCGATAACAGTGAGGAATCGCTGTTTGAGAATATGCGGTTATTTACCGCGAAATAAAAAGGAGGATACCCATTATGAAAAAGGTCCTTTCCCTGGTCCTGGCTCTGGCTCTCGTGCTCGGCGTTATGAGCTTCGCGAGCGCTGAAGACGCCAAAATCAAACTGGTCGTTTATTCCTTCACCAACGAACTGCAGGGCATGATTGAGAAGTACTACGCTCCCAACCATCCTGAAATCGAGTTCGACTTCCAGATCTATCCGACCGACGGTGATGCTTATACCACCAAGGTTGACACCCTGCTGGGCAGCGATGCCGCCAGCGAAGAAGCTCCCGACATCTTCACTCTGGAAGCTGCTTTCGTGAAGCACTACGTCGAAATGGACTGGACCGGTGATCTGAAAGACATCGGCTTCACCGACGATGAACTGGCTGTTGCCTTCCCCGTGATGGCTCAGATCGGTCAGAATGCTGCCGGCGTCCAGAAGGGCCTGTCCTGGCAGTCCACCCCCGGCGTCCTGATGTATCGTGCCTCCCTGGCCGAGAAGTACCTGGGCGTGACCTCTCCTGAAGAAATGCAGGCGAAGGTTGCTGACTGGGATACCTTCCTCGAGACCGCTGAGGAACTGAAAGAGAAGTCTGAAGGCGCCTGCAAGATGATCACCGGTTCCGGCGACATCTGGAACGCTTATCAGTATCAGCGCGCTGCCGGCTGGGTTGTCGATGGCAAGCTGAACATCGATGACGAACTGCTCGACTTCGAAGAACTGGTTAAGACCATGTATCAGGATGACCTGACCCAGAAGGCCGGTGCCTGGGGCGAGACCTGGTTCGCCGGTATGCAGGGCGTGAACGAAACGCTGTGCTACTTCCTGCCCACCTGGGGTCTGCACTACACCCTGAAGCCCAACTGCGGCCAGGGCACCAACGACAAGATGACCGAAGAAGAACTGTCCACCTACAACCTCGAGAACGGCAACGGCACCTATGGTGACTGGCGCATCACGGACGGCCCCGTGGCTTACAGCTGGGGCGGCACCTGGATGGGCGTGAACGCTGCTAAGGTTGCTACCGCGGACGACGCCAAGAAGGCCGCTATGCACGACCTGATCAAGTTCTTCACCCTGGACGATGACTTCCTGACCCAGTATGCTGCTGACAGCGGCGACTTCGTGGGCAGCGCGAAGGCTGTGGAAACCATCCTGGCCAACGGCGGCACCCCGAACCCCTTCCTGGGCGGACAGGATCATTACGCCATCTTCGCCAAGGCTGCGGCTCTGGCTAACGGCGCTCTGATGAGCCAGTACGATGCCACCATCAACGACCTGTGGAGCAAGAACGTTACTTCTCCCTACGAGGCCGGTGAAGTTGAAGACATCAACGAAGCGATCGCGAACTTCAAGACCGCTGTTGCTGCTGCCATCAACACCATCACTGTGGAATAATTTATCCGCACAATAAGGTTGCTGAATAAGCAGTCTTGCGGGGCTGTCTCCTGCGAGGGAGACAGCCCCGTTTCTTGCCAGGAGAAAACTTTTTTGCTTTCTCTTGCGTAAGCGCTTATCAACGGGTTATTATAATGTTATCAACGTTTACGCAAGGGAAAGCTTTCTCTTGCTGTTTCCAAGACACAGAAAAGGGGTGGACGTATGCAGGCTCAACCGGCGGTTAAGAAAAAGATCAAATCCGTCAGCTACAGCCACTGGGGCTATTTCTTTATAGCGCCTTTCTTCATCGTATTCCTGATTTTCCAGCTGTACCCGATTTTCTTCACGTTCAGGACGTCCCTGACGGACGCTATGGGATGGGAAAAAATCCTGAACAACAATATCATCGGCTTTAACAACTTCAAACAGCTGTTTGATTCAAACAGCCTGGTTTTCGGAAAATTCTGGGGTTCATTGGGGAATACCATGATCATGTGGTTCTTCAACTTCGTTCCCCAGCTGGGCTTCGCCCTGATCCTGGCCAGCTGGTTTACTGACAGCCGGCTTCACCTGAAGGGCCAGGGTTTCTTCAAGACCACGATCTTCATGCCGAATATCATTACCGCTGCTACCATCGGTATGCTGTTCATGTCCCTGTTTGCTTTCCCGGTGGCGCCGATCAACACCTTCCTGCAGACTTCAGGCATTGTGAATATGCCCGTGAACTATTTCCGGTCTGTGGAATGGAGCCGCGGCCTGATTTCCTTCATCCAGTGGTGGATGTGGACCGGCAATACGATGATCATCATGATCGCCGGTATTTCCGGTATCAACCCCAGCCTGTTTGAAGCGGCGCTGGTGGACGGCTGCTCCAGCCGCCAGACCTTCTGGAAGATCACCCTGCCGCTGATCAAGCCCATCCTGGTCTACAACCTGACCACTTCTCTGGTCGGCGGTCTGACCATGTTCGATGTGCCGCACATGATGACCCAGGGCGACCCGAACGAGACCACCAATACCGTGGCCCGGTTCATCTACACCCAGGGTTTCACCGGATCCCATAACTTCAATATGGCCAGCGCGGCTTCCATTGTGCTGTTCGGTATTATTATCATCGGCTCCCTGATCATCCGCTATGTGCTGAATGATCATGAACCCAAGCCCGGTAAGGCTGCGAGGAAGGGGGCGATCAAATGAAATCCGCTACGAAAATTGCATTTGCGGTTCTGATGGTCATTACCCTCCTGGCGATGTTCCTGCCGATTGCCCAGTTCCAGGAAAACACTGCCGGCGCACTGTCGGGCGATATCGAGAAGCAGCAGGGCAAGGTGGACAGCGCCCAGACCCAGCTGCAGCGCTGGATTGACGGCGGCAAAAAGAGTGAAGCAGACATTGAAAAGCAGCGCAAGAAAGTCCAGAAGGAACAGGATAAGCTGGACGCGCTGCTTGCGCAGCAGGCGGAAGCCAGCAGCGCCGGCGGAGAAAGCCTGGGCTATTCTTTCCTGCCCGGACAGCTGCCTGCCGAACTGGAAATTGACCAGAGCGTGATCAATCAGTATAAGCTGTATGATACCAACTTCCCGGCGTATTACACATGCGTCTGGGTAGCGTTCGCCATGATCGCGATTGCGCTGATCCTGGTGATGCTGACAGGAAACAAACCGGTCAGCAAACTCTACACCTTCGCGAGCTTTGCCCATCTGATCGGTATCATCCTGATCATCTATAACCTGCTCCGGCTGGGCGCTTTTCCGATCAAGCTTCCTTATGCCAACGCGGAGATCAGCGGCCTCGTTGCCGCCCTGCTCGTGGCTTGCCCGATCGTGGCGTTTGCGATGCATATTTCCTCCGTCCATAACAGCAAACGGAGCATGATCTACGTGTTCTGCACGGTGCTGAGCCTGCTGGCGATTGTTCCCTTCTGGATGATGATCGTGAATGCGACCCGCTCCAGCCAGGATATTCAGCGGAGTGTCAGCCTGATTCCCGGCAGCTTCGCGGGAAGCAACTGGCAGGTGCTGACCAGTAAAAACTGGAACGTGGCCACCGGTTTCCGGAACAGTGCGATCATCGCCTTCGGTTCCACCCTTCTTTCCGTATACTTCTCCGCCATGACGGCATACGGATTTAAGGTTTATCAGTTCAAGGGCAACAAGTTCCTGTATGCTGTGGTTATGGCCATCATCATGATCCCCGGACAGGTTACCGGTACCGGTTTCTTCATGTTCATGTATCAGATCGGCATGACCAACAACCTGCTTGCCCTGATCATTCCGTCCATCGCTGCGGCAGCTACCGTATTCTTCTTCCGGCAGTACCTGGAAGCCAACTTCCAGATCTCCCTGGTGGAGGCGGCCCGTATCGACGGCTGCGGCGAGTTCCGGATCTTCAACACGATCGTGCTTCCGATCATGGTTCCGGCTATGGCAACCATGGGTATCATGGCTATGATCGGTGCCTGGAACAACTACCTGACGCCTTTGATGCTGCTGTCCGATTCCAGCCTGAAGACCCTGCCTATGATGGTGCAGGAACTGCGCGGCGATATCTACCGTACAGAATACGGCTCCATCTACCTGGGCCTGACCCTGACGGCGGCTCCGCTGTTGATCGTGTACTTCGCCTTCAGCAAGTACATCATCGCGGGCGTTGCGCTGGGCGGCGTCAAGGAGTAATACCGGCTTTTCTGAAAACCAGACACCCTTCACGGATCTTCCGTGAAGGGTGTTTTTTTGTCTGCGGACAGCCGATGAATGGATGCTTTTCCAACGCCCCGTCAGGATATAACAGGGCATATCAAAAATGTATAGGATCAATTGGTCAAATTCTATTGACAAGGAATGATCATTCAGATAGAATCAAAATGTCATCGGGAACGTTTTCAATAACCATTAATAACAAACAATACAAAAACAATACAAAAAAATCACAATATTTGAAAAGGAGATTAAAACGGCGGAGATCCGTTTTAACAGGCAGTCATTGACTGTCAAATAATGAAGGAGGGTTTTATCCCATGAAGAAACTTATTGCTATCGTGCTGACACTGGCACTGATGATGACTGCCGTTTCTGCGCTGGCCGATATCGTAATCGTCCAGAACAAGGTGGAAATCACCTCCCAGATGGAAGACTTTGCCAAGCTGTATGAAGAGAAAACCGGCGTTCCGGTGAAGGTTATCACCGGCGGCGGATCCTCCGACTACAACACCGTGCTGAAGGCTGAAATGCAGTCCGGCCGGGAGCCTGACATCTTCGTCATCGAAGGCCCCAGCAGCTATGAGCTGTGGAAGGACAAGATCGCGGATCAGACCGGTGCGGAATGGACCCAGTACACCGCTGCCGCCTACATGGTGGACGGCAAGGCTGTGGGCTTCCCGGTGGCTGTTGAAGGCTACGGACTGGCTTACAACAAGAGCATCCTGGACAAGGCCGGCATCGATCCCGCTACCCTGACCACCTATGATGCCTATGCTGCCGCCTTTGAGAAGCTGGACAGCATGAAGGCTGAACTGGGTCTGGACATGGTCGTTTCCATGGTGGCCGGCACCACCACCGGCATGACCTGGGTAACCGGCCTGCACAACTTCAACGTCTACCTGACCGTGGGCAATGAACGGAATGACACCACCTACATCGACCAGGTACTGGAAGGCAAGGTGGATGAGGAACGGTTCCATCAGTATTGCCAGTATGTGGCGCTGATCTTCAAGTACAGCGATCCCGACATGCTGCTGAACGGCACCCAGGACAGCCAGCTGGCCGCTTTCGCCAACGGCAAGGCTGCCTTCTATCATCAGGGCAACTGGATGGATCCGTCCCTGGTAGCGCTGAACCCCGATTTCGAAATTGCCTACGCGCCTCACGCTTTCCTGCATGAGGAAACCGACGGCATCCTGGTCAATCCGCCTTCCTGGTACGTGATCAACGAGAACGGAAACAAGGATGAAGCCCTGGCTTACCTGAACTTCCTGGCCACCTCTGAAGAGGGTGCTGACTACATGGTGAACAAAGCGGCCATGGTGCCTGCCTTCACCAATGTCACCCTGGCTCCCTCCGCTCCGCTGTCCAAGTCCGTCATGGAATGGAATGCGGCCGGCAAGACCTATGACTGGCAGCAGTACAAACTGCCCGACGGCTTCGGCATGGGCACCCTGGGCCAGATCTACGAGCTGCTGGCTTCCGGCGGAATCGACGTGGATACCTTCGAAATCATGATGAAGGACGCGATCGCGGGCATCGCCAAGTAATCCTGAATCTTTCCCCGGGGATGGTTCCGGAGACTTTCCGGCGCCATCCCCTTTTTCAGCAGATTCCGGACGGCGGAAAACTGCTCATCCATTATTCATAATACGGGAGGGATTCCATGACCAGCAGACAAAAGCGGAAGCTGACAGAATTCCTGTTCCTGCTTCCCACGCTGATCGCCTTTCTGATGGTGATCATCATTCCCTTCATTTTCGGTATCTACTATTCCTTTACCGACTGGCAGGGCACCGGCGCGGTGAACCGGGTTGTCGGATTTGAAAACTATAAGGCGATTTTCCAGGAGCCCGGTTTCCTGCATTCCTTCCTGGTAACGCTGCTCTTCACGGTGCTGAATATCATCACGGTGAACGTGGTCGCGTTCCTTATCTCCCTGTTGGTGACAAGTGAGATCCGGGGACGGAATATTTACCGGGCGGGCTTCTTTGTGCCGAACCTGATCGGCGGTATCGTGCTTGGTCTGGTATGGCAGTTCATTTTCTCCAACATCCTTCCCTCTGTCGGACAGTCCCTCGGCCTGCCGACGCTGAGCAAATCACTGATATCCAATAAGGATACGGTGATGATCACCCTGGTCACGGTAAATACCTGGCAGTATGCCGGTTATATCATGCTGATCTATGTGGCATCCATCCAGGGAATCTCCAAGTCGGTGATGGAAGCGGCGGAAGTGGACGGCGCGCGCTACTGGACGCGGGTGAGGAAGATCCAGATTCCGCTGATGGCGAACGCGTTCACCATCTCCCTGTTCCTGACCCTGACCAATTCCTTCAAGATGTACGACGTGAACGTGGCCCTGACAAACGGCGGCCCGGTATCCATCTTTATGATGAAACCGGTGCAGGCCTCCGAGCTGCTGGCGCTGAACATCTACAACACGGCGTTCAAGTATAACAATATGGCGCAGGGCCAGGCCAAGGCTGTGATCTTCTTCATTGTGCTGACGATCTTCTCTGTAATCCAGGTCACCTGGAACAAGAGCAAGGAGGTGGAGGCATAATGGCAAAGCAGGCTGCTGCCCCCATCGAGAGGATGGCGGGTTATAAACCCCACAACGGCCGCAGGATCGCGCTTGAAATTGTGACCCTGATCCTCTTTATCCTCTTCATGATGCCCTTCGTCATCGTGGTGTTCAACTCCATGCGGACGAACCAGGACATTATCAACGCGCCGGTTGGCGTTCCGACGGATGTTGCCCAGCTTGGACGGAACGTCGCGGAGATCTGGAACAACCCGAACTTCAACTTCCTGTCCGCCCTGCGGGATTCTGTGATCATCACAGTGATTTCCCTCGCGGTGATCTCCATTTTCTCCTCCATGGCGGCATGGGTGCTGGTACGGAACAAGACCAAGTGGTCCAACCTGCTCTTCATGAGCTATGTGGCGGCCATGGTAATCCCGTTCCAGGTGGTTATGTTCCCCCTGCTGACCTGGTTCAAGAGCGTGGGCGATTTCCTGGGTATTCCGATGCTCCGCTCCTATCAGGGTATCATCTTCGCCTACCTGGGATTCGGTGAAGCCATGTCGATCTTCATCTTCCACGGTTTCATCAAGGGTGTGCCGCTGGAACTGGAAGAGGCGGCCGACATCGACGGCTGCTCCCGGGCGGGAACCTTCTTCCGGATCGTGCTTCCGCTGCTCCAGCCTGTGTTCGTGACCGTGCTGGTGCTCAACGGCCTGTGGATCTGGAACGACTACCTGCTGCCGCTGCTGGTGCTGGGTGCCAGCGGCAATATCCGGACCATCCCCCTGGCGGTACAGGGATTCAACGGCGCCTACGTGAAACAGTGGCACCTGATCATGACGTCGACGCTGCTGGCCATGCTGCCGATCGTGATCCTGTACCTCTTCGCCCAGAAGTATATTGTGCAGGGCATGGTGGACGGCTCCATCAAGTAATCTCCGGTCTTCTTCGGCGGGCTGAGTGTTCAGCCTGCCGTTTTTCACACTGACAGCAATGAGGTGACCAGCTATGAACAATGAAAAACGCGTCTGGTGGAAGGAAGCGGTGGTCTATCAGATCTATCCCCGGAGCTTTGCGGATTCCAACGGCGACGGAATCGGCGACCTGAACGGAATCACGACGCACCTGGACTACCTGAAGAACCTGGGGATTGATGTCATCTGGGTTTCCCCGGTATACGCTTCCCCGAACCATGACAACGGGTATGATATTTCCGACTACCGGGCCATCATGAAGGAATTCGGCACGATGGAGGATTTCGACCGGATGCTGGAAGGAATCCACGCGCGGGGCATGAAGCTGGTGATGGATCTGGTGGCCAACCATTCCTCGGACGAGCATGCCTGGTTTGTGGAAAGCCGGAAGGGAAAGGACAATCCCTACCGGGACTACTACATCTGGCAGGACGGGAAAAACGGCGGACCGCCCAACAACTGGGGATCCTGTTTTTCCGGATCGGCCTGGGAAAAGGATGAGGCCAGCGGCCAGTATTACCTGCACCTGTTCACAAAGGAGCAGCCGGATCTGAACTGGGCCAATCCCAAGGTCCGGGAAGGCGTTTTTGACATGATGCGCTGGTGGTGCGACAAGGGCGTGGACGGCTGGCGCATGGACGTGATCAGCATGATCGGCAAGGAAAACTTCGAGGACGGTCCGGTAGCGCCCGGTGCGCTGTACGGCAGCTTTGAACCTTCCTGCCAGCATACGGAAACCACCCACCGCTATCTGCGGGAAATGCGCCGGGAGGTGCTGGACAAGTATAACCTGCTGACGGTCGGTGAGGCCGGTGGAACTGTTGAAGGCGCAATCCGGTATGCCAATGAGGACGGCTCCGAGCTGGACATGATCTTCTCCTTTGAGCATAATGACGGACTGAACGACGGCACGGAACTGGGTAAGTGGAGCGATCACGGTGCTCCGCTGAAGGACGTCAGGGCGGCTTTCAATCGCTGGCAGACCGGCCTGCAGGGCAGGGCCTGGAATACCGTGTACCTGGGGAACCATGACCAGCCCCGGCAGGTCAGCCGGTATGGCAATGACAGCGAGCTTTTCCGGGCGGTCAGCGCCAAGATGCTGGCCACCATGATCCATATGATGCGCGGCACGCCCTATGTATATCAGGGAGAGGAACTGGGCATGACCAACGCCTATTTCACCCGCCTGGATCAGTATGAGGACGTGGAGGTCCATAACGCCTGGCATCAGTGGGTGGAATCCGGCCTGGTGGACGGACAGGACATGATGCGCTGGTTCGCCCGGATTGCCCGGGATAACGCCCGGACGCCCATGCAGTGGAACGCGGAGAAGCATGCGGGCTTCACGACCGGTACGCCCTGGCTGCCCGTGACCGGCAACTATCCGATCATCAACGCCGAGCGGGAGGTCAACGATCCGGACAGCGTGTACCATTATTACCGGAAGCTCATTGAACTGCGGCACCAGTATCCGGTGATTGTGTACGGGGAATTTGTGCCCATGCTGGAAGAGGATCCGGAAGTATATGCCTATGCGCGCGTGCTGGACGATGTCCGGCTGACGGTACTGCTGAACTGGACTGAGCGGACGGTTTCCTGTCCGCTGGCGGAGGAACTGTCCGGCCATGAACTGATTTCAAATTATCCGACGCATCAGGCAGGGAAACTTCAGCCCTATGAAGCACGGGTGATCCTGAGCAAAGGATAAGCATTCCGGGGATTATTACGTCCCACACAAAACACCCGCCGGTTTCGGCGGGTGCTTTTTCATGCTCCAAAATGCAAAAAATGAAACGAAAAACCGACTGAAAATGAAAAGGTTTGCGCAAACCGCAAAAGAATGTGAGAAAGTCACTTGAAAAAGAAAAGTGCAAACGATACAATAGATGCAATACGGTAAAAGGAGACTACGCGAATGAGCTTTCCGAAGAATTTTCTCTGGGGCACCGCGACTGCCTCTTTTCAGATCGAAGGCGCATGGGATGAAGACGGAAAAACCCCGAGTATCTGGGACGAGTTCTGCGAACAGCCCGGTGCGATCAGCGATCATTCCAACGGCAAAACAGCCTGCGATCATTATCATCGGTTCAGGGAAGATGTAGCCCTGATGGCGGAATACGGCATTAAAAACTATCGTTTCTCCGTTTCCTGGCCGCGGATCCTGCCGGAAGGAACCGGCAAAGTGAACGAGGCGGGCGTCGCATTTTATAATGCCCTGATTGACTGCCTGCTGGAGTATGGGATCCGTCCCTGGATGACGATCTATCATTGGGATCTCCCTGCCTGTCTGGAACGGAAGGGCGGCTGGGTGAGCGAACAGATGCCGGAGTGGTTTGCGGAATACACCGGCGTGCTGGCGGATCGCTTCGGCGACCGGGTGAAGGATTTCTTCACGATTAATGAGCCCCAGTGCATTATCGGTCTGGGTTATATGACCGGCGGGTTCGCACCGGGCCTGAAGCTGGGTCTGAAGGAACAGGTGACTGCCTGCCATAATCTGATGAAGAGCCATGGACGGGCCTGCCAGGTGCTGCGGGAAAAAGTGAAGGATGTCCGCATCGGCTATGCGCCCTGCGGTGCCTCAGTGATTCCGAAGGATGAACAGAATCCCGCGGATGTGGAAGCGGCACGGAAGGCGTATTTTGCGGTGGAAAAGGACAGCCCCTCTTTCTCTGTAGCCTGGTTCAGTGATCCCGTGATCCTCGGAACCTATCCGGAGGACGGCCTGAAACTGTATGGACAGTACCTGCCGGAAGGCTGGCAGGAGGATATGAAGGTGATCTGCCAGCCGCTGGACTTCTATGCCCAGAATATCTATGAGGGCCGGGAAGTCCGTGCGGCTGAAAACGAGGATGGATGGGAAACCGTGCCTTATCCGGCAGGATATCCCAGGACTGCATGCGGCTGGCCTGTCACCCCCCGGGCCCTGTACTGGGGACCGCGTTACCTGTGGGAACGGTACCATGTGCCTTTCCTGATCAGTGAGAATGGAATGTCCAGTCATGACTGTGTGATGCTGGACGGCAAGGTGCATGACCCGCACCGGATCGATTATCTCCACCGCTATATCCGGGAATACCGGAGAGCAGGAGAAGACGGCGTGGATATCCGGGGATATTTCTGCTGGAGCCTGATGGACAACTTTGAGTGGGCTAGGGGCTATTCCGAACGCTTCGGCCTGGTGTATGTGGATTATCCTACCGGCAAACGCATTCCCAAGGACAGTCTCGCCTGGTATGCGGAAACAATCCGTACCAACGGCGAAAACCTGTAAATTCCATGTATATGAAAGCGCCTTCCCGGGGACATTCCGGGAAGGCGCTTTGATTGTTTGGATTATATGCAGACGCCGGCTTCCGCCGCTTTTCCGGCCACATAGTCATAGGCCCGGCGGTATTCCTCAAAGGTGGTCATGTGCTCCAGCAGGACGGGAGCGTCCGCGGGCAGGTACCGGTCAATGATTTTCAGCACCCGGACAAAGTCCAGGGAGCCCTCGCCGGGAGAGCATTCATTCAGTACGGTGGTCAGCTGCATCGGATCCATCCGGGAATCCTTCAGGTGGGTGCTTTTGATATACGGCCCCAGCTTGCTGAAGCATTCTTCAATGAAGCTTTCTGCGTCCAGGAACCGCCGCGGGCAGTTGATCATGTTCACAAAATCCATGTGAACCGCAAACTGCTTCCGGTCCACGTCCTGCATCAGCTGCAGGTAAACCTCCGGGCTGTCGGGAATCATCCACGGCATGGGCTCCAGGCAGTAGAAGGCCTTTTTAGGGTTGGCCCGGTCGATGATTTCCCGGATGGAGGAAACCAGCCTCCGGTACATGGCTTCCGAAAAGTTGCCGGGATCCGCGGCATCCCAGCCGAAGGGACTTTCCGTACCGGCGATGTTGACGCAGCAGGGAATGGAGAATTCGTCTGCCAGCTGAAGCTGGTGGACGGCGTAGTCCAGGCTGGCCGGGCCGGTGACCGGATCAAAAGGATTCCGCCAGACGCCTACCTCCGCAATGGCTGCGTCGTGCTTTTCGACGATGCGGAGGAGCCGTTCGGTTTCCTCCCGGGGCGTTTCGCAGTTGAAGGGTGCGGTGATGGCCCGGAAACCGGACTGAACCAGTTTGTCCTCCCATTCCGCCGGATGATCGCAGCAGACTGTTCCGCCTAAACGCATAGGGTATCCTTTCCGCGGGGGACTGTCGTCCGCCGCTGTCGGTGATCATATTGGAAAACGAATCAATTCATCCGATAGTATACCATATCCGTATACGGCCGAAAAGCAGGCGTGAAAGACTTGTGAAGCCCCCTGTTTTGTGGTAAGGTATCCATAACGTAAGATGAAAAAGAATGCAGCCCTGATCACAGACGGGGGAAGCTTTTTGATAACCGGATGAGGGGGATGGATTGATGCGGAAACTGATCGCACTGCTGCTGATGCTTGCGCTGCTGGCCGGACTCGTATCCACAGCAGCGGCGAAGACGGCATACACGCTGGATATTTACTGGATCGCAAACAAGGACGATGCGGCGATCCGTGCCGGGGTGGAAGATGCAATCAATGCGTATCTGACCGAACTGTATGAGAGCCGGCAGGTGACGGCAAACATGCAGGTCTCCTTCCATCTTGTTCCCTGGGATCCGGCCTGGACGGAACAGGCGATCGGCGCGCTGATGAATGATGAGAAGATCGACCTGATCTTTACCGCGGACTGGGAAGGCTATGTGCAGGAAATCCAGGAGCGGAAACTGGTGCCGCTGGGCGACCTGCTGGACAATTTCGGCTCAGGTATTCTGGCGAGCCTGCCGGCGGATTTCCTGGAGGGCGTGAAGTATAACGGGCAGATCTACGGCATTCCCACCAACAAGGAACTGTGCGTTCCCACGGGACTGATTGTAAACAAGACGGCCGCGGCGCAGATCGGCTGGGATCCGGACAAGGATCCGGTCAGGACGACCGAGGAACTGGAACCCTATCTGGCAAAATACAAGGCGCTGTATCCGGATAAATATCCCTATCTGATGGAACAGGGCCGCTGGTCTGATGAACCCTGGGGCCACGACTGGATTGGCCTGCCCGGCGATGTGCTGTCCATGAAGTTCGCGATGGATGAAAACGGAAAATATGATGAGACGGTCTACAGCATCTATGAAACGGAGCTCCAGGAAGCCCATATCCGCCTGATGTACCGGTGGGCGCAGCTGGGCTATATCGCGCCGGACGCCGCTACCTATGACTATAACGGAATCTTCGGTACAGGAGATTTCCTGGTGTTTACCCAGCCCCTGAAGGGAAACGGCATCAAGTCCACGGAAATGTACGCGGCCAACAAGGCGGCAGGCGTGCCGGAGTTTGAATGCACGGAAATTACGCTGCAGGAGCTGTATAAGGTGACCTGCCAGGCCGGCGGTTCCATGTTCGCGATTCCGAAGAGCTGCAAGAAAAAGGACGTCGCCATGCAGTACCTGAACCTGATGCACAGCGATGCGACGCTGGTGAACCTGATGCTTTTCGGTCAGGAGGGCGTCAACTACATCAAGGTGAATGACACGCAGGTGGAGCTGGTGGAGGCCGCCAACTGGTACGGCCTGCACGGCGGAGCCTGGACCGTCGGGGATACTGCGCTCCAGTATGTGCTGACGTCAGAAAAACCGGACAAGAATATCCTGCTGCAGGAATATGGAAACGATGCGCCGAAGACGGCGTCCTATGGTTTCCGGTTCAACAAGAAACCGGTGAAGGAGATCGTGGACGCGATGGAAGCGGTTGTGGAAGAGTTCAAGCTTCCGCTGATGGTCGGCGCGGTGGATCCGGACGATCCGGAGAAGGGCATCGAAGCTTTCCGGAAAGCCCTGAAGGAAGCCGGAATTGACGAACTGAAACGGGAAGTGGAAGACCAGTACGAGATCTGGACCATTGAGACAAAAAAGTAAAAAAGAGCGGCGCTCCGGAAGGAGCGCCGTTGTTAATGAAAAATGAACAATTATGACTTCTGGTCACGCCGTGCAGCGCAGGAGGCGTTGCACAGGGAGCAGTTGCCGCAGGTGCCGCAGCAGCTGCTTTTTCCTTCTGCCTTTCTTTTACGGGTGCGGTAAAAAGCGAAGGCTGCGATACCGGCGATCATAAGTACAATCATGATATCCCAGATATTCATGGGGCAACCTCCTCAGAAAATCAGTCCGATGAGCCGGATAATCAGGGCGGCGACCCAGGCGATGGCGCACTGCCAGAGGACCACGCCCAGCGCCCACTTGCGTCCCAGTTCCCGGCGGATGGCGGCGATGGCTGCCACGCAGGGGGTATACAGGAGACTGAAGGCCAGCATGGAGGCGGCGGTGACGGAACCGAGGGCGGCCAGTCCGCCGCCGAAGAGGGTTTCCATGACGGAGACCACGCTTTCCTTGGCCATGAAGCCGCTGATCAGCGAGGTGACGATGCGCCAGTCGCCGAGGCCCACGGGAGTCATGATCGGCACCAGCAGGCCGGCCACGGCGGCCAGGATGCTTTCATGGGAATCGGTCACCAGGTTCAGCCGGAAGTCAAAGCTCTTCAGGAACCAGACGACGATGGTGGCAATCAGGATAACGGAGAAGGCGCGGTGCAGGAAATCCTTGGACTTTTCCCAAAGCAGCTGGGCCACGTTCCGGGGACTGGGGAAACGGTAATTCGGCAGCTCCATCACAAAGGGAACCGCTTCG
This sequence comes from Aristaeella hokkaidonensis, assembly GCF_018128945.1. Lineage (GTDB taxonomy): Bacteria > Bacillota > Clostridia > Christensenellales > Aristaeellaceae > Aristaeella > Aristaeella hokkaidonensis. Next base: position 2,640,528 of record NZ_CP068393.1, on the reverse strand, counting down.
CCCTTGAACAGGGTGTTCTTGAACAGGAACGCCGCGGCAATGCCGGTCAGGATGCCCAGCAGGTACAGGGCGGTAATGATCAGCCAGCCGTACTGCGGGAAAAAGGCGCTGACGAAGAAGCCGTAGATCGGCATCTTGGCGGTACAGGACATGAAGGGGGTCAGCAGGATAGTCATCCGGCGGTCCCGGTCGCTGGGCAGGGTCCGGGTGGACATGACAGCCGGCACGGTGCAGCCGAAGCCGATCAGCATCGGCACGATGCTCCGGCCGGACAGGCCGATACGCCGCAGCAGTTTGTCCATCACAAAGGCAACCCGGGCGACATAGCCGCTGTCCTCCAGCAGGGACAGGAAGAAGAACAGGATCACGATGATCGGCAGGAAGCTGACCACAGTGCCCACGCCTTCAAAGATACCGTCCAGCACCAGGCTCTGGATCCGGTCGTTGACATTCACGGCTTCCATGCCCTTCTGCACGCCGGTCTTCAGCATGTCGATACCGCCCTCGAGCAGGTCCTGGAAGAAGGGGCCGATCAGGAAGAAGGTCAGGAAAAAGACCAGCGCCATGATCAGGATGAAGAGGGGAATGGCGGTATGCTTTCCGGTCAGGATCCGGTCGATTTTCTCGCTCCGGATCCGTTCCTTGCTTTCCTTCGGCTTGATGACGGAAGCGTCGCAAACCTTCCGGATGAAGGCAAACCGCATATCGGCTATGGACGCGCTGCGGTCCATGCCGCGCTCCTTTTCCATTTGCAGGACCAGGTGGTCCAGGGTTTCCCGCTCGTTTTCATCCAGCTCCAGCTGGTCTGCCAGCAGCGGGTCGCCGACGATCAGCTTGCTGGCGGAGAAGCGGACGGGCAGCCTGGCGCGTTCCGCATGGTCCTGGATCAGGACGCTGACGGCATGCAGCGCGCGGTGAACGGCGCCGCCGTGATCCTCAATACCGCAGAAGTCCTGTTCCACGGGCTTTTCCTGGTACTTTGCCACGTGGATGGCGTGGCGGATCAGTTCGTCCACGCCTTCGTTCTTGGCGGCGGAAATTGGCACCACCGGAACGCCCAGCATGGCTTCCATGACGTTCACGTCCACGGTGCCGCCGTTGCCCCGCAGCTCGTCCATCATATTCAGGGCAACCACCATCGGGATGTTCATTTCCAGCAGCTGCATGGTCAGGTACAGGTTGCGCTCGATATTGGTGGCGTCCACGATGTTGATAATGGCTTTCGGATGCTCCCGGAGGACAAAGTCCCGGGAAACCAGCTCCTCGCTGGAGTAGGGAGACATGGAGTAAATGCCGGGAAGGTCGGTGACCAGCGTATCGCTGTGACCGCGGATTACGCCGTCCTTGCGGTCCACGGTGACGCCGGGAAAATTGCCCACGTGCTGGTTGGAACCGGTCAGCTGGTTGAACAGGGTGGTCTTGCCGCTGTTCTGGTTGCCCACCAGGGCGAAGGTCAGCCTGGTGCCGTCCGGCAGCGGATCACCGCTGCCCCGGGGATGGAAACGGCCTTCTTCACCCAGGCCGGGATGCTCCTGGGAACGCTGGGCTTTCTTTTCCTCGTCAGCGGCTTTCCGGCTGACCGGGGAAATCTCTATCTGCTCCGCGTCTGCAAGGCGGAGGGTCAGCTCATAGCCGTGGATCCGCAGCTCCATGGGGTCTCCCATGGGAGCCAGTTTGATAACAGTAACTTCCGTTCCGGGAATAACGCCCATGTCCAGGAAGTGCTGACGCAGGGCGCCTTCACCGCCGACGGCTTCGATAACGGCGGACTGACCGGGGTGCAGCGCGTTCAGTTGCATAATGGATATCCCTTTCTTTGTCACTCTGGACATCCGAGGGAAACCAGATGTTCTCCCCGATGCCGTGTGCATTTTACTACAATTGACCATAGATAGCAATATCTAACAAAAGTTTGTTTAAACAAACTTAATATTTTTGTAAATGCGTTTCTTCAAGTCCCGGCAGAGGAAGCGTTTTGTTCGCCTTGAAAACCGTACCGGGAAAGGATACAATATCTGTATCAACCGGAACGGAGAGGGAAGAATGGCACTGACAGCCTATTGCAAGAAATGCGCCAGGGAAGTGGACGCGGGAGAGATCTGCCCCTTCTGCGGCAGCCGCCTGGGGAAAAACGCGGCCCATGCTGCCTGGTGTGTGGAGCGTACCCCGGTGAAGGACTGGATGTGCTGGAACGCGCTGATGCGGGTGCTCCTGCCTGCAGCGCTGTTTATCTTGCTGCTGGTGCTGGCGGCGGAGGGGGTCTCCGGCGGCGTCGCAGCAGTGGAAAAGATGCTGGTTTCCGGCTTTCCGGCAGTGCTGCTGAGCCTGCTGGGGGCGATTGTGCTGCTGGTGTTTGCCGCCCTGCTCCTGCAGGGGAAAGAGCTGGCGGACTTTGTGGCGGATAACCGCGGGATTCATGAAATCCACTACCTGCCCAATCCCACGCCGGTCAAACTGATTGCCAGGCTGCGTTCCCCGGCGCAGATGCGGAACGCAGCCCAGGGAAGCAGCGGCCTTGTGCTGAAGCTGAGTGAAAAGCACCTGGCGTGGAAGGATGTCGCCCGGGTACAGCTGTGGCCGGAAAAGTGCATGATCCTGTATTACGCGCCGGCCTGGTGGGTACGGATCGCTGCGGCCTGCACGCCCTTTATCTGGGATGACGTGATGAGCATAACCCGGGAAAAGCTGGGCAAGAAACGGAAGGTGAAGCTGCCATCCTCCCTGGTGATTCCCGCGGAACAGCGGACACGGCGCACGGTTTCCCGGCCGAGGTATACCCCGGATCCGGGCCCGGAGGATTCTCCCGGACAGATGAGCATGGACACCCTGTTTGACGCGCCTCCTGTGGATGATACGGAGCAGAACTAAGACATATAAAAAGACCCTGCCGCGGCAGGGTCTTTCTGTATCTTTTTTTCAGTTTCCGAGGTAGGCTTTCTGGACGTCGTCGTTCTGCAGGAGTTCGGAGGCGTCGCCGGACATGGCGATCCGGCCGGTCTCCAGCACATAGGCGCGGTCCGCTACGGAAAGCGCCATCTGGGCGTTCTGTTCCACCAGCAGGATGGTCACGCCGGATTCATGCAGCTCCTGGATGATATCGAAGATCTGATCCACCAGGATCGGGGCGAGACCCATGGAAGGCTCGTCCAGCATCATCAGCTTCGGCTTGCTCATCAGTGCGCGGGCCATGGCCAGCATCTGCTGCTCACCGCCGGACAGGGTGCCGCCGATCTGCTTTTCCCGTTCTTTCAGGCGGGGGAAACGGCGGAACACGTCCTCCAGGGAGGATTCGATTTCTTCATTGGGGCGGCTGTAGGCGCCCATCTCCAGGTTTTCCCGCACGGTCATGTGCTGGAAAATGCGCCGGCCTTCGGGACAAAGGCTGAGACCCTTGAAAACCATCTTTGAGGCGCCGGTGCCGTCCACGGGGACGCCGCCCAGGACAATGGAGCCCTGACGGGGTTTCAGCAGTCCGGCAATGGTATTCAGGGTGGTGGACTTTCCGGCACCGTTGGCGCCAATCAGGGTTACGATTTCGCCCTCGTGCACTTCCAGGCTGATGCCCTTTACCGCATGGATGGCGCCGTAATAGACATGCAGGTCCTTGACCTTCAGCAGGGGCAGATCCTGATTTTTGATTTCGCTCATTTTCCGCCCTCCCTCTTTTTGCCCAGATACGCTTCGATGACGTCCGGGTTCGCCTGGATTTCATCAGCTGTGCCCTTGGCAATGATCTTGCCGAAATTCAGGACGCAGATGCCTTCGCACACGCCCATTACCAGGCTCATGTCATGCTCGATCAGGAGAATTGCGATCTGGAACTGATCCCGGATCTTGGCGATATTCTCCATCAGTTCTTCTGTTTCATGGGGGTTCATGCCCGCAGCAGGCTCGTCCAGCAGCAGCAGCTTCGGATCTGTGGCCAGGGCGCGGACAATCTCCAGGCGGCGCTGGGCGCCGTAGGGCAGGCTGCCGGATACTTCATCCGCCAGGTCCTGCATGCCGAAGATGTCGAGCAGCTCCATAGCCCGTTCATGCTGGCGCTTCTCCTGCTTCCAGTAACGGGGCAGCCGCAGGATGCCGCTGAACATATCATATTTGATCTGGTTGTGCAGGCCGATTCGCACGTTCTCTTCCACGGTCATCTTGTCAAACAGGCGGATGTTCTGGAAGGTACGGGCAATGCCCAGCCGTGAAGCCTGTACGATGCTCATGCCGTGCAGGTCCTTGCCGTCGATGAGCACGGCGCCGCTGGTGGGCTCGTACACCTTGGTCAGCAGGTTGAAGACCGTGGTCTTGCCGGCGCCGTTGGGGCCGATCAGGCCGGCGATTTCGGTTTTGCCGATGGTGATATTGAAGTCGTCCACAGCTTTCAGTCCGCCGAACTCAATGCCCAGATGACGGGTTTCCAGCACCGGGATCTCATTGATGTCCCGCTCCGGAACGATGGAATGAGAAGGAACCGGAACCATTTTGGTATCGGAACGATGTCTCTTAACCTCTGTCATTTGGCGTCACCTCCTCCGACGGGTTCCTTGTGTTTTCCGTGGAACAGATTTTTGACCGGCGCGAAAAGCCGGTTGGCGATCGCGCGGGTAGTCGGGTTGTTGGTGAAGATCATCACCAGGATCAGCACCACCGCATATACCAGCATGCGATAATCCGCGAATTCACGCAGGACTTCCGGCAGCACAGTCAGGAAGGTGGCGGAGATGATGGAGCCCAGCACGTTGCCCAGGCCGCCTAGTACCACGAAGACCAGTACGTTGATGGACTGGTTGAAGGTGAACTGCGTGGGAACCACGGTGGAAGAGTTCAGTCCGTAGAGGGCACCTGCCATACCGGCCAGCACCGCCGCGGTCACGAAGGCCATCATCTTGTAGCGGGTCACGGAAACGCCCATGGATTCAGCGGCGATCCGGTTGTCCCGGGTAGCCTGGATGGCACGGCCTGCGCGGGAGTTGACCAGGTTCAGCACCACAATCAGGGTGATCATGATCAGGACGAAGCCCACGGTGAAGGTGGAAATCGGCTTGATCTTGACTGCGCCCTTGGCACCGTCCACCAGCATGGTGACGTTCTCGGGCAGGTTCTTGTTCAGGAAGGAGAACCGCAGTTTCCCGTCGGCTGTTCCCACATACAGGACGTTCACCAGGTTCCGGATGATTTCACCGAAGGCCAGAGTAACGATGGCCAGGTAGTCGCCCCGGAGCCGGAGAACGGGAATGCCGATCAGCACGCCGAAAATACCTGCCAGGATGCCGCCGGCCACAATGGCCAGAACAAGCCGCAGGGTAGCATCCTGCATATCAAAGGCAGCCAGGAGCCATCCGCTGACAATGGCGCCCGTGTAGGCACCGATGCTCATGAAGCCGGCGTGGCCGAGGCTCAGTTCTCCGGAGAAGCCGATAACCAGGTTCAGGGAAACGGCCATCACGATCCAGGAGCAGATCGGAACCAGCTGTCCCTTCAGGGAACGGCTGATCAATTTGGTGGCGATCATGTTCTGGAGGATCAGGAAAGCACCGATGACCAGAGCAAAGGTGATCAGGTTGTAGATGAGGCGTTTGCGTTTTGCTTTTGTCATTTTCCTCACCTCACACTTTCTCACGCATGGGCTTGCCCAGCAGTCCGGCCGGCTTGAACAGCAGCACGATGATCAGCACGGCGAAGACGATGGCGTCTCCCAGCTCGGTTGAAATATAGGCTTTGCCGAAAATCTCGATGATTCCAAGCAGTACGCCGCCCAGCATGGCGCCGGGGATGGAGCCGATTCCGCCGAATACGGCGGCGGTGAAGGCTTTGATACCCGGCATGGAACCGGTGGTGGGCTGCAGGATGGGATAGGAGGAGCACAGCAGGATGCCGGCGATGGCAGCCAGCGCAGAGCCGATGGCAAAGGTGAGGGAAATGGTCCGGTTCACATTGATGCCCATCAGCTCAGCCGCGCCCCGGTCCTCCGAAACACAGCGCATGGCTTTGCCCAGCTTGGTCTTGGAGGTGAACAGGGTCAGCAGGACCATGATGACGATGCTGACCAGGATGGTGATCAGGGTTGCGGAGGAAATGTTGATCTTCCCCAGGTGCAGCGAAGTGCTGTTGATGAAGGTGGTGGGGAAGGACTTGGGGTTGGCACCCCAGATCATCAGCGCGATGTTCTGCAGCAGATAGCTCATGCCGATGGCGGTGATCAGCACCGCCAGGGACGTAGCCTGGCGGAGGGGCCGGTAAGCCAGCCCTTCGATGGTGATGCCCAGGATGGTGCAGACCACCATGGCCAGCAGGAATGCGAGGACCGGGGGGATGCCCCAGTACTGCAGGCCGCAGAAAGCGATATAGGCGCCGACCATGATGACATCGCCATGGGCGAAGTTCAGCATCTTCGCGATGCCGTAGACCATGGTATAGCCCAGGGCGATGATGGCATAGATGCTGCCCAGGCTGAGGCCGTTAATCAGATTATCCAGAAAAATCATACAGATATTTCCTCTCAGGAAAGAGTACTGGTAAAGGATTCAGATACGGATTTCGGAATGGGCCAGAACAAGCGAAACCGGTCCAGAAGAGGACCGGTTCGCGAAAAGGTGACCGGGAAATCAGTCTTCGAAGACGTACACACCGTTGACGATGGTAGCGGCCATAGGCGTCTTGGTAACAGCGCCGGACTCGTCCCAGGTCATGGTGCCGGTCAGACCGGTAACTTCGATTTCCTTCATAGCCTCAATCAGCAGGTCGCAGGCATCTTCGGGAGCCATATCGGAGGTGATGCCGGCTTTTTCAGCGGCAGCAACCAGGATGTAGATGCCGTCATAAGCATCCGCCGCGAACTGGATGGGGGTCTCGTTGAACTTCTCCTGATACTTGGCAACGAAGCTCTTGACCTTCTCGTCTTCAGAGGTGGCAACAAAGGGAGTCAGCAGCATGACGCCTTCCGCCAGGGAGGTGTCGAAGCCTTCCACGCTCAGGATGCCGTCCATGCCGTCCACGCCGAAGAAGATCGGCTTGTAGTTTTTGTCGGCAGCGGTCTTCAGGATCAGGGAAGCGGGGGTGTAGTACATGGGCAGGAAGACGATTTCAGCGCCGGCTTCCTGGGCCTTGCCAACCTGAACGGTGAAGTCCGTGGTTTCATCGGTGAAGGTTTCTTCGCTGACGATTTCCAGACCCAGCTCAGCACCCGTCTTCACGAAGGTGTCGCGGATACCGGTGGAGTACACGTCGGCGTTGTTGTAGATCACGGCGACCTTGGTGCCCAGCTTGTGATCGGCAATGTACTGCGCGGAAGCGGAGCCCTGGTTCGGGTCGGTGAAGCAAACCTGGAAGACGTTGTCCTTATCCTCGATAACAGCGGTGGAGGAAGCGGAGGGGGTCAGGAAGAATACACGGTCGGTGTATCCCTGGGCACCGGCGGCTTCGCAGGGCTTGGAGGTGGTGGATCCCAGGATCATCTGGGCACCGGCGTCCAGCGCGGCGTTGTAAGCGTTGATAACTTTTTCAACGTTGTGCTCGTCGTCTTCGTTAATCAGTTCAATGGTGAATTTGCCGCCTGCGGCATTGATTTCATCCACGGCGATTTCGGCACCGTGCTGGGTGGCCAGGCCGTACAGGGCGGCGGCACCGGTGGTCGGTCCGATATGGGCAATCTTCAGGGTGACTGCCTCTTCAGCAAAGGCGGAGCAGACAGACAGTGCCAGCATAAGGGCGAGGACCATAGCGATAAGCTTCTTCATGTGGGTTTCCTCCTTATATACTAATGTAACAAAGCGCCTTTACTTTGTATCGAACATTATACACTAGATTTTTGGCGAGTAAAGCACAGAAAGCCTGTTTTTTGTTCGTTCTTTGTATTCTTGACAGTCCTGAGCTTTCCCGATAAAATATTGTAGATATCCTGTATCCATCCATATTGACACGTCCGGCGGGTTTTCCGGCGGGGGAAGGAGGAAGGAGTTCTACGCTCCGAGACAATATGAACAGGAAACGTTTATTCCTTGCACTGGCGCTGGGGGTCGTGCTGGTTTTACTTTGCGCGTCTTTTGCGCTGGCGGCGGATAGACCAATCAAGGTCTCCATGGAATTCAGCAAATATAAATTATCCGGACCGGAAACAATCACTGTTTCCATCACGGTAACCAATATCGGGGACGGGGATCTGCCTGCCCCGGTGACGCTGTATTTTCCGGACGGCAGCAAGATCGACGACTTCGGTTCCCCGACGCTTTCTGTCGGAAAGAGCAAGCGCTGGACCGGCGACTGGGACGTGACCCAGGAAGAGCTGGACGCCGGCAAGGTGACCTTCTCCGTACGGTATTCCGCCTATGACGGCCCGGCCGGCGATGACGGAGAACCCACCCTGAAGGCTCACAAGCTGAATTTCTCCAAGGACGTAACCAATCTCGGCACAGATCCGCAGATTACCGTCAAGAGGACGATTACGCCCACCACCGCCCAGAAGGGACAGGAAGTCAGCGTTACCTATGAGGTGACCAACTCCGGCGATGTGGAAGTTACCTCCGTGAACATCAAGGAGAATGCCGGTGTTTCCGCCAAGTCCGGAACCATCGCATCCATTGCTGTCGGCGCGACGGAAAACTATACCTTTACCACCACCATGGGGACAAAGGATATTACCAGCGCGGCGACCATCTCCTTCAAGGCCGGCGGCAAAAGCTACACCAAGAAGGTTGAAAGCACCACGATCAAATACGGTGAAGTGAAGCTTTCCGCCACGCTGAAGGCGGACAAGAAGGGCGGAGCGCCCGGCGATACCGTCAAGCTGACCCTGACGCTGAAGAATTCCGGCACGCTGGACTTTACCAACGTGACCGTAACGGACCCGATCCTGGGCACCGTGTTTGAAAACCAGGAAGTGAAGGCCGGCAAGGACCTCACCCTGGAAAAAGAAGTGACCGTGACCGAAACCCAGGAGCTGCAGTTCACCGTCAAGGCGGACGAGAGCACCGGCAAGGGTGTGGAAACAGCCACCGGCCGGATCAAGATTACCGCCATGGATCCGTCACAGCTGATCGCCCTGAGGGTGGAAGCTGAGGCTGACCGCGACGTGATCTACAAGCGTCCCGGCACCGTCCGTTTCTCCGTGACCGTACATAATGACAGCGCTGTGGAAGTGAAGAACATTTCCGTCAAATCCGGAGATGTCACGCTCTACAGTTTCGCCAGCATTCCGGCCGGACAGAGCGCTTCCTTTATCCGGGATGTGGATGCCAACCTGACTAACGAAATGAGTTCCGGCACCTTCCGGTTTGTTGCCTCCTGCAAGGACCAGCTGGACCAGGTGCTGACCTTCAACAGCAACGATATCGTCATTAATTATGTGGAGCAGACCCCTGCGCCGACCGAGCCGCCGCAGGTGACGCCGCCCAAGCCCGCGGAAGAGCCGATGCCGGAGGACCAGCCTGAACCCGAATGGCTGGGCCAGGCGGAAACGCTGGCTGACGGAGCCAAGTGGATCTTCGCGGCGGTTGCCGGCATCCTGCTGATCCTGCTGCTGATCGGTGCGGTTCGCCGCGGCAAGAGCCGGAGCGAATCCAAGAAGGCTATGGACCATCTGGACGGCGCCAACTACCGTGATTACAGCACGGCGCCGAAGCGCGGCAAGCGGAGTGAGATCTCCAACGGCGGAACCGAGGAGGAAAAGCCTGCTGCCGAAGAGGAAAAGCCCGAGGCGAAGGAAGAAGTGGAGAACACGGTCCAGAGCAGTGAGCTGATGGCCGAAACCCTCCGTAAGCTGTATTCCGACAAGACGGAGGACACGGCGGAAGTTGTGACCGAAACCGTTGAGGAAGCGGCTGAAGAGGCAAAAGAAGCAGTGGCTGAAACGGCTGCCGAGACTGCTGAGGAAGCGGTTGAGGAAGTGAAAAAGGCCGCGGAAGAAGCGGCTGGAACACGCCGCCGCAGAGGCCGCAAACAGGAATAAGGACAAAAGGCTGAACATGCCGGAGCTGTAAAAGGCTCCGGCTTTTTTTGTGTGCCCCGGAACCGAAAACCGGAACAGGGAAAATGCGGTGGGACAAGCTTGCGTCACAAGGGTTGGAGGTGGTATACTAACCTGTAATGCTTTGCCCGTTTGAACGGGCAGTGAAGGAGTTATTAATGCTTGATTTTTTGAAGAAGATCATGGGATCGGGAAACGATGCCCAGTTAAAGAAACTGGAAAAACCCGTACAGGCGGTCATGGCGCTGGAGGAGGAATATCGCGCGCTGACTGATGAACAGCTGCAGGCGAAAACCGCTGAATTCAGACAGCGGCTGCAGAACGGCGAAACCGAAGACGACATTCTCCCGGAAGCTTTTGCCACTGTCCGTGAAGCCGCGGACCGTGTGCTGGGGATGCGCCCCTTCCGGGTGCAGGTGCTGGGCGGTATCGTGCTGCACCAGGGCCGGATCGCGGAAATGAAAACCGGTGAAGGTAAGACCCTGGTGGCCACCATGCCGGCTTACCTGAATGCCCTGTGCGGCGAGGGCGTTCATGTTGTGACGGTGAACGATTATCTGGCCCGCCGCGACAGTGAGTGGATGGGCAAGGTGTACCGCTTCCTGGGCCTGAGCGTCGGCCTGATCGTGCACGACCTGGAACCGGAAGAACGCCGGGCGGCCTATGCCTGTGATATTACCTACGGAACCAATAACGAGCTGGGCTTTGACTACCTGCGGGACAACATGGTCATCCGCCAGGACAACCTGGTGCAGCGGGGCCACGCTTTCGCCATCGTGGACGAAGTTGACTCCATCCTGATTGATGAAGCCCGTACGCCGCTGATCATTTCCGGCCAGGGTGAGAAGAGCACGGAGCTCTATGACCGGGTGGACGCGGTGATCCGCACCATGAAGCCCGGCGTCCACTTTGAAGTGGAGGAAAAGAAAAAGGTCGTCACCCTCACGGATGAAGGTGCCCAGAAGGTGGAAAAAGCCTTCGGCATCGAGAACATCAACGACCCGGACAACAGCGAGCTGAACCACCATGTGCACTGCGCCCTGCGAGCCCATAACCTGATGAAGCGGGATGTGGACTATGTGGTGCAGAACGGCCAGGTTATCATCGTGGATGAATTCACCGGCCGCCTGATGATCGGCCGCCGCTATTCCGAGGGCCTGCACCAGGCCATTGAAGCCAAGGAACATGTGAAGGTGGAGCGGGAAAGCAAAACCCTGGCTACCATCACCTTCCAGAATTATTTCCGTATGTACAAGAAGCTGTCCGGTATGACCGGTACGGCGAAGACGGAAGAAACGGAATTCCAGGGTATCTACGCGCTGGACGTTGTGGAGATTCCCACCAACCGGCCGAATATCCGCGTGGACCAGGAAGATATGGTCTACAAGAACAAGGCTGCGAAGTACAACGCGGTAGTGGCGAGCATTGAGGAATACCACGCCAAGGGACAGCCGCTGCTGGTCGGTACCATCAGCGTGGAAGTCAGCGAACTGCTCAGCGACATGCTGAGGCGCAAGGGCATTCCCCATGAAGTGCTGAACGCGAAGAACCACGCCAAGGAAGCTGAAATCGTGGCCCAGGCCGGACACTGGGGCGCTGTGACCATCGCCACCAACATGGCCGGCCGCGGTACCGATATTTCCCTGGGCGGCAACCCCGATTACCTGGCCCGCCGCGCGCTCCGGCAGGAGGGTGTGGACGAGGAGATCATCGAGGAGGCCGTCGGCCACAACGAGCATGTGAGCGATGAGGTGCTGGAAGCGCGGAAGCGCTATCAGGAGCACTATGAGCGCTTCAAGGTGGACACGGACCGGGAGCACGAGCGGGTGCTGCAGACCGGCGGCCTGCACATCATCGGTACGGAACGCCATGAAAGCCGCCGGATTGACAACCAGCTGCGCGGCCGCTGCGCCCGTCAGGGCGACCCGGGTTCCACCCAGTTCTTTATCAGCCTGGAGGACGACCTGATGCGCCTGTTCGGCAGCGAACGGATCGGCGTCATGGTGGACCGGCTGGGGCTGAAGGATGACGAACCGCTGACGGCCGGCCTGCTGACCAAGCAGATTGAGAACGCCCAGAAGCGGATTGAAAGCCGGAACTATGAAACCCGTAAGCACGTGCTGGAGTATGACGACGTGATGAACCGCCAGCGCGGAATCATCTACGGACAGCGCCGCCGGGTGCTCATGGGCGAGAATGTGCGGGACAGCATCCAGCGCATGACGGATCATGTGATCGACTTCGCGGCAGGCCGCTGGATGAACGGGGAAGAACCCGCCGAATGGGAGTGGAAGGAAGCCACCAACTATCTGGAAAACCTGTGCTGCCATCACGGCGCGCTGGAAGCCAACCGCGCCATTGCCATGGAACAGGAAGACCGGAATGCTTTCATCGAAGCCCTGAAGGAAGATGCCCGGAAGTTCTATGAAGAGCGGGAGCAGCTCATGGACAGCATCCATGTGGATATGCGTGAGCTGGAGCGGGTTATGCTGCTGCGCAGCGTGGATACCCGCTGGATGGATCATATCGACGCCATGGATCAGCTGCGGGACGGTATCGGATACCGTGCGTACAGCGGCAAGAATCCCGTTACGGAATACCAGATTGAATCCGGCCATATGTTTGAGGAACTGAATCACCTGATCCGGGAGGATACGGTGCGCCGGGTCTATCAGACCAAGGTGGAGGTCACGCCGGAACGGGTGCAGACCGCAAAGCCTACCGAAGCCCGGATGGCCGGCGACGGCCCCCGGCAGCCGAGAAGGGTCAAGCCCTCTGAAAAGATCGGCCGGAACGATCCCTGCCCCTGCGGCAGCGGCAAAAAGTACAAGAACTGCTGCATGCTGAAAAATGAAGGCTGACGCCTCATTTTGAATTCATAATTCACAATTCATAATTCATAATGAATTGTGCGATATCCGGACAAACACGGAGAACAGGGGATTATTCATATGTGGAATACAAGAAGGTAGACAGGAACTGCTGTTATCAGGAAAGATACTCATAATTCTGAATTCTGAATTATGAATTCTGAATTGATTTTTGCCGGAGGTGTAAATTATGTTGGAACTTGAACAATACGCACAGGATATTACGGGGATCCGGAAGAGCATCCTGGCTGCCGGAGAGGCGCTGCATATCGATCATATGAAAGAGCAGATCGATGAGCTGACCGAGGAAATGAACCAGCCGGAATTCTGGAACGATACAGAGCGCTCCACCCGGGTGAACCAGAAACTGGGCCACCTGAAGAACAAGCTGGCTCACTATGAAGGCCTGCTGAGCACTGCCGATGATATCGATACGATGATGGAGCTGGCCAAGGAAGAAAACGATGAGGAAATGGTCCAGGAGATCGGTACGGAACTGGCCAGCCTGAAGGAAAAGGCGGACGCGCTGGAGCTGGAAACCCTGATGAGGGGCGACTATGACGACAATGACGCCGTGCTGAGCCTTCATGCCGGAGCCGGCGGAACCGAGGCCCAGGACTGGACCCAGATGCTTTACCGTATGTACACCCGCTACTGTGAGCGGATGGGCTTTGAGGTAAAGCTGCTGGACCTGCTGGACGGAGACGAGGCGGGCATCAAGAGCGTGACCTTTGAGGTCAGCGGCGATCATGCTTACGGCTATCTCCGCGGAGAGAAGGGCGTGCACCGGCTGGTGCGCATCAGCCCCTTTGACGCCAACGCCCGGCGGCATACCAGCTTCTCCAGCCTGGACGTGGCGCCGATGATTGAGGATGACGGCGACGAAATCAAGGTTGATATGAAGTATGTGCGGGTGGATACCTACCATTCTTCCGGTGCCGGCGGACAGAACGTTAACAAGACCAGTTCCGCTGTCCGTATGACATACGTCAAGGACGACGTGACCATCGTGGTGGCCTGCCAGACTGAACGTGACCAGGTGCAGAACCGTGCCACCTGTATGAAAATGCTGAAGGCCAAGCTGCTGGAACTGAAGGAACGTGAAAAGGAACAGCAGATGGCGGACATCAAGGGCGAGATGAAGAAGATTGAATGGGGCAGCCAGATCCGCTCCTACGTATTCCAGCCCTATACCATGGTCAAGGATCACCGCACCAACTACGAGAGCGGCAACATTGACGACGTGATGAACGGAAACCTGGAAGGCTTTGTCACTGCATACCTGAAGATGCAGTAATCAAACCAATGAACCATGGATTCATGAAAACCGCTGCCGCCCGGCTGTGTGGATTCCTGCTTGTATGGGCAGTGATCCTGTTCACGCTGGCGGCAGCGGTGTACGGTATTGCCGGGGACGGAGATCTGCTTTCGCGGGAGATGCTCCGTCATGCGCCGCCGGAGACGACCGGCCTTCCGGAGAAGGAATACCCGGGAGTCGGGCGGATGACAGCCGCCTACCTGACCGGACAGAAAGAGCACTTCCAGTATATCTGGACGGACGCGGACGACCGCGGATATATCGGCTTTCAGGCGCATGAAGCGGACCATATGGCGGACTGCCGGGGACTGATCGGCCTGGCGGGAACGCTGCGGTGGATCACCGGTGCGGCGGCGCTGCTGCTGATTGGCATCGGCATCCTGCTTCGGCGACGGAAAGCATTAGCCGGCGGAATGCTGACAGGGCTTTGCGCGGCAGGGGTGCTGTTTGCCGGCATCGCGGTATGGGCGCTGGTGGATTTTGACGGCCTGTTCATTACGTTCCACCGGGTGGCCTTTACCAATGAGGGCTGGCTGCTGGACCCCCGGGCGGATCTGCTGATCCGGCTGATGCCGATCGATTTCTTTGTTTCATTGGGTATCCGGATTATGATTTGGATTCTTGCTGCAGGAATTATGCTTTTTTGTACAGGAAAATGCATACATCATGCAGAAATAAGAAGTAATAATGTAACCGGACAACTCCAGAGCAATGACTGCGTTTAGGATAGAGAACGAGGAAAGATAATGAGAAAGACGCATTCTCATTATGAATTGTGAATGATGAATTATGAATTGAAATCGCGCCTGCAGGCTGAGGAGCTGCGGAACAAGGAAACTGTCCGCATCCTCTCCCTGGAGACCAGCTGCGATGAAACCGCGGCAGCCGTAATTGAGAACGGCCGGAAGATCCTGAGCAATGTGGTGTTCAGCCAGATTGACCTGCACGAACTCTATGGCGGTGTGGTGCCGGAGATTGCCAGCCGGGCCCATATGGAAGCCTGCGACCGGGTAGTGGACCAGGCGCTGCGGGAAGCAGGCATGAGCCTGCAGGAAGTGGACGCCCTGGCGGTCACAAAGGGACCGGGACTGGTCGGTGCGCTGCTGACTGGCGTCAACTGCATGAAGGGTCTGGCCTTCGCGGCGGGAAAACCGCTGGTGGGCGTCAACCATATTGAAGGCCATGTGAGCGCGAATTACCTGAGCCACCCGGATCTGGAACCGCCTTTCCTGTGCCTGGTGGTATCCGGCGGCCACAGCCATCTGGTGGAGGTATCGGATTACGGAACTTACCGCCTGCTGGGCCAGACGGTGGACGACGCGGCGGGAGAGGCTTTTGACAAGGCTGCCCGGGCGCTGGGGCTGCCTTATCCGGGCGGACCGCGGATTGACAAGCTGGCGGAAGAGGGAAATCCGGAAGTGTTTACCCTGCCCAGCCCGAAAACGGACGGGCGGTATGACTACAGTTTCAGCGGACTGAAGACTGCCTTCATGAATACGGTGCATACGCTGGAGCAGCGGGGAGAAACCCTGCCGAAGGCGGATCTGGCAGCCAGCTTCCGCCGGGCAGTCTGCCGGGAACTGACAGCTAAGGCCAGGCTGCTCCTGGAGGAACGGGGACGGGACGGCTACAACGGGTTTGCGCTGGCAGGCGGCGTATCAGCCAACCGGGAGCTGCGGCGGATGGCCGCGGCCATGTGTGAGGATCTGAAGATTCCCCTGTTCATGCCGGAGCTGCATCTGTGCACGGATAACGGAGCCATGATCGGCAGCGCGGCATATTACAGGCTGAGGAACGGAGAACTGGCGGGGCTGGATCTGAATGCCATGCCCGCACTCAGGTTGGTATAAGAAGACACAGAGAGACCGGAAGGTAGTGTACAGCAATGAGGGAAAGGCTGAAATTCTGGAACCAGTATGGATATCAGCTGGACGTATTCAGGAAATACGCGGATGCTGTAGGGAAAAGTAACCGGGGCTCTCTGCGTGTAATCAGCGCGATTGCTGTTATCGGAGCACCGCCGGTGATCTTCTTCGGATATGCGACCCACCAGGTTCACGGCGGTGTGTATTTCCTCCTGGGCGTGCTGCTTGCCGGGATTCTCGCGGCGTTCTGTGCCTACCGCAAAACTTCCTCGAACGCGTCGCTGCTGATCACGGGATATCTCCTGGGGATTACGGTGTATGCGGCAGCAATCTGGTCGGCGGTCAGTTATGATACAGATGTTTTCTGGATCGGTATTCACCTGATCGTGGGCGGATTCATGTTTGACTATGCCTGGCGCATCGGAGCGCTTCAGCTTGTGGGCTATGTCGCACTGGAGATTTCCTGGCGGGCGCAGGCCGGCGTCCAGGATTCGCTTCACAGTGCGTTTACCGTCCTGTATCTGGTGATCAGCCTGATTACGATCTATACGCTGAACCGGGCCAGGGTGGTGCTGATCACCGGCAGGGAAGAAAGCCGGCGCGCCGCCGAGACAGACCTGCTGACCGGCCTGACGGCCCGGGTGGCAGCGCAGAAGGAGATCGAAGAGCATCTGAAGACCGATGAACACGGCGTGATGATGCTGCTGGACCTGGATGGCTTCAAAAGCGTGAATGACAAGCTGGGCCATCAGATGGGCGACAAGGTACTGATTGAAGTGGCCGCGGATATGAAGGCAATGTTCCGCAACTCTGATGTGCTGAGCCGTCTGGGCGGAGACGAATTCGTGATTTATCTGAAGAGCGCTCCCGGCAAGGAATGGGTGCTGGAGCGTTCCGAGCAGATGGTGCAGAAGATCAGCCGTACGGTGGGTACCGGCGAAAACGCTGTCCGGGTGGCAGCCAGCGTCGGGATCGTGATGACGGATATGGTCGAACGATCCTACGACGATCTGTACCGCGCGGCGGACATTGCCATGTATACGGCCAAGAATGCCGGCGGAAACAAAGCGATGTTCTATACAGAAGATATGAAACATCACAGGGAAACCGTGGAAAGCTCCGGACAGGAGTAAGCCCTGCGGGGACAAACGGACTGAAAGATATACAGGAAACAGGGAAACATGAATGAATTTCTGAAGATCAGGGGTGCCCGTGAGCACAACCTGAAGAACATTTCTCTTCAAATACCGAGAGATAAGCTGACCGTGATTACGGGACTGAGCGGCAGCGGCAAAAGTTCGCTGGCCTTCGACACGATTTACGCGGAAGGCCAGCGACGCTATGTGGAAAGCCTGACCAGCTATGCCCGGCAGTTCCTGGGCCAGATGGACAAACCGGACGTGGACGCCATTGAAGGCCTGAGCCCGGCGATTTCCATTGACCAGAAAACAACGGGGCGGAATCCCCGTTCCACGGTGGGCACCGTGACGGAGGTGCACGACTATCTGCGCCTGCTCTGGGCGCGGATCGGTGTGCCGCACTGCCCGGTCTGCGGCCGGGAGATCCGGAAGCAGTCTGTGGATGAAATCGTGGACGCGGTCTGCGCCGCGCCGGAGGGAACCCGGATGCAGGTGCTCAGCCCGCTGGTCCGCGGACGCAAGGGGGAGCATAAGGATCTGCTTTCTTCCGCCCGCAAGAGCGGTTATGTCCGTGTGCGGATTGACGGGGAAATGTATGACCTGGAAGACACTCCGGAACTGGATAAAAAGAAAAAGCATACCATTGAGATTGTGGTGGACCGCCTGATCCGCCGGGATACGGATGAGTTCCGTCACCGCCTGGCGGAGGATGTGGAAACAGCCGCTGTGCGGGGCGCCGGCCTGGTGATCATCGACTGCATGGACAAGGGCGAAACGCTGTACAGCATGAATTATGCCTGCCCGGACTGCGGCGTGTCCATTGAGGAACTGGAACCCCGGATGTTCTCCTTCAACAGCCCGTACGGGGCCTGCCCGGGCTGCAGCGGCCTGGGGATCCGGATGAAGATCAGCCGGGAGGCGATTTTCCCGGATGAGCGGGTTACCCTGCGGGAAGGCGCCATGAACCTGATGGGCTTCAATGCCGCGGAGGATAACGGCATTGCGGCCCAGTACTTCGGTGCCATGGGGAAGAAGTACGGCTTTACACTGGATACGCCCCTGGAAGAAATCAACGGCGAGGGCATGGACGCCCTGCTCTACGGCACCGGGGACGAAAAGATCAGCATTACCTATGAAGGCGCCCGCGGCATGCGGGAATATACCACCAGCTTTGAGGGGATCATCCCTACGCTGGAGCGGCGCTACAAGGAAACCACCTCAGACGCCATGAAGCAGGCCTATGAGGAATACATGGCGGAGGAAACCTGTCCGGAATGCGGCGGGCAGCGCCTGAAGGCGGAAGCCCGGGCGGTAACCGTGGGAGGAAAGAGCCTGCCGGAAGTCAGCGATATGAGCATCCAGCAGGCCAGGGAGTTCTTTGCGAACCTGGAGCTGAGCGGAAATGACCGGATTATCGCGGCGCAGATCCTGAAGGAGATTGACGCCCGGCTGGGCTTCCTGTGCGACGTGGGCCTGGAGTACCTGACCCTCAGCCGCGGCGCGGGAACGCTCTCCGGCGGCGAGGCACAGCGTATCCGCCTGGCCACCCAGATCGGCAGCGCCCTGATGGGGGTTATGTATATCCTGGACGAGCCCAGCATCGGCCTGCACCAGCGGGATAACGCGAAGCTGATCGCGACGCTTCGCCGGATGCGGGACCTGGGCAACACCGTGATCGTGGTTGAGCATGATGAAGAAACCATGCTGGCCGCGGACTGGATTGTGGACGTGGGTCCCGGTGCGGGGCTGCAC
Source organism: Aristaeella hokkaidonensis (assembly GCF_018128945.1). GTDB lineage: Bacteria > Bacillota > Clostridia > Christensenellales > Aristaeellaceae > Aristaeella > Aristaeella hokkaidonensis. The sequence continues at coordinate 2,621,632 of NZ_CP068393.1, read as the reverse complement.
GGCGGTTATATTGTGGCGGAAGGCACGGCGGATGATATCCGCGCCTGCCCGGAAAGCCTGACCGGCCAGTACCTGAGCGGGAAAAAGGTGATTCCGGTACCGGCGAAACGGCGGAAGCCCACGGGCTGGCTGACGGTCCGGGGTGCGGAAGAACACAACCTGAAGCATATTGACGTGCGGATTCCGCTGGGCGTGCTCACCTGTGTGACGGGTGTCAGCGGCAGCGGCAAGAGCAGTCTCGTCAATGAGATTATCTATAAGAACCTTGCCCGGAAGCTGAACCGGGCCAAGACGCGTCCCGGCCGCTTCGAAAGCATGGAGGGCCTGGAACTGCTGGACAAGATCATCATGATCGACCAAAGCCCCATCGGCCGGACGCCCCGGAGCAATCCGGCCACCTATACCGGCCTGTTTGACCTGATCCGCAAGCTGTTTGCCCTCAGCCCGGAGGCCAAGGCCAGGGGTTATAAGGAAAACCGCTTCTCCTTCAACGTCAAGGGCGGCCGCTGCGAGGCCTGCCAGGGAGACGGTATGAAGCGGATTGAGATGCACTTCCTGCCAGATCTGTATGTGCCCTGTGACGTCTGCCACGGCCGCCGGTATAACCGGGAGACCCTGGAGGTCACCTGGCAGGGAAAGAATATCAGCGAAGTGCTGGATATGACGGTGGAGGAAGCTCTTGGCTTCTTCGAAAACCATCCCCAGATCACCCGCAAGCTGGAAACCCTGTATGATGTGGGCCTTGGCTACATGAAGCTGGGCCAGGCCTCCACCACGCTCTCCGGCGGTGAAGCTCAGCGCGTGAAGCTGGCGACAGAATTGAGCCGCAGGGCGACCGGTAAAACCATTTACCTGCTGGACGAGCCGACCACCGGCCTCCATATGGCGGACGTGGACCGGCTGATCCAGGTGCTCCAGCGGCTGACGGATGCCGGGAACTCGGTGCTGGTCATCGAGCATAACCTGGACGTGATCAAGGTATCGGATCATATCATCGACCTGGGTCCGGAAGGCGGCAGCGGCGGCGGTACCGTCGTGGCTGAAGGCACTCCGGAACAGGTGGCTGCGGTAAAGGGATCCTATACCGGGGAATACCTGAAAAAGGTGCTTTGACAGTCAGCGTGGGAACGCTGTATACATTGACAGGTACGGTTCGGACAGATACAATGGGCATGCAGGAATAAGTGCTTTCTGAGCATGAATATACGAACCGGAACAGACGGGAAAAACCCGAGAGGAGATGATACGATGGCTTGTACCGCACTCGTTGGCATCAACTGGGGCGACGAAGGAAAGGGCAGAATGGTCGACCTGCTGGCGGAGGCCTTCGACATTGTTGTCAGGTTCCAGGGCGGCGCCAATGCAGGACATAAGATTATCAACCAATACGGCAAGTTTGACCTGCACCTGCTGCCTTCCGGCGTATGCCGCCCCGGCGTGGTCAACATTCTGGGAAACGGTGTCGCGCTGGATCTGGAGACGCTGGTGAATGAGATTAAAGATCAGAAGGGAATCGAGATTACCCCCGACAACCTGATGATCAGTGAGCGGGCGTCCCTGCTGCTGCCCTGGCACAAAGAGATTGACGTGCTGGAGGAAGCCCGGCTGAAGGATAAGCACGACGGTTCCACCAAGCAGGGTATCGCGCCCTTCTATTCCGACAAGAACCAGAAGAAGACGATCCTGGCCGGCGAGCTGTTCTATCCGGACCGGCTGAAGAAGCATGTGAAGGAACTGTGCGCCTGGAAGAACCTGACCCTGGAAAAGATCTACGGCGTCAAACCGGCTTCCGAGAAGGAAGTGATGACCTGGCTGAATGAATACTGCGAGCAGGTCAAGCCCTATATCAGGAACACCAGGGATTACCTGATCAAGGCGGAGAGCGATCACAAGCGCATCCTGTTTGAGGCGCAGCTCGGCGCCCTGCGGGATCTGGATTTCGGTATCTATCCCTTTACGACCTCCGTCAGCACGCTGGCTTCCTACGCACCCATCGGCGCCGGGGTTCCCGGTGTGGAGGTTGACCGGGTCATCGGCGTTATTAAAGCCTACGCCACCTGCCTGGGCGACGGCCCCTTCGTGACCGAGTATACCGGCAAGAAGGGCGACGCCTTCCGCAAGATGTGCGGCGAGGATGAGCCGGAAGGCGGACGCACCGTCCGCATCGGGCCGATTGACCTGGTGGCCAGCAAGTACGGCACAGAGGTACAGGCGGCGACGGAGCTGGCGCTGACGAAGCTGGATATGCTCAGCGACCTGGACGAGATTCCGCTGTGCGTCGGCTATAAGCTGAACGGCCAGGTGATCACGGACATGCCCTTCCCCTCCGCACTGGGAGACTGCGAACCGGTTTACGAGACCATGAAGGGCTGGAAGTGCAATATTTCTACCGTCCGCAACTGGTGGGACCTGCCGGAAGAGGCAAAGGCCTATGTCAACCGCATCGAGCATGCCGTCGGATGCGTGATCCGCTGGATTTCCGTCGGACCGGAACGCCACAGCATCATCCGCCGCGGATAACAGACTGTCATTCATGCAGCTTCCTTTATACGGGAGGCTGCATTTTTGTCACCGGAAAGCCTCTTTTCCTTGCGGCGCTTGACTCGCTTATATCTCCGGTGCTATAATGCTTTGTATTTTTTTACCGACATGAGGTACGATTCTGGGAGGGATTCGATGTCCGGGCATTCCAAGTGGCACAATATTCAGGCTAAAAAGGGCAAGGCAGACGCGCAGCGCGGAGCGATTTTCACAAAGATCGGCCGCGAGATCGCTATCGCGGTTCGTGAAGGCGGCGCCAATCCGGAGTCCAATGGCAAGCTGCGCGATATTATCGCCAAAGCGAAGGCCAACAATATGCCTAACGATAACATTCAGCGCTCCATCAAGAAGGCGAGCGGTGAGCTGAGCAACGTGGTGTACGAAGAGATCACCTACGAAGGCTATGCTCCCGGCGGCGTCGCGGTCATCGTGGACTGCATTTCCGACAACCGCAACCGCACCGCCAGCGATGTGCGTCACTGCTTCGCCAAGTACGGCGGAAACCTGGGCACCACCGGTTCCGTTGGTTTCATGTTTGACGAACGCGGCGTGCTCGTGGTGGAACGGGAACCCGGCAGCGATGAGGACGAGATGATGATGATCGCCCTGGAAGCCGGCGCGGAAGACGTGAAGGTGGATGACGATGTCTTTGAAATCGTGACCGCCCCCAACGACTTCAGCACTGTCCGTGAGAACCTGGAAAAGCAGGGAATCACCTTCCTTTCCGCTGAAGTTGCCAAGATTCCGCAGAACACCGTGGCTGTTTCCGACCCCGACACCGTTCTGAAGATCCAGAAGATGCTGGACCTGCTGGAAGAAAACGACGACGTGCAGAACGTGTATCACAACGCGGACCTGCCGGAAGAAGAGGAGGACGAATAATTCCATTATTCGTCAATTCAGAATTCAGAATTAAGAATTCAGAATGAATAGCTCAACATGACAATGTACCCGATGACCTGATATCGGAATGTTGGAATGGCTATGAGCATATATACAGCCCGAGAGTGGGCATGAAGGCCGATATCCGGGCAGCCGGGTATCGGCTTGTTCTTTCTCTGGAAAACGAAGGAGGATTTTCGCATGACCATGCTGGAAATCATTGAAAAGAAAAAGTTCGGGCAGGAACTGACAAGGGAGGAAATCGCCTTCTTTGCGCAGGCGGCCGCGGAAAAATCTGTGCCGGATTATCAGCTTTCGGCCCTGCTGATGGCGATCCGCCTGAACGGGATGACGGATCAGGAGACAACGGATCTGACGCTGGCCATGCGTGACTCCGGAGATATTGCGGATTTGTCCGGGATTCCCGGCATTAAAGTGGACAAGCATTCCACCGGCGGCGTGGGGGATACCACCACGCTGGTACTGGCGCCCCTGGTGGCTGCCTGCGGCGCGCCTGTGGCAAAGATGAGCGGCCGGGGCCTGGGCCATACGGGCGGAACGCTGGACAAGCTGGAGTCCATTCCCGGACTCAGCGTTGCCCTGCCTGTGGAGGATTTCATCCGACAGGTGAAGGAAATCGGCGTGGCCGTGGTCGGCCAGACTGGGCATCTGGCACCTGCGGACAAAACCCTGTACGCCCTGCGGGACGTGACTTCCACCGTGGATTCCCTGCCCCTGATTGTTTCTTCCATTCTCAGCAAAAAACTGGCTGCCGGATCGGACGCCATCGTGCTGGACGTGAAAACCGGTTCCGGCGCGATTATGCATACCCTGGAGGACAGCCTGAAACTGGCGCAGAATATGGTCCGGGTCGGTGAACTGGCCGGGAAGCCCATCGTGGCGCTTGTCAGCGGCATGGACCAGCCGCTGGGAACCCATGTGGGCAACGCGCTGGAAGTCAAGGAAGCCATTGATATCCTGGCCGGCCGTGCCGGCGGGGACCTGCTGGAGGTTTCCCTGACCCTGGGCGGTTATATGCTGCACCTGGCCGGAAAGGCGGAAACGCCGGAAGCCGGACAGGCCATGATGAAACAGGCCATTGATTCCGGCGCCGGCCTGGAAAAACTGAAGCAGATGATCGCGGCCCAGGGCGGCGATCCGTCTGTCTGCGATGATGTGAACCGCCTGCCCCAGGCACAGGTGATCCGTCCTGTGACCTGCGGCGTATCCGGCTGGGTCTCAAAGATGAATACCATGGCCCTGGGGCTTGCGGCCCAGGCGATGGGCGCCGGCCGGATGAAGGTGGACGATGAACTGGATTATTCCGTGGGCTTTGTGCTGCAGGTGCGGATCGGTGACCGGGTGGAAGCCGGTACGCCGCTGTGCGTGCTCCATGCCCGCAGTGAAGAGAACGCGGACCGGGCGGAAGCCGCCATCCGCGCTGCCATAACGATCGGCCAGGAGGCCTGCGGCCGTGTGCCCAACTTTTATGCGGTGGTGACAAAGGACGGCATCCGCAGGCTGGGGGCGGATGCATGAATAAAGTTTTCCGGCAGGGGATCCGTCACGGGATCCCGATTGCCCTGGGATACCTGAGCGTTTCCTTTGCCTTCGGCATGAAAGCGGTCAACGACGGGCTGACCGTGCTGCAGGCGGTACTGATTTCCATGACCAATGTGACCAGCGCGGGCCAGATTGCCGCGGTGCCGCTGATGGTGGGCGGTGCTTCCCTGGCGGAAATGGCGCTGACCCAGCTGACGATCAACCTGCGCTACGCGCTGATGAGCCTTTCCCTCAGCCGGAAGCTGGACGGCAGCATGGGCACGCTGCAGCGGATGATCTTTTCCTTCGCCAATACCGATGAGATCTTCGCCGTGGCGTCTTCCCAGCCGGGAAAGGTCGGAAAGTATTACCTTTACGGCCTGATGCTGACGCCCTGGATCGGCTGGTCCCTGGGGACCTTCCTGGGCGCGGCGGCAGGTACGCTGCTTCCGGCTTTTGTCCGCACGGCGCTGGGGATTGCCATTTACGGAATGTTCCTGGCGATCATCCTGCCGCCGGCACGGAAGAGCCGTCCGGTACGTTTTGTGGTGCTGGCTGCAGTGGCAATGAGCCTCTGCTTCCATTATATTCCCGGGCTGAACACGGTTTCCTCCGGGTTTGTGATTATCATCTGCGGCGTGCTTGCCGCCGCGCTGGGAGCCTGGCGGTTCCCGGCGGAGGAGGATGCCGCATGAAGTGGAATCTGTTTCTGCCTTATCTGCTTGTCACGGCCGGCGTGACCTATCTGATCCGTATGCTGCCGCTGACGGTATTCCGCCGGGAGATCAAGAGCCGGTTTGTCCGGTCTTTCCTGGCTTATATCCCTTACGCGGTGCTGGGCGCCATGACTTTTCCGGACGTGTTCTATTCCACCGGGGATATGCGCACAGCCGTCTGCGGCGTGGCGGTGGCGGTGCTGCTGGCGTGGAGGGGACGGAGCCTGCTGACGGTGGCTGTTGCCGCCTGCTGCGCGGTGGCGCTGGCCCAGGGTTTTCTGCTGTTGATTTAACCTGACAAAAAAGGGAACGGAGGGTGTCCTATGGGTTTACAGGAAAAACTGTCCGCCTGCCTGCGGCAGGCCGTGGAGAATCATGAAGCAGCGGGGGTAAGCCTGCTGATCCTGAAGGACGGCGAGGAACTCTGCCATGTGCGGGAAGGCTATGCGGATATCGAAACCGGAAAGCAGCTGCGCCGGGATTCCATTTTCCGTCTTTACAGCCAGTCCAAACCGATTACCGCTGCCGCGGCGATGATTCTCGCGGACCGGGGTATCCTGGACCTGATGGCGCCGGTGGATCAGTACCTGCCGGGCTTTGCCAATCCCCGGGTGGTGGAAGCGGACGGGACAATCCGTCCGGCGATCCGGGCACCCTGGGTGATCGAGCTGCTGGGGATGACTTCCGGCCTGTGCTATCCGGACGTGGACGCGGCGGGACAGTACGCTGCCCGGGTTTTTGACGCGGATCATGCGGAGATTGCTGCCGGCGGCGGGATGAGCACCCTGGAGTTCTGCAACCGGCTGGGAGAACAGCCGCTGGCTTTTGAGCCCGGCACCCGCTGGCGGTACGGAACCAGCGCGGATATCCTGGGCGCGGTGATTGAAGCGGCGACGGGGAAGCGCTTCAGCGATTTCCTGCGGGAAGAGCTGTTTGAGCCCCTCGGGATGAAGGATACGGCTTTCTGGGTGCCGGAGGAGAAGCGGGATCGGCTGGTGACCTGCTACCGGCGGGTGCCCGGAGGCCTGGAGAAATTCAGCAGCCTGCATCTGGCTGTGGGACAGTATGACCGGGAACCAGCTTTTGAATCCGGCGGCGCGGGACTGGTTTCCACCCTGGACGACTACGCAGCCTTTGCCCGGATGCTGATGAACGGCGGAAAGGCGGAGGGCCGGCGGATTCTTTCCGAAGCGGCGGTGCGCTATATGACGACCCCGCAGCTTTCCGGCAGCGTCCGGAAGGACGTCTGGGACAGCCTCGGCGGATACAACTACAGCTGCCTCATGCGCGTCTGTGACCATCCCGGAAGGGCTGCCATGTTCACCGTAAAAAATGAATACGGCTGGGACGGCTGGCTGGGAACCTATTTCGCGAACCTGCCGGATCAGAAGATTACCTTCCTGCTGGCTCAGAATGTGACGGACGCGGGCACCACGGCGGTGACCCGGAAGTGCCGGAATATTCTGGCGGCGTCGCTGGATGACTGACCGGGACGCGGGGTGTGATTTCCTTTACATTCTGCCAAAAAATTGTATAATAATGCCATCCGCACCGGTTGGCGCCGGGAGCTTTACGCACCGGACGCAGAACAACCGCGGAAATACATTTTTACGACGGGTATCCTGAGTGAACCCGAACGGAGGTATTCTTATGACAAACACAACAAGGCGCACGAAACTGGCGAGGATGACGCTGCTGGCTATGCTGGTAGCGGTTTTGATCGTCCTGGCCTATGTGAACATTCCCATGCCCATGGGCCTGTCCATCACCTTCAACATGATTCCTGTAGCCATTGCCGCCATGGCGATGGGACTGCCCGGCGGAATCATCATCGGCGGTGCTTTCGGACTGATCAGCTTCCTCCAGTGCTACGGCATCTTCGGCGTAAGCGGAATGGGTGTGGCCCTGGTGACTGCCAATCCCGGCTTCGGCTTTGCCTGCCTGATGTTCATCCAGCGGTTTGTTTCCCGGGTGCTGGTAGGCGTCCTGGCCGCACTGGTTTACCGGGGCATCAGCCGGACGAAGGCTCCCCTGTATGTGCGGGGCCTGGCCACCGGTTTCGCGGCGGCGCTTTTCAATACCATCTTCTTTATGACGCTGCTGGTACTGCTGTTCAGCCAGACCGCCTATATGCAGAACGCGATGGCCGGCAGAAGCGTCCTGGCTTACCTTGTGGCTTCTGTGGGTGTGAACGCTGTGGTTGAAATGATCGTAGCTGCTGTGGTTACCGGCGCCGCGGGCGTCGCGCTGAAAAAAGCACGGCTGATCTGATTTTAAAAAGGAGAAAACCGTCATGATTCTGACCATGGACATCGGGAATACCAATATCAAGACCGCGTTGTTCGACGGGAAAGAAATGTATAAGTACTGGCGTATGTCCACCAACATTACGTCCACTTCGGACGAATACGGTGTACGCCTGATGTCCATGTTTGCCCATGAGGGCGTCTCCCCGGATGTGGTGGAAGGCATTGTGGTTTCCAGCGTGGTGCCCACAATCAACTACACGATTGAGCATATGCTGCTGAATTACATCGGCAAGACACCGCTGTTCGTGGCTCCCGGGGTTAAAACCGGTATCAACATCAAATATGAGAATCCCCGGGAGCTGGGCAGCGACCGGATTGCCAACGCTGTCGCGGCTTATGACGAATACGGGGGGCCATGCATTTTCATCGACTTCGGCACTGCCACCACCTTCGGTGTGGTGGATCAGGAAGGTTCGTTCCTGGGCGGTACCATCTGTCCCGGCATCAAGCTGAGCAGTGAGGCACTGGTTACCGGCACCGCAAAGCTGCCGCGGTTCGAACTGAACCGGCCGGAAACCGTCATCGGACGGTCCACCCTCACCAACCTGCAAAGCGGCATGTATTACGGTTATGTCGGCCTGGTGCGCAACATCGTGCGCAAGATCCGGCAGGAACTGGGTGAAGATGCCTATGTGGTGGCCACCGGCGGTATGGCGCTGATGATTGCCGAGGAAAGCAATGTTATCGACAAACTGGACGGCCTGCTGACCCTGAAGGGACTGCGGCTGATCTATGAACGAAATCGGACGGAAACGGAATCGGACGGAAGGAGATAAAGGAAAATGAAAGAGGTTGTGCTGGGACTACTTGGACTGGGAAACATCGGCGGAGGCGTATGGGACCTGATCCGGGAATTCGGCGGGGAAGTCAGCAAGCGTACGGGCGTGAAGCTCGTGGTGAAGAAGGCTCTCGTGCTGGACAAGAAAATCCACAGGGGCAAGGAAGTACCGGATGAGGTGCTGACCACAGAAAAGAACGATATTCTGGAAGATCCGGAAATTGATATCGTCTGCGAATTCCTGGGCGGAGAACAGCCCGCGGCTTCCATGATGCTACGCGCGCTGGAGAACGGCAAGTCCGTTGTCACCGCGAACAAGATGGCGCTTTCCCTCCATTTTGATGAACTGCGGGAAATGGCGAAGAAGACCGGTGCCGGCCTGTACTATGAAGCCAGCGTCGGCGGCGCGATCCCGATCATCAACGCGATCCAGACGCCCCTGATCGCAAACCACATCGAGCAGATGATGGGTATTGTGAACGGCACAACCAACTATATCCTGACCCGGATGGCGGCGGAAGGCGCCGAATATGAAATTGTACTGAAGGACGCCCAGCGCCTGGGGCTGGCGGAGCCCAACCCCACGGCGGACGTGGAAGGCTATGACGCGGCCTACAAACTGAGCATCCTGGGTTCCCTGGCATTCCACAGCCGGGTGCTGGTGGAAAATGTGTACCGAGAGGGTATCACCAAGGTCAATTCCGAAGATATCGCCTTCGGCCGGGAGATGGGCTATGTGCTGAAGCTGCTGGCCATCGGCAAGGACAACGGCGATTCCATTGAAGCCCGTGTGCATCCGGCTTTCCTGCCCGCGGATCATCCGCTGGCCCGGGTGGACGGCTCCCTGAACGCTGTTTATCTCTACGGTCATTCCTTCAAGGACATGATGCTGGAAGGCCGCGGCGCCGGTGATGCTCCGACCGCCAGCGCTATCGTGGGCGACATTGTCCAGGCTGCGCAGAACGCGGTGCATCCCATGCCCGTGATGCGCAAGGATCCGCTGCCAGTGGCGGACGACTGGTACAGCAAGTACTTCATCCGCATGAAGGCCAAGGATGCCCCCGGCGTTCTGGCTGAAGTGGCCGGCCTGCTGGCGAAGGAAGAGATTTCCGTTTCTGCCATGACGCAGAAGGACGCCGGTCCGGATGGAAAGGCAACCCTGATCATCATCACCCATATGGCTCCCGAAAAGGCCGTACAGCGTGTGGTGAAGGCGCTGAATCCCGAAATCTGCAAGGTAGAGAACGTTATTCGAGTTGAAGGATGATAATTCATTTGATTCTGCAGACATACAGAATTGTGAATTGTGAATTATGAATTGTGAATTGAAAGACACCTGGATCCTTTTCGATCTGGACGGAACGCTGACTCAGTCAGAAGAGGGCATCTGGAACTGCGCGAAACACGCGGTGAAGGAGATGGGCTTTCCGGAACCGGATGCAGCGACCCTGCGTAAGTTTATCGGGCCGCCGCTTCTGTATTCCTTCCGGACCTTCCTGGGCATGACTGAGGAACAGGCGGAGGAGGCACAGCGGATTTACCGTGCCCGCTACACCACTGTCGGCATGTATGAAAACCGGGTGTATCCCGGCGTGCGGACGATGCTCCGGACCCTCTGGAAACAGGGAGCCAAGCTGGGTGTCGTAACCGGCAAACCTGCCTATCCGACCGGAAAGATCCTGGAACACTTTGGCTTTGACCGCTTCCTTTCCACGGTGGTCTGCGCGACAGACGCCCGGGCGGAAAAGGAGCACCTGATCCGTGAAGCCCTGCCGGAGAATCACGGCGAAGTCTGGATGATCGGCGACCGCTGCTTTGATATGGAAGGCGGAAAAGCCGCCGGGGTTCATACCCTCGGCGTGACTTACGGCTACGGCAGCGAACAGGAGCTGCTGGAAACCGGCGCGGAAAAGATTGCGCATACCCCGACGGAGATCCTGGAGATTCTCTGTCCGGACGCGAAGCCGGGGCGGGGCGCTTTCCTGTCTGTGGAAGGACTGGACGGCAGCGGCAAGGGAACCCAGATTGAACGGCTTTCCGATGCCCTGGACCGCTGGGGCTTTGAAGTGGTGCATACCCGGGAGCCCGGCGGAACCCCCATCGGGGAGAAGATCCGGGATATCCTGCTGGACCGGGAGAATACCGGTATGACGGATATCACGGAAGCGCTGCTTTACGCGGCTTCCCGTGCCCAGCATGTGCGGGAGAAGATCCTTCCGGCAGTGAAGGAAGGCAAAGTGGTGCTGTGCGACCGGTTCCTGGATTCCTCCGTGGCCTACCAGGGCGGCGGAAGACAGCTGGGAATCGATGAGATCCTGAAGATTAACGCGCCGGCGGTGGAAAACACCCTGCCGGCCCTGACGGTATATCTGGATATCAATCACCGGGAGGCGCTGCGGCGCCGCTGTGCGGCCAGCGAACCGGACCGGATGGAGATGGAGGCGGACAGCTTCCATGCCCGGGTGGAGGAGGGCTATCATGAACTGATTGCCCGGGATCCGAAACGCTTTGTGGTTGTGGACGCGACCAAGTCCCGGGACGAGATTGCCGCGGAGATACAGGAAAAGGTACTGACCCGTCTGATGGAGAACGAAAAGTGAGCGAACGCATCGTAGTCGGCATGAGCGGAGGCGTGGATTCCTCCGTAGCGGCCCTGCTTCTGAAGGAGCAGGGTTACGACGTTGTGGGCGTCTTTATGAAAAACTGGGAGGAAGAGGATATCAACGGCACCTGCACAGCCGAAGAGGACTGGCGGGACGTGCGGGATGTCTGCGACCTGATCGGTATTCCGTATTACAGTGTCAACTTTGCCAAAGAATACTGGGATCGGGTTTTCTCCTATTTCCTGAAGGAATACCGGGCGGGCAGGACGCCGAATCCGGACGTGCTGTGCAACCGGGAAATCAAGTTCAGGGCTTTCCTGGATTTTGCCATGACCCTGGGAGCAACCCGCATGGCGACCGGACACTTCGTCCGCACCAATGAGGCGGGACAGCTGCTGAAGGGATCCGATTCCAACAAGGACCAGAGTTATTTCCTTTATATGGTCCATGCCCAGCAACTGAAGAAAGCCATTTTCCCGGTGGGCGGCATGACCAAGGAGCAGGTGCGGAAGATCGCGGAGGATCGCGGCCTGCCGGTCAGCAAAAAGAAAGATTCCACGGGTGTATGTTTTATCGGGGAACGGAATTTCAAAAAGTTCCTCTCAGAATACCTGCCGGCGCAGCCCGGCGATATGGTTTCACCGGAGGGCGAAGTGGTCGGGCGGCATGACGGCCTGATGTACTATACCCTCGGCCAGCGCCGCGGACTGGGTATCGGCGGCCGGGGAGACGGCCGCAGCTGGTTTGTCATCGGCAAAGACCTGGAGAAGAACCGGCTGCTGGTTGCCCAGGGGGAAGATCATCCCATGCTTTACAGCACGCAGAGCATCGCGGAGGACGTGACCTGGGTCGGGGACGCCCCGATGAAGGAAGGCGAGACCATCACCTGTACGGCCCGCTACCGCTACCGCCAGCCGGACCAGCCGGTGGAGGCCACCCTGAGGGAGGGCAGGCTCCTGCTGCATTCCCTTGTTCCCCAGCGGGCGGTGACGCCGGGCCAGAGTGCGGTCTTATATAAAGATGATGTTTGCCTGGGCGGAGGCATCGTAACTAAGGTTGTTGATCCGGGCAGTGCTGACCCGGATAAGCAGATAAATTATTAAAGGAAAAACTGATTCAGTGAGTCCGTCAGAGGCCGTATGGCTTATTGTCGGAGGGCTTGTGCAGATCTTGACAGTTTAGCACGCTAAATCGATAAATCTTTACAAGAATGGCGATCAAACAGACACCGGCTGATGAACGGGTGAATGAATCAGTGTTTCCTGAAAACACAGGAGGAATTGACCCATGGAAAAAAGGAAGAAACTGGCTCTATCCACACAGATTTTCATCGCGCTGATTCTTGCAATCGGCGCAGGTATCGCGCTGACGGGCAATCCGGATTTCGCGAAGACCTACATCAAACCCTTCGGTACGATTTTCCTGAACCTGATCAAGTGGATAGTCTGTCCGCTGGTTTTCTTCTCCATCATGTCGGGTGTGGTATCCATGCGGGATATCAAGAAGGTCGGCGCGGTCGGCGGAAGCACCGTGCTGTACTACCTGTGTACTACGGCCTTCGCGGTTGCGATCGGTTTGCTTTTTGCCAACCTGCTGAAAGGCATTTTCCCGGTGCTGTCCACGGCTGAGCTGTCCTATGAACCGGCAGCCACTTCGGTCAACTTCATGGACACACTGGTCGGCATTTTCCCGTCCAATTTCCTCAAACCGTTTATCGATGCAAACATGCTGCAGATCATTGTGTCCTCGCTGTTTATCGGCTTTGCGCTGATCCTCATCGGGCACCGCTTCGATATGGAGTTCAAGGCTGTGGACGTGTGCAACGATATCTGCATGAAGTCCATGGAGATGATCCTGAAGCTTTCTCCCATCGGTGTGTTCTGCCTGCTCTGCCCGGTGGTGGCGGAGAACGGCCCGGCGGTGCTTGGCTCCCTGGCGAAGGTGCTGCTTGTGGCCTATCTGTGCTACATTGTGCACGCGGTGGTGGTTTATTCCGCGTCGGTCAAGGCTTTGGGCGGCGTCGGCCCGGTGAAGTTCTTCAAGGGTATGCTGCCGGCCATCATGATGGCATTCTCTTCCGCTTCCTCTGTGGGTACGCTCCCGCTGAACATGGAGTGCTGCGAGAAGCTGGGTGCTGACAAGGAGGTTTCTTCCTTCGTCCTGCCCCTGGGCGCGACCATCAATATGGACGGTACCGCCATCTACCAGGGCGTGTGCGCGGTGTTCATCGCTTCCTGCTTCGGCATCAGCCTGACCTTCTCCCAGATGCTGACCATCGTGCTGACGGCAACGCTGGCTTCCATCGGTACCGCGGGCGTTCCCGGCGCCGGTATGGTCATGCTGGCCATGGTGCTTCAGTCCGTTGGCCTGCCGGTGGAAGGTATTGCGCTGGTGGCCGGTGTGGACCGGATCTTTGATATGGGCCGTACTGTGGTGAACATCACCGGTGATGCTTCCTGCGCGATCGTGGTCTCCAGGCTGCAGCGCATAAGAGCGGAGAAGAAGGCTGCTGCCTGATGAATCCCTGTAACTGAAAAACAAATGCCCGTTCGGAACTGTGAAGTTCCGGCGGGCATTTTCTGTCCGGACAAGGAAAAAGAAAGGCCTGTAGAGAAATTCAAAAGGACGGGAAACAGACAGTACATTCTATATATGAAGGAAGAGATACAGATGAAGATTTATGATATCACCCAGGAACTGTTTACTTGCAGTGTGTATCCGGGAGATCCGTCTCCGGAACGGCAGGTCAAACTCCGGATTGCGGATGGGGCTGTCTGCAACCTGACGGCTTTTCAGATGTGCGCGCATAACGGTACCCATGTGGACGCTCCGTACCATTTCGTTGATGGTGGCAAGACCATTGATCAGGTAGCGCTGGAACGGTTCATCGGTTCTGCGTATGTGACGGAGCATCAGGGGGACATTACAGCGGCGGACGCGGAGGCAATCCTGGCAAAAGCCCGGAGCCTGGACATGGAGGCGGCGAAGCGGATCTTGGTGAAAGGCCCGGCGGTTATGACGGAAGAGGCGGCGAAGGTTTTTGCCGGGGCAGGCATCCTGCTCTTCGGAAATGAATCCCAGACTGTCGGTCCGCTGGACGCCCCCATGAACGTGCATCTGATTATGCTGGGTGCGGAGATCGTTCTCCTGGAGGGTATCCGCCTGGGAGAGGTGGAGGAAGGAATCTACCTGCTGAATGCCGCTCCGCTGAATCTGGGAGGATCGGACGGCGCTCCCTGCAGGGCGGTTCTGATGGAACTGTGATGAAGTCGCTGTTGTATCCGAACAACAAGTGAATCATAAAGCGAAGAAACCCACTCGTTTTGGCCAAAAACACGAACATTCACCAAGGCAAATCCCGCATCGTCCGGAAGCGTTGATTTGCCTTAATTTTTTTCAAAAAAACCTCCAAAAAGTGCTTGACAAAGGCCTTGCCGTTTGATATTCTATCCAAGCTCGCTTGCGGGAGACCGCGAGAAAAGAGCGAAGCGAACCTTGAAAACGATACAGAGAGAATAAACGCGCAATAAGGAAAAGACAGCGAAGATTCCAAAGAGTTTAGCATCGAAAGATGTTTAAAGGATTAAACGGAAGAGTTTGATCCTGGCTCAGGACGAACGCTGGCGGCGTGCCTAACACATGCAAGTCGAGCGGGGACATTGCGACAGATTTGAAGTTTTCGGATGGATATGAAGATGTAATGTTCTAGCGGCGGACGGGTGAGTAACGCGTGAGCAACCTGTCCCTTACAGGGGGATAACACAGCGAAAGTTGTACTAATACCGCATAAGACCACAGAGCGACATCGCTTAGGGGTCAAAGGAGTAATCCGGTAAGGGGTGGGCTCGCGTCCGATTAGATAGTTGGTGAGGTAACGGCCCACCAAGTCGACGATCGGTAGCCGACCTGAGAGGGTGATCGGCCACATTGGGACTGAGACACGGCCCAAACTCCTACGGGAGGCAGCAGTGGGGAATATTGGGCAATGGGGGAAACCCTGACCCAGCAACGCCGCGTGAGGGAAGAAGGTTTTCGGATCGTAAACCTCTGTCCTGGGTGAAGAGAAAGAGACGGTAGCCAAGGAGGAAGCCCCGGCTAACTACGTGCCAGCAGCCGCGGTAATACGTAGGGGGCGAGCGTTGTCCGGAATGATTGGGCGTAAAGGGCGCGTAGGCGGCCCGGTAAGTCTGGAGTGAAAGTCCTGCTTTTAAGGTGGGAATTGCTTTGGATACTGTCGGGCTTGAGTGCAGGAGAGGTAAGTGGAATTCCCAGTGTAGCGGTGAAATGCGTAGAGATTGGGAGGAACACCAGTGGCGAAGGCGACTTACTGGACTGTAACTGACGCTGAGGCGCGAAAGTGTGGGGAGCAAACAGGATTAGATACCCTGGTAGTCCACACTGTAAACGATGAATGCTAGGTGTAGGGGGTATCGACCCCTTCTGTGCCGCAGTTAACACAATAAGCATTCCGCCTGGGGAGTACGGCCGCAAGGTTGAAACTCAAAGGAATTGACGGGGGCCCGCACAAGCAGCGGAGCATGTGGTTTAATTCGACGCAACGCGAAGAACCTTACCAGGTCTTGACATCCAGTAAAACTTGTAGAGATACATCGTGAGCTTGCTCATACTGAGACAGGTGGTGCATGGTTGTCGTCAGCTCGTGTCGTGAGATGTTGGGTTAAGTCCCGCAACGAGCGCAACCCTTATTTTCAGTTACTAACAGGTGAAGCTGAGGACTCTGAAGAGACTGCCGGGGACAACTCGGAGGAAGGTGGGGACGACGTCAAATCATCATGCCCCTTATGACCTGGGCTACACACGTGCTACAATGGCCACCACAGAGAGGGGCGAACCCGTAAGGGAGAGCGGATCTCAAAAAAGTGGTCCCAGTTCGGATTGTGGGCTGCAACCCGCCCACATGAAGTCGGAGTTGCTAGTAATCGCGGATCAGCATGCCGCGGTGAATACGTTCCCGGGCCTTGTACACACCGCCCGTCACACCATGGGAGTTGGGAGTGCCCAAAGTCGGTGAGGTAACCGCAAGGAGCCAGCCGCCTAAGGCAAGACCAATGACTGGGGTGAAGTCGTAACAAGGTAGCCGTATCGGAAGGTGCGGCTGGATCACCTCCTTTCTAGGGAGAAAGCAGAAGCCGAAAGGTGGACGCCGAAACCGAGGTCGATCGACCGGATAAAACCGGTCGTCATAAAAAAGCTTCAAAGAAGCAAAACGGAACGTCAACGAACGTTCGAAAAAGAATTGAGCTGTTCCTTACAGCGCGCAAAACTCTGTATCGTCTTCAAGGCTCGCGAAGCTCCGAGCATGCGCACCTTGACAACTGCACAGCAAAGAAACAAGATTCAGGAAAGACCAGTTAAAGGTAAAACAATTTTACTAGAATTGGTCTCAGGATCAAGAACGACGAGAAATCAAGCTACAAAGAGCACAGGGTGGATGCCCTGGCACCATACGCCGACGAAGGACGTGGCAAGCTGCGATAAGCTACGGGGAGCCGCAAGCAGGCATCGATCCGTAGACATCCGAATGGGGAAACCCGGCAGGTGAAGAACCTGTCACCGTAAGATGAATCCATAGTCTTACAGGAGGGCACGCGGGGAACTGAAACATCTAAGTACCCGCAGGAAGAGAAATTAATTTAAAGATTTCCTAAGTAGCGGCGAGCGAACGGGAAAGAGGCCAAACCGGGGGGCATGCTCCCCGGGGTTGTGGGTCAGTAACGTGTATGGAAGACTTTAGCCGAAGAGAGATGGAAAGCTCAGCCAAAGAGGGTAACAGCCCCGTAAGCGAAAGAGTCAACCAGCTAACTGATACCAGAGTACCGCAGGGCACGTGAAACCCGGCGGGAAGCAGGGTGGACCACCATCCAAGCCTAAATACGATATGGTGACCGATAGCGCATAGTACCGTGAGGGAAAGGTGAAAAGAACCCCGGGAGGGGAGTGAAAGAGAACCTGAAACCCTGTGTTTACAAGCAGAGAAAGTACATGTTATGTACGATCTCGTACTTTTTGTAGAACGGACCGGCGAGTTACGTTATGCAGCGAGGTTAAGGACTGAAGGTCCGGAGCCGAAGCGAAAGCGAGTTTGAATAGGGCGATAGTTGCATGACGTAGACCCGAAACCGGGTGACCTATCCATGGCCAGGTTGAAGTGGGAGTAAAATCCCATGGAGGACCGAACCAGACGTCTGTTGAAAAAGGCGGGGATGAGCTGTGGATAGGGGAGAAATTCCAATCGAACCCGGAGATAGCTGGTTCTCCTCGAAATAGCTTTAGGGCTAGCCTCATGGATAATTGATGGGGGTAGAGCACTGAATGGGCGCGGGGGACTCAAATCCTACCAAACTCTATCAAACTGCGAATACCATACAATGCAAACCATGGGAGTCAGTCCGCGAGAGATAAGTTCCGCGGGCAAAAGGGGAACACCCCAGATCAACCGCTAAGGTCCCAAAGTACACGTTAAGTGGAGAAGGATGTGGAATTGCACAGACAACCAGGATGTTGGCTCAGAAGCAGCCACACATTTAAAGAGTGCGTAATAGCTCACTGGTCGAGTGGTTGTGCGCCGAAAATGTCCGGGGCTAAAACGTGACACCGAAGCGATGGATGCGCGTAAGCGCGTGGTAGAGGAGCGTTCTGTGGGGGCTGAAGCCGTATCGAGAGGCACGGTGGACCGCACAGAAGAGAGAATGCCGGTATGAGTAGCGAGAGCGAAGCGAGAAACTTCGCCGTCGAAAGCCCAAGGTTTCCTGGGGAAGGTTCATCCACCCAGGGTAAGTCGGGGCCTAAGCCGAGGACGGAAGTCGTAGGCGATGGACAGCAGGTGTATATTCCTGCACTACCGAAGAATGAAGCAGTGACACAGAAGGATAGTCTGAGCGGGGTGATGGTCAACTCCGTACAAGCACTGAGGTTGGAACGTAGTGAAGTACGCGTTCCTTTAAGCTGAGGTGTGATGTGGACCGAAATTAAGTAGGGAAGCAGATGAGTTCACGCTGGCGAGAAAAGCTGCTAGTATATCTGAAGGTACCCGTACCGGAAACCGACGCAGGTGGGCGAGGAGAGAATCCTGAGACGAACGGGAGAACCCTTGTTAAGGAACTCGGCAAAATGACCCCGTAACTTCGGGATAAGGGGTGCCTCGAGAGAGGCCGCAGAGAATAGGCTCAAGCGACTGTTTAGCAAAAACACAGGTATCTGCGAAAGCGAGAGCTGACGTATAGGTGCTGACACCTGCCCGGTGCTGGAAGGTTAAGGGAACATGTTAGAGCAATCGAAGCATCGAACCGAAGCCCCAGTAAACGGCGGCCGTAACTATAACGGTCCTAAGGTAGCGAAATTCCTTGTCGGGTAAGTTCCGACCCGCACGAATGGTGTAACGATTTGAGCGCTGTCTCAACAGGGGGCCCGGTGAAATTGAAGTATGGGTGAAGATGCCCATTACCCGCGACTGGACGGAAAGACCCCGTAGAGCTTTACTGTAGCCTGATATTGGATTTCGGTAACGGATGCACAGGATAGGTGGGAGACTTGGATGTTAGGACTTCGGTCTTAGCGGAGTCGCTGTTGGGATACCACTCTTCTGTTACTGGAATTCTAACATGGACCCGTGAACCGGGTAATGGACAGTGTCAGGTGGACAGTTTGACTGGGGCGGTCGCCTCCGAAAGAGTAACGGAGGCGCCCAAAGGTACCCTCAGAATGGATGGAAATCATTCGAAGAGTGCAAAGGCAGAAGGGTGCCTGACTGCGAGAGTGACAATTCGAGCAGAGACGAAAGTCGGGCTTAGTGATCCGGCGGTATTGAGTGGAAAAGCCGTCGCTTAACGGATAAAAGCTACCTCGGGGATAACAGGCTGATCTCCCCCAAGAGTCCACATCGACGGGGAGGTTTGGCACCTCGATGTCGGCTCGTCGCATCCTGGGGCTGAAGCAGGTCCCAAGGGTTTGGCTGTTCGCCAATTAAAGCGGCACGCGAGCTGGGTTCAGAACGTCGTGAGACAGTTCGGTCCCTATCCATCGTGGGCGTAGGAGTCATGAGAGGAGCTGTTCCTAGTACGAGAGGACCGGAATGGACGCATCACTGGTGCAACTGTTGTCGTGCCAACGGCATAGCAGGGAAGCGAAATGCGGACGGGATAAACGCTGAAGGCATCTAAGCGTGAAGCCCACCTCAAGATAAAGACTCCCATTGCGCAAGCAAGTAAGACCCCTGGAGGACTACCAGGTAGATAGGTCATCGGTGGAAGTGCGGTAACGCATGGAGCTTGATGATACTAATAGGTCGAGGGCTTGATTTCATGATTGGTCCAGAGACCAATTAAGGTAACAGATAAACTAACAGGTCAGATTTTCCTGAATATTGTAGCTGTGCAGTTGTCAGTGTGCGCAAGGACACTGAACCATTTTCGGTGGCAATGACGAAGAGGTCCCACCTGTTCCCATACCGAACACAGAAGTTAAGCTCTTCAGTGCCGATGGTACTTGGCTGGTAACGGCCCGGGAGAGTAGGTCGCCGCCGGATTCCAAAAAAATCACCTGAGTAATCAGGTGATTTTTTTGTGGAATCAAGGCGGCGCGTCCAGAACAATGTTGTTTGTGCTCGCTTATATAAAGCCCAAAGCCATTTATTCCTAGCATAGTATGCTGACCAAATGGCTTTGGGCTTTATTCGTTCAACTCTTCGAGTTTCACTCAGGGATCCCTTGCAGGGATCCAAGCGAGCTATGTGTTGCTTGACGGTTCTGGGGAACAGGTGAAAGGGGGAGAGACGAAGAGGTTCCTCCGCAACCTCAATCGTCGCAGAGGGCATCGCGGGGGCGCTTCACCCCTCTGCTCGTTTCGGTTGACTCGCTCAGGGCGCTTTTGCCTTACGGCAAATGACCCACTGGGTCACCGCTTCCTTCGCTCCCCTGTTCCATACCGAACACAGAGCACTGCTGCCTGATAGGCAGTAGTGCAAAGATGGTTTTGTGTGCTGAACCATGATTGAATTGGGCAATTCTGATTGACAGGAGGTGTTATGCACCTCCTTGATTGCTTGGATGCACTGGCAGCATAGCATGTCAAGGATGCCGAAGGCACGGCGAAGCCGCTGTGTCCTTGACTGGATATGCTGACTGTGCTTAAAACTAGTTTTATTTCATACCGAACACTGAGCGCTGCTACCTATTGGCAGTAACGCAAAGATGGTTTTGTGTGATGAACCATGATTGAATTGGGCAATTATGATTGACAGGAGGTGCTAGGTACCTCCTTGATTGTTTTGATGCACTGGAAGCATAGCATGACAAGGATGCTGCAGACACGGCGAAGCCGCTGAGTCCTTGACTGGGTATGCTGACTGTGCGTAAACCTGGTTTTATTTCATAATGAACACAGAGTGTTGCTGCCTGTAGGCAGCAACGCAAAGATGCTTGCTGAAAAATTTTCTTTGCATTTTGGGACTCAGATGATATAATCGCTCTCACCCTACAGATCTGGAGAAGTACAGTATGTATATTACAAGTGAGAAGTTGAAGAAAAGGATTGACGAAATATCACGGGAAGTAAATGAACGGTTTGATCGTCATATTCTGCTGGAAGAGTATATCGGGATTCCTTACTTCGGACAGATCATTTTACGGTTTATGCTGGAGGGGGAGGATTATACCCTGGAGGATCTGGACCGGTATGAACGGGAGTTGTACCAGATCGTCGGCGATGAATTCCTGGTGGATTTCATGGGAAGTGTTTACCGGAAGGCCGGAGTGGATTATGCAGATCTGGACAGGACGATGCTTCTCATGGAGCAGGAATACCGGGATGAGCCCCTTCTTTCTTCGGTTCACAGTGAAGGAATCCGGGCGGACGCACGGGAACTGCTTCGGGCGGCCGGTATGGATCCGGAACGGAAAGTGTGGGAAATCCAGCTGGAAGACGGGGTATTTACCCTTTTGCTGATGGGGACGGAAAACAGGATCATCAGGGAAATGGAGGAACCTGTCCGGTTGGCTGTGATGGAAACAAAGGAAGCTGCCTGTACGGGCCTGATGAAGGCGGCGATGAGAAGTAAACGACTGGGGGTTTCCCTTGGCCGACTGATAATGGAAATGAGTCGATGACGGGAGAAGGTCTTATGGAAAGTACCAGAGTGCTGATCCGGCGGATGGAAAAAGGGGATGAAGCGTCCTTTGTCAGCGGGATTGCCGACAGGGCACTGCGGATTGCCTACGGGTTTCCGGCGGATATGGATGACACGGTTTCCGCGAAGATTTTTGAAAGATTCTCCGGGTTGAACAACAGTTATTCGCTGGTGGAGAAAAAGACAGGAACGGTGATCGGATTCCTGCTGGAAGTGGAGCCGGAGCTGCCGGAGAATCTGAGGACGGGATTACCGGTGAAAGGGAGAACCCTGGCTTATGCCGTGTTTCCGGCCTACCAGCGGAAGGGATATATGCTGGAAGCCCTGCAGGCGGTGATTCCGGAACTGTTCCGGAGTACGGGTGCGGAATACGTTCACTGCGGACACTTTGAGGAGAATGTCCCCAGCCGGGAACTGCTCCGCAAACTGGGATTCCGGGAGTATGCCAGGCATCAGAACCGGGATAAACTGATTATTGATGAAATACTGCGGCGAGGGGTGTGAGAACATCCTGAATCCGTGGAAATAAAAGGAGGGATCAGGACATGGAAACAGCCTCACTGTTGATTGCCAACTATTGCGTACCCTGCCATTCTTTCTGCCGGTATTGCCTGCTGGCATCCTGCGGGAAAGCCACAGGGGTGGATTACAAGGCAGGAGAAGCATTGGGCGGCAGGGTTATCCGGGAAATGAAAGAAGCACGCCCTGATCTTCAATGCAGCTATTATATCGGCTACTGTATGGACACACCGGATCTGCCGGAGTTCCTGCGCTTCAGCCGGGAGCATCAGGGAGCCGCGGCAACGTTCCTGCAGATGAACGGGTTTGCCTTCCGCGAGGACCAGGAACTGGCGGAGCTGATGGAGAACATTCGTGAAGCCGGTGTGGAACTGATTGACCTGACTTTCTACGGCACCGAGGAGTATCATGACCGCTTTGCGGGGCGGAAGGGAGACTTCCGGTTCCTGCTCCGGATGCTGGATCAGGCGTGTAAAGCAGGACTTCAGGTGAGAGTCAGTATTCCCCTGATCCGGGAGAACCTGTCCCAGATACCGGAACTCTATGAAATGGTGTCTGCATACCCGTTGCATCGGTGCGCCTGCTTCCTGCCGCACAGCAAGGGACGGGGCAGGACCATACCGGAACAACGGATCACGAAGCAGGAGTTTGAACAGCTGCCGGAAGAAATCAGAAAAGCGTTTGCTAAAACAAAACATATGACGGAAGCGGAATGGCTTGTTTCCGATGAAATGGCAGAACCGGTCGATCGGGGCCTGATACTGGTGCTGACGCCGGACAATTATGAAAAATATAACCGGATGAGCGCAGCGGAAATCCTGGCTGAGCTGGAGGCAATGGATGACCGGTACCTGCAGGAAATGCCTTCCCTTCAGGAACTGGCCCGGATGTACGGAGACCCGCAGAACCAGCAGCTGTTCAGGATCCGGGACCTGGCGCTGCTCTGGCAGCAGCAGTATATCGCTGAAACCGGAAACAGGATTTATGACATGCACGATGAAACCCATTCCTTCAGCGTGCATCTCCGGGCGGATGAACTATTGATCAACAGGATGGTAGTGGAAAATGGAAAATGAAGAAATAAAGATTGAACTGTATACCAAAGAAAAGATTCCGGACGTGGTGGCGTTTGAAAAACAGCTGCGGGAGGAAGAAGACGTCTGGGGCTGGGAGATCGATGATGCTTATATCAAAAGCGTGACGGACAGTTTCAAGGATCCCCGGTTCAAAAACGCCCTTTCCCTGCTGGCTTATCTCGGGGAACAGGTAGTGGGCCGGATTGACGTGGTTCGGATTCCTTCTTATTTTGACGGAACCGTCAAGGCTTACCTGGACTGGATCTGCGTGCTGAAGAGCGCCCGGCATAAGGGCGTGGCCCAGGCGCTGATGAAAGAGATGCGCAGCCGGCTGAAGGCGGAAGGCATTGATACGCTGATCGCGCTGACAGCCAGCAATGACGAAGCCCAGCGGTTCTACAAATCCGTTCCGGATTCATCCATGCACGACATTGGAATCTGGATTGATATCAAATAAGAATACTGTGTTCTGAAACAAAGGAAACCGCCTGATGCGTCAGGCGGTTTCGCTGTTTATATCAGGATTAAATGGCATTCGGTATTTCATCCACATTGCGCGGGATATCGGTTGGGAAGTATACGGCCATTTCTTCATCGGTCATTCCGAAGTATTCCTGGATGAAGTTGTACAGCCGGGTGGGCCGCTTGCGTATGACATTCCGCAACCGGGCAACACGCTGCTCCCAGTATTTCCAGGCGCCTTCCGGGGTTTGGGGAACATCAAAAATGACATTTCTGTCGTAATACTGCGCCCAGCGGTCAATATGCGCCTTCATACCGGGTTCAATCCAGGCGACGCAGGCATCCACTTCGCTTTCCATGACGCTGGATGTCAGGGAATGGAACAGGTTTCCCAGCTTGGTGAAAAACAGGTCTTTGTACTTATCCACCGAAAGGATCTTCAGGAAGATCGTGTTGTCGATTCCTTTCCCTCCCATGCCCTTATCTTTCAGATAGCTCTGTACGGAATTGTAACCGGAATTATACAGGCCGTAGTCGAGATCTGTAATCAGGCATTTCCACTTGCCACCGGAGACTCTGTATATTTCTCCGGTCCCGATATCGCTGTTGCCGAAAAACATTTCCACAGTGAACCAGTCCAGGAAACTATCAATATCCACTTCCTGCTCCAGGTATTCCAGATCCGCCGGGTTTTCCGCCGGATTACTGTTTTTGATTTTTGTGAGCATTTGTTTATATGCTTTATTGTCCCCCTGTATTCTGAAACTGCCGCTGATACTCAGAATGGTGACGTCTTTCGCCATTTCGTCCGGAAGTTGTTCGTAGCGGCAGATGGTATGGGCGTCGATGGGTTCCCGCATGTTGTACATGCCCCAGTATTCGTCGTTCAGGTATACCTGGACCGGCCGCCAGGCCTGGGTCAGCAGCTTCGCGTCCGTATGCCTTTCGACCAGGCGGTGCTGTACGCCGTCCTGGATTCGGGTAAACATGCTGTCATTTCCGGAATTCCGCAGCAGGAGGGAGGGATAGGATGCGGCGGATCTGTCGTCAAACAGCGGGAAGTCAAAGGAACCGTCCGCTGCGTCGATCAGGAAACTTTTCTGCGGCATATCCAGGGAAAAATCTCCGTCCAGGCAAAGTTTGATCTGATCCCTGAAGAGAACCGCGCCCTCATCACTGCGGTAAACCAGTTCACCGTCCACTTTGACGCCGGCATCCTTCATTCGCCGGTAGACCGTGTTTTTGAAGGGAAGGTTTTTCTTATCAACGTTTTCGCCCTCTGTCAGGATGCCGGATTCGCTGTTCCACAGCAGATCAGGTTCCACATACAGGTCAATGCGGTCCAGGGAAAGAACTTCCGGCTGCCTGATTTCATCTGTAACAACGGCCGCGGGAAGTCCGGGGGTTTCATCGCTGCCGGCCGGCTGCGTGACAACGTCCGGGGTGACGCTGCCGACAAATCCGTTGCGCTGGGCAGTCCAGAATCCGGTGATCAGCACCAGTACGGCAGCGATGGCCAGTACCGGCCGAAGCCAGGTGCGTATATGATAACGTGCCGGGACATATGCCGACGGGATCATGGTTTCAGTGTTTCCGTTTATTACTGTAATCAAAGGATCAGCCTCCTTCATTGTTTGTTCCAGGATTTCTGTTTCCTGGGAAGGAAGCCGGTCCAGCCAGGACAGGTTGTCACGGACAGTTTTATGAATGCGTTCCTGTGCTTTGTGTTCATCCATTGTGATCGTCGCTCCCTTCCAGTTCACTCCTGAGTCTGATGCAGGCCCGCCTGCATCTTCTTGATACGGCAGAAGGTGTGATTCCCAGAATCTCTGCTGTTTCCTGTATGTCATATCCCTGGATATAGCGGAGTGTCACTGCTTCCCGGTGCTTCCGGGGCAGGTTCATGACGGCCTGTGTCAGCGCGGTGTTTGTTTCGTCCGGCTGCGCCGCGGGAATCCGGAGGTCTTCCGGCTGGACATACCGGTTCATGCGCGTCACCCAGGGGCTGCGAAGATGATCCCGGCAGATGTTGACCGCGATTCTGGCCAGCCAGCTTTTGGCTTTGGCCTGGTCATGAAGATCGTCCAGATGGGTATATGCTTTCAGAAAAGTATCCTGTACGGCGTCTTTGGCAAGTTCCGTCTCGCGCAGGTACAGATAGCAGATTCTCAGGATGTCTTTTTCGTATTGACGGATCAAGACGGTCAGTCTTTCCCTTTTTTCAGAATCCGGGCCCTGGATTCCTGTCACCGACTTCACCTCCCACATATATATGACGGAATAAAACGCTGCAATTTGACTTTTACTTTCAAAAAAATCTGAAAAGGACACAAAACAACCCGGAACGGAAGCCCCGTTCCGGGTGCAGCCAGTACATTATACGCTGTTTTTCAGCAGGTGCACAGGCCGGATGATTAATCGCCTTTCCTGGATTTGAAGTCTTCCTCAATCTTCCGCTTCCAGGCACGGCCCAGCGGCGCGCAGCTGCGGACCATCCGGACTGCTTCAGAAACCTCGGAATAGTTCAGCGCCTGGCCCTGGGCGTCGTTGCAGAAGTTCACGGCCCGGTCCTCATTGATTCCGAAGCGGGCGGCCGTCTCCACGGCGTCGATGTTCGCTCCCAGGAAGAGGAACTCCCAGCCGTATTTTTCCTTCTGCCGCTTGACCATGCTCTTGACCTTGTCGCTGGTATAGTGGCGGCTGGCGTTTTCCATGCCGTCCGTGGTAATGACGAAGATCGTGTGCTCCGGCCGGTCTTCCTCCCGGGCGTATTTGTGGACGTTGCCGATATGGTGGATCGCCCCGCCGATGGCGTCGATCAGGGCGGTGCAGCCGCCGACGTAATACTGCCGGTCTGTCATCGGCTCAATCTTTTGCAGGTCCACCCGGTCGTGGATGACGTGGCTTTCATCGGAAAACAGTACGGTGGAGACCAGGGCTTCGCCTTCTTCCTTCTTCTGCTTTTCGATCATGCCGTTGAAACCGCCGATGGTATCAGCCTCCAGCCCGGACATGGAACCGCTCTTGTCAAGGATGAAGACCATTTCTGTCAGATTCTTTTTCATAATAAAACCCCTCCGGTCCGTATTCTGTCAGGGACTTTCTCAACCCTGCATCATGATCATAACGGAAACCGGAGGGAAAAGGGTCGCCCGGCAGGCGACAAATCAGCCCATGCCGGAGCCGAGCAGCGGCATATCCAGTTCGAAGAGCACTTCGTTGATGTCGTAGATATTGTAGATCCGGTGTTTGATGCAGTATTCCAGGACAAGATCAAACTTGCTGCTGCGGGTCAGGGCAAACCCGGCCTTCTTCAGCAGGGATTTGGTTTCCGGCAGGGTAAGTTCCAGCGCTACCGCAAAAGCGAGCACGGTGGGCTTGCTGGGTTTGTAGGCCGGGTTGGAATGAATTTTGCTGAACAGCTTCCGGTCCACATTGGCTCTCTTGTAGCACTGAGCGTCTGTCATGCCGCGTTCATCGATCAGCCGGATCAGGGCCTGGGAAAAACCTTCATCCGTCTGCTTCAGGATTTCATCCCAGTCGGGAGCAAGAGCGGGAGCGGGAGCCGGGGCGGACGCCTGGACTTTCGGTTCCGCCGCATCAGAGCAGGAGGTCCCCATAAGGGACTCGCAGATCTCCATGTCATAGTCCAGCGCGGCCTTTTCATCCGAATGCCAGAGGTTTTCACGGATATTTTCCCTTCTTCTCCGGATGCGGGATTCGGCATAGACGTCGTCGATGTATTCCTTCACGTCGCGGAACAGCTTTTTGCTGTTCAGGAAGGAGTCGCGTCCGAATACGACAAGATAGACCATCAGGTCATGGTTCATCAGGAAGCCGGTAATGGTTTCCACGGCCGCCGCCATGGCCTGGTCTCCGGGATAGCCGTAGGCACCGGCGGAAATCATGGGAAAGGCGATGCTCTGGCAGCCGTTCTCCACGGCCAGCTCCAGGGAATGACGGTAGCAGGCGGAAAGCAGTTCTTTTTCGCCGTTGTGCCCGCCGTGCCAGATGGGGCCGACGGTGTGGATCACATACCGGGCCGGCAGCCGATAGCCTTTGGTAATCTTCGCCTCGCCGGTTTCACAGCCGCCGAGGGTGCGGCATTCCGCCAGCAGCTCCGGGCCCGCGGCACGGTGAATGGCGCCGTCCACACCGCCGCCGCCCAGCAGGGAACGGTTGGCCGCGTTGACGATGGCGTCCACCTTCATGGTGGTGATATCATTTCTGACGATTTCGAAGGGCATGAGGACTCACTCTCCTTCCTGGGATTATTGTAGCAGAGCATTCGCGGGCGGTGCAAGTCCGGGATGGATTCCACTCGACAAGGCAGGGTTTTCATTGTATCGTATAGGAAGAGAATCAGATGCTGGAGGAGCACAGGACTGTATGAGAATTATCTTTGTCCGTCACGGTGAACCGGATTACGCCCATGACTGCCTCACGGAGATGGGGAAACTGCAAGCGGTGGAAGCCGCGGAACGCCTCCGGAATGAAGGCATTGAAGAGATATTTTCTTCTCCCCTGGGCCGGGCGGCTGAAACCGCGGCTGCAACGGCGGAACTGCTGAAACGGCCGGTGCAGACCCTGGATTATATGCGGGAGCTGCACTGGGGCAGCACGGACGGAAACCCGCTTCCGTCGAACGGCCATCCCTGGGACCTGGCGGACCTGATGGCGGAGGAAGGCTGGGATCTGACAAATCCCGGCTGGCGGGAACATCCGTATTTCAAAAACAACCAGGTGACCGCAAACGCGGATATGGTGGCGGAAAAGACGGACGAATGGCTGCGCTCCCTGGGCTATGAGCGGGAGGGTGCTTTTTACCGGTGTGTGAGGCCGGACAACCGGCAGAAGACGGTGGCGCTGTTCAGCCATGGCGGTTCTTCCGCCGCGGCCATGGGGCATATCCTGAACCTGCCGTTCCCCTATGCCTGCGGACTGTTCCACCTGGAATTCACCGGCATCACCATCATCCGGCTGGACAAAAATCCGGGCTCCCGGCGGCTGCCCTGCCTGGAACTGGCCAATGACGGACGCCATATTCACGGCCCTCATTACCACCGGCTGAACGATATGTAAGGACCGGAGGGACAGAAAATGATCGCAAGGGACAGACTGAGGAAAGCAATCCTGCTGCTGGTGGTGCTTCTGCTGCCGGCCTGGACTGTTTCTGCGTCCGCGTCCGGCGAGTGGCTGGCTTTCTCCGGGGAGAATGATCCGGCGGAGCTGCTCTTTCCTGTCCAGGAATATACCGGCACGGTCCGGATTACCTTCCTGGGGGACTGTACCCTCGGCGGGGAGGAGAAAACCCGGAACGCGGCCCGGGGGTTTAACCGGGTGATTGAGCAGAACGGGATGGAATATCCCTTCCGGAACCTGACAGCCCTTACGGCGGGGGATGACCTGACGGTGGCCAATCTGGAGGGTGTGCTTTCAGACCGGGATCTTTCCAAAGTCAAAAAGACCTATAATTTCAAAGGGGCCACGGCCTATACGGAAATCCTGAAGGCGGGATCCGTGGAATGCGTCACCCTGGCCAACAATCATTCCCATGACTATGATACTGCCGGATACCTGGATACGAAGGCGGCGCTGGATGCTGCCGGTATCGCTTATTTCGGCACGGACTGCACAGCAGTCTGGAAGAATGAGGACGGCCTGATGATTGGCTTCCTGGGCGTATCCGGATCGCTTTCCGGCAACCGGGCGAAGGATTATGCAAAGCGGGCGGACTTTCTCCATGCTGCCGGCTGCGCGGCAGTGATTACGGTGATGCATGCCGGGACGGAATACGCGTCCGAACCGGACGGCTATCAGCAGCAGATTGTAAACCGGGCCCTGGACTGCGGCACGGACCTGATCATCGGCCATCATCCCCATGTGGTGCAGGGCTGGGAGGAACGGAACGGTGTGCCGGTGGTCTACAGCCTGGGCAACTGTGTTTTCGGCGGCAACACCAACCCGAAGGATTACGACGCGCTGGCAGTGCAGGCGGAGCTTTTCTTCCGGGAGGGGGAGCTGGAAGAAATCACCCTGCGTTTCTATCCGCTCTCTGTTTCCGGTGAACCCGGGCGCAACGATTATTCACCGGTGCTGCTGGAGGGTGCGGACGCAGAGCGGGTGCTGAAAAAGATGGAGGAATCCACCGGGGTGTCTCCGGGCCGCTTTGATCCGGACGCGGGCGCGGTGGTCAGCGTTTCCGTAAAGCATTGAAATAACCTGCCTGCCGGGAAACCGGCAGGTTTTCTGTCCTGTCCGGCATTGCTGAGGACCGGGAAGGATGGTATAATCCAGACAGAAACGGATGCATTCTGAAACATTGACATACAGCAGGAGGGATGAAGATGAAGAAGATCATGTGTATGCTGACCGCTTTGCTGATGGCGCTGGCGCTGCTGTGCGGAACAGAGGCTGTGCCCGCGGCCCGGGCGGAGGAGGAATACACCCTGCCCCGGGAGGAGGGGACGCGCCAGCTGACCTTCTACTGGCAGGATGAGGAAGCGGATTACAGTACCTGCGACATGTGGATCTGGTATCCCAACGCGGACGGCCACGGGTACCTGTTCCATCCCTGCGCCTACGGGGTGAAGGTCGTGCTGAACGTACCGGAAGATGTCAGCGAGGTGGGCTTTATCGTCCGCCGCAGGTGTTCGGATCCCGGCGGAGTAAGCTGGGACGAGGCGACCAAGGACTATGACGGCGACCGCTACGCTGAAATCACCGGGGACACAACAGAGGTCTACCTGCTGCCCGGAGATGAGAACCAGTACAAGAGCAATGACGGCGGCGTGACGCTGTACCAGGAGAAGAAAATGACGATGGCAGGCATTGTGGAGCTGAACCAGATTCAGTATTACCTGAATCCGGCGGTACGGCTCGAGTCCATGGACCAGGTGACGGTGACCGAGCAGGAAACCGGCAGGAAACTGGAAGTGACCGGTCTTTCCAGCCTGAACAACAGCGTGATCGCCGGCAAGATCACCGTCGGGGAGGAGCTGGACCTGACCCGCTCCTATACAGTGCAGATTGAAGGGTATGACGCGATCACCGCGGTGCCTACCAATGTCTTTGATTCAGCCGCTTTCGCGGAAAAGTTCAACTATGACGGAGATGACCTGGGCGCCATACCCGGGGAAAACGGCACCGTCTTCAAGGTCTGGGCACCGACGGCTTCCCGGGTGGTGCTGAACCTGTTTGAGGCCGGTGACGGCGGGGAAGCGTATGACCGCGTGGAGATGACCCGGGGAGAGAAGGGCGTCTGGAGCGCGGAGGCTGCCTGCGGCGCGGGCACCTACTATACTTATTCGGTCACAACGGTTGTCGGGGAACAGGAAGCGGTGGATCCCTATGCAAAGGCAGTCGGCGTGAACGGAGACCGGGGCATGGTGATTGACCTGGACACCACGGATCCGGAAGGATTCGGAGAGGATGCTTTCATTGACAGCATCAACGCCTACAACGAGGCAGTGATCTGGGAAGTGCACGTCCGCGATTTCTCCAACAAGCTGGCTTCGTCGGCTTATCCGGGCAAGTACCTGGCTTTTACAGAACACGGCCTGAAAAATGCTTCCGGAGAACCGGCGGGCGTTGACTACCTGACGGATCTTGGGATTACCCATGTGCACCTGCAGCCGGTATACGACTACGCCACCGTGGATGAATCCTCCGATGAACCGCAGTTCAACTGGGGCTATGACCCGAAGAACTATAACGTGCCGGAAGGAAGCTACTCCACGGATCCGTTCCACGGCGAAGTCCGCATTAAGGAATTCAAGCAGATGGTGCAGGCACTGCATCAGAGCGGGCTGGGTGTGGTCATGGACGTGGTGTATAACCATACCTACGACGGGAATTCCTGCCTGAACCGGATTGTTCCGTATTACTACTATCGCTTCGATAACCGGGGCGGCTGGTCCAACGGGTCCGGCTGCGGCAACGAGACCGCTTCGGAACGTCCCATGTTCCGGAAATACATGGTGGATTCCGTCCGCTACTGGGCGGAGGAATACCATGTGGACGGTTTCCGCTTTGACCTGATGGCGCTGCATGACGTCCAGACCATGCAGGAGATCGAGGCCGCGGTGCACGCCGTGAATCCCCGGGCGATTATTTACGGGGAAGGCTGGACCGGCGGTACGACGCCCCTGATGGAAAACCGGCGGGCAAACCAGGCAAACATCAAGAAGGTTACGGCTTCCGAAGGCGCCATCGGCGCGGTCGCGGTGTTCAACGACGCGATCCGGGACGGCCTGAAGGGCAGCGTGTTCAATGCGAAGGACCGGGGCTATATCAGCGGTATCGTCAGTAAGAATACGGCCGGACAGGTGGTCTTCGGACTGACCGGCGGTGTGAAGAACACAATGGTATCCTGGTCTGTGCCGGGCAACGGCGTCATCAACTACATGGCCTGCCATGACAACCATACCCTGTATGACCGGCTGCTGACTTCCTGCTCCGTTGATTCGGAGGAGGACCGGCTGAAGATGAACCGCTTCGGCACCTCGATCATTATGATCGGCAAGGGTATTCCCTTCTTCCTGGCCGGTGAGGAGATGCTGCGTTCCAAGGGCGGAGACTCCAACAGCTATAAGTCTTCGGATGAAGTGAACAATATCCGCTGGGATGACCTGACGGCAGGCAGCGCCAATATGGCCATGCGGGATTTCTACCGCGGCCTGATTGCGATGCGGAAGGCGAATCCGTTCCTGACCGGCGGGGAGATCGCCTGTGAGGTGCTGGAGGATAACGCGATCGAAGTCCGCTGGACAGAGGATGAAAAGCTGGTTGCCTATGCCCTGGTCAATCCCAAAGCTGACCGGGAGGTGACCCTGCCGGAGGGTGAATGGCAGGCACTGCTGTATAACGAAACTATCGATCCGGAAGGCACGCAGACCCTCAGCGGAACGGTGACGGCGGCGGAGCGTACGGTGCTGCTGGTCCGGGCCAAATAAAGAAGGATAAGGAAAGCATGAGAAGTATACTGATTAAGGACACAACCCGGGAGGAACGGGCGGCTATTGTGGCGGAAGCCATCGGGAATACCGAGGGCGCCTGTGACGGCTGCGCACCCGGAATCATCCGGATGTATGAGGACTATATTGAAGGCCGTCTGGAACTCCGGGAGGTGAACGCGGCCTTCCGTGCCGGCTATGTTTCCGGCGGGGAAGGTCCGGAAAAAACCGGATGTGAAATGATGTAAGGAAAAACCAAAAGCTGCCGGGCGACCGGCAGCTTTTTGACACCCGTCCCGGCTTGCTTATTCCTCTTTAACCCCCTATAATGGGTGCAGGAAAAGAGGTGTGTGAACCGTGCGGCGGGAGAGGAATCAGTACATTTTTGCTTCGGAGCTCAACAGGAGAAACCGGAGCCATCATTTCCGCAACGCGGTTCTGATCCTGCTGCCGCTGCTGATCATTTTGCTGTGGGCGTTTAACGCTACGATTGCCCGCAGCGTGCTGCTTCACGAGGAAAAACTGACCATCCTGGACCTGCCGCCGGACCTGGAGAATTTCTCCATCCTGCATATCAGCGATCTTCACGGCGCACGGTTTGGCGAAGAACAGAAGGGCATCAAAAACGTGCTGGGGGATACGCGGTATTCCTGCGTGGTGATGACCGGCGATATGCTGGGGGAGGACGGAGACGTTGAGCCTCTGCTGGAGCTGATCCGCCTCATGCCCCATGATGTACCGAAATACCTGATCCCCGGTGACACGGATGGATCGTTTATTGAGACAAGGGCGCACAGCAGCCTTTCCGTATATACCGACTGGGCGGAAAAAGTCCAGGCGGCCGGGGTGATCCTCCTGGATAAGCCCGCGCTGATCACCCGGGAAAAGGGCCGGCTCTGGCTTGTGCCGGAAGAACTGTACGCATTGGACCTGCGGGGAATGCAGAGCACCCTTGAACAGCAGGCGGATGAACTGGGCCGCCGGGCTGCCTCACTGACGGCGGATGACGCTGCGCGGATGCGGTCGCTGGAATACGAGAAACAGCGGATTGAATCCGTGAAGGAAATCAAGAAAGAATTCACGACCGAAGATGTTCAGGTGGTGCTGACTCATACTCCGCTGAGCGAAGATTATGTTGCGGATATGATCGCCTGGTCGGAAAAGGACGACGCGTTTTCCATGCGTTACGCGTCCCTGATCCTGGCCGGACATTATAACGGCGGGCAGTGGCGTATTCCCTTTGTCGGCGCGATTTATGTGCCGGAACTGGGCTGGCTTCCGAAGGATAACCTGATCCAGGGGCTCAGCTACCTTTCCGGTATTCCTCAATATATCAGCCCTGGCATGGGATCGGATCCCCATTATGAGCACCAGCCGGGCAGAATCTTCAACAATCCTGTAATCACAAAGATTACACTGACCAGGAAAGCAGAGAGATAATATCATGTTTCGTATTCACCGGGAGGGACGGGGACGTCGTGAAATCAACATGACGGAAGGCCCGCTGCTTCCCCGGATTCTTGCCTTTTCGGGCCCGCTGATCCTGACGGGCATCCTGCAGCTTCTGTACAACGCGATGGACGTCATCGTGGTGGGCAACTATGCCGGTCATGAGGCGCTGGCCGCGGTTTCCTCCACCGGCTCGCTGGTGAGCCTGCTGGTAAACGTATTCATGGGGCTGGCTGTCGGAGCCAGCGTGGTGGTTGCCAGGTACTACGGTGCCCGGGATGTATGCGCAATGCGCAGGGCGGAGCATACCGCCATGACGATGGCGCTGTTCACAGGGATCGGTGTGGGTATCTTTGGTTTTGTGATGGCCCGGCCGCTTCTGCAGATGATGGATTCCCCGCCGGACGTGATTGACGGGGCCATGCTCTATGTGAAGATTTACTTCCTGGGAATGCCCGCCAATATGCTGTATACCTTCGGTGCGGCGGTGATGCGGGCGGTCGGGGATACGAAGCGCCCCATGGTTTACCTGATGATCTCCGGCCTGGTGAATGTGCTGCTGAACCTGCTGCTGGTGATCGTATTCCATATGGATGTGGCCGGCGTGGCCATTGCGACGGTAGCCAGTATGGTGGTCAGCATGATACTGGTGCTGATGTGCCTGTTCCGTACCCGCGGCGTCACCCAGCTGAACCTGAGCGAATGCCGGATTGACGGCAAAAGCCTGCGTGAAATTGTACGGATCGGCCTGCCTGCCGGGCTGCAGGGAAGCCTTTTCTCCGTTTCCAATGTGCTGATTCAGTCCTCTGTGAACACGTTTGGTTCCCTGGTCGTGGCCGGAAACGGCGTGGCGAGCAATATTGAAGGGCTGGTCTATACTTCCATGAACGCCCAGTACCAGGCGGATATGACCTTTGCCAGCCAGAATTACGGAGCCGGGAAAGCGGACCGGGTGCGGAAGACCCTCTGGTGCTGCATGGGCAGCGTAACCGTCATCGGGCTTGTACTGGGCCTGCTCGTCTGGCTGTTCGGAACACCGCTCATGAGCCTGTATAATTCCGATATGCAGGTGATATCCTACGGATTGATTCGTATGAGCGTTATCATGCCGACTTATTTCCTCTGCGGCCTGATGGACGTGATGGTCGGACAGCTGCGTGGCATTGGCTATTCCATCATGCCGATGATTGTATCCCTGACTGGGGCCTGTCTGCTTCGGATTGTCTGGATTCTGACGGTTTTCGCGCAGAACCATACCCTGACGACCCTTTATATGTCCTATCCGGTATCGTGGTTCGTGACCTTCGCGACCCATTTCCTCTGCTACATATTCGTTGCCAGGAAGCGGCTTGATAAGCTGGGAGCCGCGCCGGTGCCTGACTGACCTGTCTGAAGGAGGGCGGAAAGATGGATGCCGCGGTATCTGCTGCCCGGGAAAAACTGAAAAATGTCACGCCGCTGAAGAAAGACTGCGGCCGTGTTTGCGGTGCCCGCTGCTGCCGTCCCCTGGAGGGGGAGGAGACGGGCATGCTTCTTTTTCCGGGGGAAGCGGAAGCCTATGCGGACAGGGAAGGATGGACTGTCCGCCGTGCTTCACAGGGAGATATGGTGGTCTGCCCCGGAACCTGTGACCGGGAGGAGCGGCCGCTTTCCTGCCGGCTTTTTCCGCTGCTGCCCCTGATCGGGAATGACGGGACAATCCGGGTGGTGACGGATCTGCGGGCCCGGGCGGTCTGTCCGCTGGCGCGGCAGGGAAAAAGCGCGCTGGATCCCGCGTTCATTGAAGCGGTCCGGGAAGCCGGTGAACTGCTGGCACAGAGCGAGGAACAGGCAATGTTCCTGGATGTGCTGGAGGAAGAACAGGAAGAACTGAGAGAACTGCGAAAGAAATTCAGAATTCAGAATTAAGAATTCAGAATTATTACTGACAGACAATGCGGAAAACATTATGCAGCAGGTAAATCAAAGCTTGCTGGGTATTATTGATTTCATTGAGGTGAATGGTTTTTGGGTTGAGGACGGGACTGGAGGTGCCAAAGCATGTTTGAACAGGTGAAGGCGGAAAAGGAAGTATTCGGAAACGGTGAAAACCTGCTGGTATGCGGCAGCGTGATGAAGCTGCCGGATGAGATCCGGGCACTGGCCGGAAAGGCACAGTGCGTGTATGTGGATCCGCCCTTTATGACCGGGGAAAAGTTCATGCGCCGCCGGCCGTACGGCGAGAAAGGCTGGAAGACCGGAACGCCCGCGCCGCGCTATCCGGCCTATGAAGACCGGTATACCAGTGAGAAACAGTACCTGCGCCTGCTCCGGCGGGTGATTTCCGTTGCAAAAACCCTTCTGAATGATACCGGCGTCTTTTATCTCCATCTGGACTGGCGCATGTCCGCGCCTGCCCGGCTGATGTGCGACCGGGAATTCGGCAAGACCCGTTTCCTCAATGAGATTATCTGGAGCTATGAAAGCGGCGGCCGGGCGAAGAAGTACTTCTCCCGCAAGCATGACGTTATTCTCCTCTACGCAAAATCCAAAGACTATTTCTTTGACCTGACCCGGGTGCCGTTGGCCCGCGGGGACGGGAAACGGAATCATATGGCCCGCGGCCGGGATGAACAGGGCCGGCTCTTCTCCTATATCACCTCCAACGGCAAGGAGTACCGCTATTATGATGACGAGCCGGTTTATCCCGGAGACGTCTGGAATGATATCAGCCATCTGCAGCAGCGGGATCCGGAACGCACCGGATACGCGACTCAGAAACCGCTGAAGCTGCTGGAACGGCTTCTGCTCCCGGTGACCAATCCCGGGGACCTGGTGGTGGATTTGTGCTGCGGCAGCGGCACGGCGCTGGAAGCCGCCCAGAAGCTGGACTGCCGTTTCGCCGGCCTGGACCTGAATCCGGAAGCCGTGGCAATCACTTTGTCCCGGCTGAAACCGGAGAACCTGACGGTGCTCTGTCCCTGCGGCGGAAAGGCGGAATTGCTGGCGGAGAACGAGGAGAACCGCTTCCGGATGGATGGGCTGGAGGTCTCCCATCCCGCTTTCCCGGCCCGGACAACTCCGCTGGACAACCTGGAAAGCTGGGAGACAGGCACCCTGGAGGACGGCGTCTTCCGGGCGGATCAGTGCTTCCGGCGCAGCTACCGTTATCCGGAACTGCAGCAGCTCCTGAAGACGGAAAAACCGGTATCCGCGATTATGACCACGGACGCCGCGGGTATCCGCCGGGCATTTGAAATAAAATAAGTTGTGTGATCGTCGTTCCCACTCTGTTGTCGCCTGATGGCTCAACAATCGTGGACTCCTGTAACAAAGGATTTGTTGTCCCAAATTGAAATTTGGACAAATCCGTTTGTTCCCCTTGTCTTTTATGAAAACCGATGATACGATACATCTGAGATCCGGCGGGAGTGATTCCCGCTGCAGAGATAAATGTGTATTTTGAATTGTGAATTTTGAATTGGAGGATCTGTACATGGCAGCGAAAAAACCCGCAAAAGCTGATAAGGCTCCCGTCTCCGAAGGCAGCAGCATTCAGGAAGAAAAGCTCAAAGCGCTGGAGCACGCGCTGGCCGATCTGGACAAGCAGTTCGGTAAGGGTGCCGTGATGAAAATGGGAGCCGATGCGGTCAACCGCGATATCCCCGTGATTCCCACCGGCTGCCTGACCCTGGACTATGCCCTGGGCGTCGGCGGTATTCCGCGGGGCCGGATCGTTGAGATCTACGGACCGGAATCTTCCGGTAAAACCACCGTTGCCCTGCATGTGGTGGCGGAGGCGCAGAGAGCCGGCGGTATCGCCGCTTTCGTGGACGCGGAGCACGCCCTCGATCCCCTTTACGCGAAGAAGCTGGGCGTCAAAATTGACGAGCTCTACGTTTCCCAGCCGGATACCGGTGAGCAGGCCCTGGAGATTACCGAAGCGCTGGTGCGCAGCGGCGCGCTGGACGTGGTGGTTATTGACTCCGTGGCTGCCCTGGTGCCGAAGGCTGAAATCGACGGTGAAATGGGTGACTCCTTCGTGGGCCTGCAGGCCCGCCTGATGAGCCAGGCCCTTCGTAAGCTGACCGGCGTGATCAACAAGACCGGCTGCGTGGCGATCTTCATCAACCAGCTGCGTGAAAAGGTCGGCGTGATGTACGGTAACCCGGAGACGACTCCCGGCGGCCGCGCGCTGAAGTTCTATTCCTCCGTCCGCCTGGATGTCCGCAAGGGTGAAGCCCTGAAGAACGGATCTGAAATCATCGGTAACCACACCAAGGTCAAGGTGGTCAAGAATAAAGTGGCTCCGCCTTTCCGCGTTGCCGAGTTCGATATCATCTACGGTGAAGGCATCAGCAAGGAAGGCACCCTGCTGGATATGGCCGTGGAATACGGCATCATCACCAAGAGCGGCGCCTTCTTCTCCTACGGGGATCAGCGCCTGGCCCAGGGCCGGGATAATGCCCGCATCTACCTGCGTGAGCATCCGGAACTGACCGCGGAGATCGACCAGAAGGTTCGCGCCATCCTCTTTGCGCCCAAGGATCTGACTCCGGACGAAGCCAAGGCCGTGGAAGCCCAGAAGCAGGAAGAAGAGGACGATCTCGCCCTGCTGGATGAGGACATCTGATTTACCGAA
Source organism: Aristaeella hokkaidonensis (assembly GCF_018128945.1). Taxonomy (GTDB): domain Bacteria; phylum Bacillota; class Clostridia; order Christensenellales; family Aristaeellaceae; genus Aristaeella; species Aristaeella hokkaidonensis. Next base: position 2,583,036 of record NZ_CP068393.1, on the reverse strand, counting down.
CAAACCGGATTAGCACTCTCGACACGAGAGTGCTAATTTTTTCTTGCAATTCATGTATCAGGGTGCTAAAATACGTGTGTCAAAAGGATTGAGGCCCGGCAAAGGACTGCCGGGCAGCATTTTTCATGATTGTATTGTCTGGGGGTATATAGCAATGAAGAAAGAAAAAGGTTCCGTATCGATTGACGCGCAAAATATAATGCCGGTCATTAAGCGCTGGCTGTATTCTGACAAGGATATCTTCCTGCGGGAGGCGGTTTCCAACGCCTGCGACGCTATCACCAAGTTCCGGATGCTGCATCCGGACAGTGAGGAAGCCATGAGCGTGACCGTCACCGTGGATAAAGAAAAGAAGGAGATCCGGATTGCTGATACCGGTATCGGCATGACCGCGGATGAAGTCCGTAAGTACATTAACCAGGTGGCTTTCTCCGGCGCCGCGGAGTTCATGAAGCAGTTTGAGAACGAGAAACCGGAGGAGAAGGGCGATATCATCGGCCACTTCGGCCTGGGCTTCTACTCTGTCTTCATGGTCAGTGACAAGGTGGAGATCCAGACCCTCAGCAGTGAGGGCGAGGCGGATCCGGTTCACTGGGTATCTGAAGACGGAATGAGCTTCGAGCTTTCCGGCGGCAAGCGTAAGGCCCACGGCACGGATATCATCCTGCATATTACGGATGAGGAAAAGGAATTCCTGGATGTGTGGAAGGTCCGGGAGGTCCTGAACCGCTACTGCGGCTATATGGCTTATCCGGTGATGCTGGAGGATGCCAACGCGAAGCCCGTGGAAAAGGATGTTCCCGTCGGGGACGAGAAGAATGAGGACGGCACGCCGAAGACCGAAAAGGTCATCGAGGTTCCGAAGCCCCAGCAGATCAACGAGACTGCTCCCCTGTGGCTGAAAAAGCCTTCGGACTGCACGGATGAGGAGTATAAGGAGTTCTACCACAAGGTCTTCATGGACTTTGACGATCCGCTGTTCTGGATTCACCTGAACGTGGATTATCCCTTCAACCTGAAGGGCATCCTGTATTTCCCGAAACTGAAGAACGATTTCGGCACCCATGAAGGCCAGATCAAGCTCTTTGCGGGCCAGGTCTTCGTGGCGGACAACATCAAGGAAGTCATCCCCGAATTCCTGATGCTGCTCAAGGGCGTCATCGACTGCCCCGACCTGCCCCTGAACGTCAGCCGTTCCTTCCTGCAGAACGACGGCTACGTGAAGAAAATCAGCGCCCACATCACCAAGAAGGTGGCGGACAAGCTGAACAGCCTGATGAACACCGAGCGGGAGACCTACGAAGGCTACTGGGACGATATCGCACCCTTCGTCAAGTACGGCTGCATCAAGGACAGCAAGTTCTTCGACATGGTGAAGGATTCCATCCTCATGAAGAAGACTGACGGCAAGTACTCCACCATTGCGGAATACAAGGCTGCCAACTTCGACAAGACTGACAAGAAGGTCTATTACACCAACGACGAAAAGCGCCAGGCGGCTTCCGTCAAGCTGTATACGGACCGGGGCATTGAGGTCGCAGTCATGAGCACCCTGATTGACGGCAACTTTATGTCCTTCATGGAATACCAGGGCAAGGAGGAAGACCGGGTGACCTTCGCCCGGGTGGACGCGGATATCGACGGCCTGAAGGAGGAATCCGAGGAAGGCAAGGATCTGGACGCGGACAAGCTGCAGACCCTGTTCCGGGGCGCCCTGGGCAAGGATAGCCTGGAAGTGAAGCTGGAATCCCTGGGCGACGCGGATATGACCGCCATGGTCACGGAAGACGAGCAGATGCGCCGCTACAAGGAAATGAGCCGCCTTTACGGCCAGAACTTCCCGATCCCGGACAGCTTCACTCTGGTGCTGAACCGCCGCAATGCCACCGTGCAGGCGCTGGCCCAGCGGGATCCGGAGGACGAAACCACCAAGATGCTCTGCTGCCAGGTCTACGACCTTGCCCGTATGGCAGCCCAGCCGCTGGAAGCAGAAGAAATCACCACCTTCCTGGACCGCAGCCGCAAGCTGCTGGCTATGCTGGTCAAATAACCTGTTATCACCGCGCGCGCCCGTTTCCGGACGCGCGCTTTTCAGTTGGGTTGCCCGGAAACGGAATGAATGATATGATGAGGCGGAAATCCGATATGCGGAAACAAACAGGGAGAATCATATGCTTGTTTTAAAGAATATCGTCAAGGACTATGCCGCCGGAGACGCGAAGGTTGAAGCGCTCCGGGGCGTTGACCTGGTCTTTGGTGAGAGTGAATTTGCCGCGATCCTGGGACCTTCCGGCTGCGGCAAGACCACGCTGCTGAATATCATCGGCGGCCTGGACCGGTATACTTCCGGGGATCTGATCATCCGCGGAAAGTCCACAAAGCAGTTTACGGAGCGGGACTGGGATACCTACCGGAACCATTCTGTGGGTTTTGTTTTCCAGAGCTATAACCTGATTCCGCACCAGACGGTGCTGGCCAATGTGGAACTGGCCCTGACCCTCTCCGGCGTCAGTCGGGAGGAGCGGCGTACCCGGGCGGTGGAAGCGCTGGAACAGGTCGGCCTCGGGGACCAGCTGAAGAAGAAGCCCAACCAGCTCAGCGGCGGCCAGATGCAGCGGGTGGCGATTGCCCGGGCGCTGGTCAACAATCCGGAAGTCCTGCTGGCGGACGAGCCCACCGGCGCGCTGGACAGCGAAACCAGTCTCCAGGTTATGGAGATCCTGCGCCAGGTGGCCAAAGACCGGCTGGTCATCATGGTCACCCACAATCCGGAGCTGGCGGATCAGTATGCCACCCGGATTATCAAGCTGCTGGATGGCAAGATCGTCAGCGACAGCGCCGCGGAAGGCGAGCGTACCGGAACCAGCGAGGCGGAACAGGGCGCTGATTCCCAACGGAAAACTTCCATGGGCTTCCTGACGGCCCTGAACCTGAGCCTGAATAACCTGATGACCAAGAAAGGCCGGACGATCCTGACAGCCTTTGCCGGATCCATCGGCATCATCGGTATCGCGCTGATCCTGAGCCTGTCCAACGGCGTGAACCGGTATATTGAGCGGGTACAGCGGGATACCCTGTCCTCCTATCCGCTGCAGATAGACGAGCGTACCGTGGACATGACGGACACGGTGGCGGGACTCATGGATCTGGACCTGGAGGGTAAGGACCGGGCGGACGGCAAGGTGTACTCCGGCAGCCGCATGACCCAGCTGATGAGCTCCTGGATGAGCGGCGTGACGGAGAACGACCTGGCCGGTTTCAAGGCCTGGCTGGAGGATCCCGCCAATGATATTGAGCGGTATGTTTCCGGTATCAGCTATGAATACAATACCCCGCTGCTCCTGTACCGCACGGACCTGGAAATACCCATCCAGGTCAACCCGTCCACGGTCATGGAATCCTCCGGCATGGCGGATATGATGAGCCTGATGGGATCGGGAACCGGTATCCAGGAAACGATGATGAATACCACCGCACGCCGGATGAACGTGTTCACGCCCCTGCTGAACAATGACGAGCTGCTGAAGTCCCAGTACGCTGTGCTGGCCGGCCGCCTGCCGGAGGCGAAGGACGAAGTGGTGATTGTCCTGAACAGCCGGAATGAACTGAGTGACTATACCCTGTACTCCCTTGGCCTCCGGGACCAGAGTGAGCTGAAGGAACAGTTTGACCAGCTGATGCGCGGCGTGGCTATCGAGACGGAAGACCTGGAGTTCTCCTATGAGGAACTCATGAATATGCGCTTCCGGATGCTGCTGAATACGGACGTGTATACCCGGTCGGGAACGCTGTGGACGGACAGCTCCGGGGACGCGGAGTATATGGCCCGGAAGCTGGAAGAAGCCATGGAGCTGAAGATCGTGGGTATTGTGAAGCCCGCGAAGAGCGGCCTGACTTCCGAATCCGGCGGCATTGGCTACCGGACGGAGCTGGTGGATTACCTGCTGGCCCAGGTGCGGGACAGCGAAATCGCCCGAGAGCAGCTGGCGAATCAGGAAACGGACGTCTTTACCGGCCAGCCCTTCTCCGCTGTGGCCCAGGACGCCCTGTCCCTGCTGGACTCCATGGAAGTGGAAGACTTCATGGAAATGCTGGAAAGCCGGGGACTGATTCCTTCCGGCATGATCCCGAAGGAGTACCGGCCCTTCCTGACCAAGGACCTGCTGAAGCAGTTTGTGGGCCAGGGCGTGATGATGATCAGCGGAAACACACTGGAAGCGAACCTGGAGAAGATGGGAATCAGCGATCCGGACAAGCCGGCTTCCGTCTATATTTATCCGAAGGACTTTGAATCCAAGAACCGGATCACCGAAAAGATCGAGGCCTATAACGCGCAGGTGGGTGAGGAGCATGCCGTCCGCTACACGGATTACGTCGGACTGATGATGGATTCCGTAACGACCATCGTGAATGCCATCTCCTATGTGCTGGTGGCCTTTGTGGCCATCTCCCTGGTAGTCTCCTCCATCATGATCGGTATCATCACCTATATCAGCGTGCTGGAGAGGACCAAGGAGATCGGTATCCTCCGGGCTATCGGCGCGAGCCGCCGGGACGTCTCCCGGGTCTTCAACGCGGAAACGCTGATTGTGGGCTTCGCGGCAGGCGTGATCGGTATCCTGGTCACGCTGGGACTGACTGTGATTGCCAACATCATCCTCAGCGGTCTGACGGGAATTCCGGATATTGCGGCCCTGCCGCCCATGGCCGGGGTGATCCTGGTAGCCATTTCCATGCTGCTGACGCTGATCGCCGGTATTATCCCTTCCCGGATTGCCAGCCGGAAAGATCCGGTGGTGGCGCTTCGCACGGAGTGAGAAGCAAATTCAGAATTCAGAATTCAGAATTTAATGTGGTATATCCGTGGTTCAGTATGATCTCCAACCAGAGGATGGAAGTTACTAATCATTATGAATTATGAATTGAAAACGGAGGGACAGGTTATGTTCAGTGAAGCCAGGGGCGATTCTGTACAGATCGCGAGGGAGTATATGGATTCCCTGCTTGTGGAGAGCCGGGTGGTCGGCGCGGTGAAGCCGGACACAACCTTCCGGTTCCTGGGAGAAACCTTCAGCATGCCGTTTATGACCGCGGCGCTCAGCCACCTGGACCTGGCGTCCATGGCGGAGGGTGCGAAGGAGGCGGGCGCCTGTGTCAGTATCGGGATGGGCGGCAATGAAGAGATGGGCAAAGTCCTGTCCACCGGCGCAAAGGTGATCAAGATCATCAAGCCCTACGCGGATGAAAAGGAGATCATGAGCCGGATCGAATACGCGGAGGAGCACGGCGCCCTGGCAGTCGGTATGGATGTGGAGCATGCGGTCAACGTGGAGGATGCGGAGGATTCCGTGGTCATGGGCCTGCAGATGAAGCAGCCGACTCTGGAGGAACTGGAGAAATATATCCGGGCAACAAAGCTGCCCTTCCTCATCAAAGGTGCGCTGAGCGCGGCGGACGCGCTGCGCTGCCGGGACCTGGGGGCCGCCGGCCTGGTGCTGAGCCATCATAACGGCCTGATGCGGTATGCTGTACCGCCGGTAATGATCCTGCCGGAGATCCGGAAGGCGGTGGGCAGCGACCTGCTCCTGGTTGCGGACGGCGGGATTGAAACCGGTTTTGACGCCTTCAAGGCGCTGGCCCGCGGCGCGGACGCCGTGACCATGGGCAAGGCGCTGATGGGTCCCCTGAAGGACAAGGGAGCGGAAGGCGTAAAAGAAGCCCTGCAGAAGGCGAACGGCCAGCTGCAGGCGATGATGATCCGCACCGGAACGAAAAACCTGAAGCACATGGATCCGTCTGTGATCTGGGAGCCTGCCGGATACAGGCACGGATAAAAAAAGAAAACGTCTCTGACCTTTGGTCAGGGACGTTGTTTATTCCTTGGGAAGCATGGCCGAGCTTTTGATGCGCCTGCCCAGCCGGCGCTCCGTATAATCCCGCAACAGGGTGAAGGGTGCGGTTTCTTCCGGGGTGTTGACCCAGGCGGCGGAGCCGGTGGTCAGCGCTTTCCGCATCCAGCGAATCTGCCCGGGAGAGAGGGGCGCCTGATCCCGGCGGCTTTGGCAGCTGTCGCAGCAGATGCCGCCTTCTTCCGCGTCGAAGAAAAGCGGGGCATTTTCCTCCGGCTTCTTTCCGCAGAACACGCAGTGGTTCAGCCGGGGTTTGAAGCCCTGGCAGGCGGCAAAGTGAAGCAGGAATCCGGCCAGCAGCGGCTTCCATTCCTGGTCGGAAAAGGTGAGCCGGGACAGGGTGTGAAGCAGCAGCATAAACAGCTCCTGCTGTTCCTGCTCGGGTTCCGCCACGGCTTCCGCCAGGTTCAGCAGCCAGATGCCGCAGGTCAACCGGTCGTAGTCGTTCCGCAGGGGGTAGAAGGTTTCAATCAGCTTGACGGAGGTTACCGTGATATGTCCGCCGTTTTCGTGCAGCATATAATCCCCCAGCGCGAACAGCTCGCCGGAGTTCAGGTTGTGGGATTTGGGCTTGCGGCAGTTCCGGATGATGGCGTCAATCCGACCCCGGGAAGGGGAAAGAAGGGTGACCATCCGGTCATTGTCCCGGTAGTTCACATGCCGCAGCACGATGGCGGTATTTTCTGTCTGAATCATGGTATCCTCAGCGTTCCGGGCCTGTTTGCAGGTTGGCGTATTTCCTAAAGCTATGCTATCATATGGGACAGTTGAATGCAAGCGAACGGGCTGTTGTGAAGAGTGTTAAGTGAAGAGTGTAGAGTGAAGAGTTCCTCCTGCGGAGGCAGGAGGAGAAAGGAGACAGATCATCACCATGGACGAACTGCTGCTTCGCAAGGCGCAGCACGGTGATCCGGAAGCGTTTGAACAGCTGATCACGCCGTTGGAACAGCTGATCTGGCGGATCTGCTGGCACTATACGGGCAACCGGGAAAGCGCGGAAGACTGCGGCCAGGAAACCATGATCCGGATCTGGCGGAGCCTGGACAGCTACCGGGGTGACTGTGCCCTGGAAAGCTGGGTATACCGGATTGCGGCCAACTGCTGCATGGATTACCTGCGAAAGAAAAAGCGGGACAAGAGCGTGTCGATGGAACCGATGCAGGAACAGGGCTTTGATCCGGCGGATCCTTCACCGGGAACGGAGGAACAGGTGGTCGCCGCGGATGAGCAAAAGCGCCTGCGGGAGGCAATCACACTTCTGCCGGAGGATCAGCGGGAGGCGCTGATCATGACCCAGCTGGAAAAGGTACCCTATGAGGAGGCGGCCAAACTTCTCGGGGTATCGGAGGGCACGATCAAAAGCAGGGTCAACCGGGCAAAAGCAAGACTGAAAGAAATCCTGTCGGGAGAAAGGGAACTTTCTCCGCCGGGGAACGTCAAAATAGATGAAAGGAGGTCGCGGTCATGAAACAGACAGACACGGAAAAGATGCTTCAGAATGATCCGGAACTGGACGCCCTGCTGGATCAGATGGCGGAGGATGTTCCGCCCATGCCCGCGAGCTTCCATGACAACTGGATGAGTGCCATCCGGACTGAAGCCAAACAGGCCGCTCCTGCGGCCGAAGAAACGGAAGAAAAGAAACCGGTATCCATCGTCCGCTGGACAAGAATCCTCAGCGTTGCCGCAATGTTTGTGTTCCTGATCGGCGGCACGCTGCTGTACCGGAACACAAAAGGCACCATGAGGCCGGCCATGAGCGCAGAAAAGAAGGAAGCGGCGGTCATGACGGAGATGGCTGTTACAGCCGTGGAGGAAGCGGCAGAGGAAGAGGCAGAATCCGAAGCCTGTGATCCGGACAGGGATGCCGGGAACATGCCGCTTTCCGCAAGCATTCCCATGGCGGTTGCGTCTGACGCGGCGGCCGCGGATACCAAGTCGTATGAGGCGGAGGTCAATGAAGCACCGGCCATGGCTATGGGAGCTGCTGTAGAGGAAGACGCTGTATATGAAGCGGCGGAGGCTGCGGAGGAACCGATGCCTGTACCGGCAGCGACATCCATGCCCACTGCGGAACCGGTTCCCGAACCGGAAGAAGCGGGAACGGCGGATGAACCGGAGACAACTGAACAGTCCGGACTGCTGCAGCAGGCAGGGGAATTTTTCACGGATATGGGCGATTTTCTGCTGTCTGCGCTGCCATACCTGGCGGTGCTGGCGGTACCGGCTGTGGCTGCCCTGCTTCTCAACCGACGGAAAAAACATAAGAGCAACTGATCGATTCTGACACACAAGGAGAATACACAGACCATGGAACTGTTTGACCTGTATACCAAAGACCGGGTAAAAAACGGACGGACAATGGTGCGCGGCGAGCCGGTACCGGAGGACTGCTACCGGATCGTGGTGCATATCTGCATTTTTGACAGTGAAGGCCGGATGCTGATCCAGCAGCGCCAGCCCTTCAAGCACGGCTGGTCCAATATGTGGGACATTACGGTGGGCGGAAGCGCCATTGCCGGGGATGACAGCCGGTCGGCGGCGGAACGGGAGACCCGGGAAGAGCTGGGCCTGGAGATTGATCTTTCTGAAGTCCGCCCTTCTCTGACACTGCACTGGGAGCACGGTTTTGATGATTATTACCTGCTGACACAGGAGGTGGATCTGTCGACCCTGCACCTGCAGTATGAGGAAGTACAGGCGGTGCGTTGGGCCACCCGGGATGAGATTATGCAGATGATTGACGACGGGCAGTTTATTCCCTATGACAAGGGACTGATTGACCTGCTCTTCTTCCAGCGGAACCACCGTGGCGCGCATACCCGGCGGGATACAACGGGAGCCTGATCACTGAACAGATAAGAGGGAATATGGATAAAAGCACACTGTACGTTACTGACCTGGACGGAACCCTGATGCGGAGCAGCGGAACCCTGTCCGCGTATACTGTTTCGGTGATCAACCGGCTGGTGGAACAGGGCCTCGCGTTTACCTACGCCACAGCCCGTTCCGTGGAGAGCGCGCGAACCATTACCGGCGACCTGCGGCTGTCCCTGCCGGTCATCACCCGGAACGGCGCGGTGCTGGCGGACAATCAAACCGGAAAGCATCTGGAAAAGGCCCTCTTCACGGAAGAAGAGGTGAAGCTCCTGAAGGAAATGCTGCCGGAGCTGCCCCGTCTGGGCTTTGTCTCCTGCTTTTCCGGGGAGAAAATGTTTAAAACCTTCATGCCCGGAGAGCATACGCCAGGCTTTGAAAAATACCTGGAGTACTACAGGAACGATCCCCTGATGAAGCGGGCGGACACAGTGGATGATCTGTTTTTCGGCCAGCCTGGCTACGTTACCCTGATCGATGACAAGGAAAAGATGGCGCCGATCTATGAACGGGTCCGGCAGTACTCCGGCTGGGAATGCATTTTCCAGAAGGATACCTACTGGGAGGAGTACTGGGTGGAGATCTGCCCGAGGAACTGCACCAAGGCCAAGGCAATCCTGAAGATGAAGGAACGATATGGCTTTCAGAAGGTGGTTGTTTTCGGGGATTCCGTCAATGACCTGCCTATGTTCCGGGCTGCGGATGAAGCCTATGCGGTGGATAACGCGCTGGAGGAACTGAAAGGGATCGCGACCGGGGTCATCGGCCGCAACGACGAGGACGCGGTGGCGCGCTTCCTGGAAACCCGGGGCGCGGCGGCAAAAGGAAACTGACTGTAAGAGGAACCGGAAGGAAAATACCGGTTCCTATTTTTCTGAATGCGTCCTGTATTCATGGCTGTTCATAGAGGTATGATCAGCATGGAAAGATGCCAAACCGGCCGAAAGGGCGGAGAAAGGGATAAAGTGATGTACTGCGAGAAATGCAAGCGGATTTTTGAAGAAGAAAAATGCCCTGTCTGCTGGCACAGCCAGGTCCGGGAGCCTGAACCCGGAGACCTGTGCTTCCTGACGGAGCAGGATTATGTATCCTCCGGTATCCTGGAGGATGTGCTGAAGCAGGATGGAATCCCGTACCTGAGGAAGGACGTCATGGGCGCGGGGATGGCCATCAAGGTCGGTCCCATGCTGGACCGGGGCAGGTTCTACGTCATGTATGAAAAGCTGACGGACGCCCAGGCGGTGGTGGATGAGCTGTTCACCGGAATCCGGGAGGAAGCCGGACAGCCGGCGGACCAGGAGTGAGGATATGATTGCCGGTTTTGTGATCTGGAGTGCTGTGAGTCTTCTGCTGCTGGGAATCGGTATCTGGTGCTGGCGGTCGGAGAAAGCCGTGGGGTTTTATACCGGTGTAAAGCCGCCGGAGGTGACGGACGTCCGGGCATACAACCGCTCCGTGGGGATACTGTGGTTTGTCTACGCGCTGCTGTTTGAGCTGCTGTACGTTCCGCTGCTGATCCCGGCGCTGCATGATTCGGGCATCCTGTGGTTCGGCCTTGGAACGCCCGTGATCACAATCGGCCTGCTGGTCGGCTATCACCGTATCCTGCAGAAGTACAGAAAGGCATAAAACGTTTCGTTATTGGAAAAAACCGGGTCCTGTGATATATTGTTTTTATCAGAATGAAGAGAGGCTTTGCTTTATGTTCTTTGATGAAAACAGGCTCAGGGATCCGGATTTTTTTCGTGAAAACAGACTGGACGCGCATTCCGATCACGCGGTCGAGCCTGCATACCGGCTGTGCCTGAACGGCCTGTGGAAGTTTGCCCATGCCGTGAATCCCAGCCAGGTGATTCCGGGCTTTGAACAGCCGGAGCTGGACTGCCACGGCTGGGGTGATATCCATGTGCCTGCCCATATCCAGCTGGAGGGCTGGGGAACGCCCCAGTATGCCAATACGGAATATCCCTGGGACGGGCTGGCGGATATCCGGCCCGGAGAACTACCGGAAAACTTTAATCCCGTTGCCTGCTATGTGAAGTATTTCCGCCTGCCGGAGGACATGCGGGGCAAGCGGGTCTTTATCTCCTTCCAGGGCGTGGAGAGCTGCGTGGCCTTGTGGCTGAACGGAACCTATATCGGTTTCTCCTCGGACAGCTTTACGCCCCATGAGTTTGAACTTACAGACGCCCTTCGGGACGGGGAAAACAAGCTGGCCTGCCGGGTATACCGCTGGTGCTCCGGCAGCTGGCTGGAGGACCAGGATTTCCTGCGCTTTTCCGGTATCTTCCGGGATGTGTATCTCTACGCGGTCTCCTCCGTCCATGTGTGGGACCTGAAGATTGTCGCGGAGCCGGATGAAACCTTTACCAACGGCATCCTGCGCTGGCAGGCAAAGACGGAAACCCCCGCGGGAACCCGCCTGGCCGTCTGCCTGAAGGACGGGGATGAAGTGCTCGCAGAGGGCCGCGGGGAAGTCTCCGGCCGGATGGAATCGGAAGGAAGCCTCACGGCGGACAGGATCCGTCTCTGGTCCGCGGAGGATCCGTATCTCTATGAACTGCGGCTGACGCTGACTGCTCCGGACGGAACGGAGGAAACCGCCGTCCAGAAGGTGGGCTTCCGGAAGATTGAGATCCGGGACAGCATCATCCGGGTCAATGGCGTCCGCGTGGTGTTCAAGGGTGTCAACCGTCATGACTTCTGCGGTGAAACCGGCCGGGCAGTCACGGAGGAGAAGGTTCGCCGGGATCTGCTGACCATGAAGCGGAACAACATCAACGCAATCCGTACCAGCCATTATCCGAATGCCAGCATGCTTTACCGGCTGTGTGATGAGCTGGGCCTGTATATCATTGATGAAAACAACATGGAAAGCCACGGCATGTGGGACATGCTCTGGCAGGGTTATATCAAAATCGACCAGATGTTCCCCGGTGCGCAGAAGGCGTGGGAGCCGATGCTCCTGGATCGGATCCGCTCCGTTACGGAACGGGACCGGAACCATCCCAGCGTCATCATCTGGTCCTGCGGCAATGAAAGCCTGACCGGTCCCGTGATCCTGGCCATGAGCCGGGAGTTCAAACGGCTGGATCCCACCCGCCCCGTGCATTACGAAGGCGACCATCAGGTGGACTTCTTTGATCCGGCCCTGCGGCTCCGGGAAATCACCGATATTGAGACGGAGATGTATACCCCCGCCCACAAGGTCCGCGCATACCTGAAGGAGCATCGGGAAAAGCCCTTCATCCTCTGCGAGTATACCCATTCCATGGGCAACTCCAACGGCGCCATGCACAAATATACGGAGCTGGCATACGAAGAGGAACTGTATCAGGGCGGCTTTATCTGGGACTTTATTGACCAGGGCCTGGTCATGCGGGACCGTTTCGGAAAGGAAACGCTCACCTACGGCGGCGACTGGGATGACCGGCCGACGGACGGGATCTTCTGCGGCAACGGCATCGTCTTCGCGGACGGCCGGGAAACCCCGAAACTGCAGGAAGTAAAATATAACTATCAGGATATTGTGGTCCGGCCTGACGCGGAAAAAATGGAAGTCATCAACCGGCATATGTTTACCTCCACCGCGGCCTTCCGCTGTGTGGCAGTGCTGGCCCGGGACGGGAAGGAAATCGCCCGCCGGGAGATTGAAACCAACGTGGCGCCGCTCTCTTCCGCGGTGTATCCGCTGCCCTTCGGTAAACAGACTGAGCCGGGTGAGTATACCGTGACAGTATCCTTCCGCCTGCGGGAGGATAAACCCTGGGCTTCGGAAGGCTTTGAGACCGCCTTCGGCCAGGGCGTCTGGTCCGTGGAGGAAAAGGAACATACATGTCAGCACCTGAGCGGGGAACTCTTCTTCATGAACAGCCCGTGGAATATCACCGTGCGCGGCGATCATTTCAGCGTTCAGTTCTCCCGGCTTACCGGCGCGCTGACCTCCTACCGCTGGGGTGATACAGAATATTTGAAGGGACCGCTGCTGCCCAACTTCTGGCGGGCTCCCACCAATAACGACTACGGCAACCGTATGCCGCAGCGCTATGCCCAGTGGAAGATCGCTTCCCAGTACTGCACGGCGGGCTTTGATCCGGAAACGTCAAAGAAGAATGCTGCCGTACGCCCGCAGCAGGAAGCGGATGGCAGCGTGACCTTTACCATGACCTATGATCTGCCCACAAAGCCCGCAGCGTCCTGCGCGGTCACCTACCGGGTTCGCCCCTGCGGCCGGGTGGATGTGCGCATGGACTATGATCCGGTGAAGGAACTGGGTGAAATGCCGGAGTTCGGCATGATCACGAAGCTCAGCGCGGACTGCGGCCGGGTGCGCTTCTACGGCCTCGGACCGGAGGAAAACTATATTGACCGGCGGGAAGGTGCCCGCCTTGGTATCTGGGACTACCGCGCGGAGGAAAACCTGACGCCCTATCTGCTTCCCCAGGAATGCGGCAACCGGACCGGCGTCCGCTGGGCGGAGGTTACGGACGCGAAGGGACAGGGCCTGAAGCTGTGGCTGAACGGAGGAGAATTCTCCGCCCTGCCCTGGACACCCCATGAGATCGAGAACGCGGCCCATGGCTATGAACTGCCGCCGGTGAACTATACGGTGCTGAAGCTGAGCACACGGCAGATGGGGATCGCCGGTGATGACAGCTGGGGTGCACGCACCCATCCGGAATACCTGCTGGATGTATCCAGGCCGCTCCGCTTTGAATTCTCATTCAAGGGAATCTGATATGGATTGATAAAAAGAAGCATGGCCAGCGCCGTGCTTCTTTTTTATATTGATGTGTCGTGTATAAATAAATATATGTAATATATACTTGACACAGAGTCGCGTTTATGTTAATCTGCTATCGAAGGGAGGGGGTTCCAATCGCACGAAACCTGAAAATCAAAGCCGCCCGGGCTGAAAAGGATATGACCCAGAAGGCCCTTGCGGAGGCTGTCGGCATTTCCCGGCAGACGATGAACGCGATTGAACAGGGGGAGTTTAATCCGACCATCCGTCTTTGCCGCGCAATCTGCCGTGTCCTTGGGAAGAGTCTTGATGATTTATTCGGAGAGGAGAATGAAGATGAAGCATAATGGCAATAATGCCCTGGATGAAATGCAGGATCAGAAGATGCTGAAGATGGAAGAATACGGCTACTGGATTCTTTTCTGGGGCCTGGCGCTTGCGGTTGTCGTCCAGCTGCTGCTGGGCGGATCCATCCGGCAGGTCGCGGGGGAACTGATTGTCCTGCTGATTGGCGGCGCCTATGTGCTGGCCACTTCCCTGAAAAACGGCCTGTGGACAAGAAGTGCCACGCCGACCAGGAAGAGGAATGCCGCTGTCAGCATTATTCCCGCGGCAATCATCGGCGTGCTGAATGTGATTAAACTCATCCAGAAAAAGGATATCGGCACAAACGATATCCTGATCGCTGTTGCGTTTGCGGTTGGGACTTATATTGTCTGCTTTGTTGTCCTGGAAGTACTCAAGGTGCTGTATGAGAAAAGGCGTTCCAAACTGGATGACGTCGGGGAAGAGTAAGCTGATTCGGATACAAAAAGAAGCACGGCCTGCGCCGTGCTTCTTCTGTTAACGGATAAACTTTAATTACTGAGCCACCTGGATGGAGGAGATGATAGCAACCTTGGTGGCATCCCAGCCATCGTCGCCGTTCAGGGGCATGAAGTTGTAAACCAGCACAGAAGTGTCGGTAATCGGAACGATGAGGATATCGCAGTTCTTGGCTTCGTTTTCGCAGGCGACGCAGTCAATGCCGTTAATGGTAACGTTCTTGAAATTGGCGGTACCATTGGCGGAAAGACCGTTCAGATACTCTTCCAGGCTGGGGATGATCAGCGCGAAGACGGAGATAGAGTAATTGCCGTCCTCAGTGGCAAACACGGCAACCGGAGCAGGGTCGGCCTGGATCTGGTTGACATCGATAGCGGCCATGTTGTTGGGAACCCAGTACAGCAGGGTGGCCACATCCTGGAACGCAACCTGCTGGAAGGAGCCGGATTCCTTAACCTGATCTTCAACATCGGCCCAGTTGAGGGTGGGGATTTCTTCTTCCGCCAGGGCAAAGGAGCACAGCAGGCACAGGGCCAGTGCAAGGGCAAACAGCTTTTTCATAAAGCACCTCTTCTCTCAGGGGGAGCCCCTGATCTTTTTGATGATGTTCGTTCTATGACGACACAAACCTTGTTTATTATACAGAAAAAATCGAAATATGCAAATAAAACCACGTTTTCTACAAACGTTTACACAATCTTTGCCATTATCCTATTGACCGGCCGTGGATCCTTTGTATATAATGCGTGACGGATTGTATGTCTGAAAGGATCTGGTAGACATGAAAAAGATCATAGGCGCTGTTTTGTTACTTGTGCTGTTTTTTGCCCTGGGTTGTGCCCAGGCTGAAGGAAAAACAACCACCCTGCTGGTTTATATGTGCGGAACAGACCTGCAGGACGCGGGCTGTGAGGACCTGGTGGAGATGGCCGAGGTGGAAGCCGGAGACGCGATCAACGTGGTTGTGCTGGCCGGCGGCGCGAAGGAGTGGGACCTGGAAGACCTGAAGGGCAACCGCCGGACGCTGGCGGTGATCCGGGACGGTTACTTTGAGTCACTGGACGATTGGGGAAAAGGATCCATGGGTGACCCTGACAGCCTGGAAGAGTTCCTGCGCTACGGCCTGACGGAATATCCCGCGGACAGGACCATCGTGGTGCTGTGGGATCATGGCGCCGGTTCCGAGGGCGGCGTATGTTTTGACGAAACCGCGGATGACGACGGCCTGACGATTGCGGAGATCAACAGTGTGCTGAACACGCTGGATCAGTCGGTTCCGGGTTATCATATCAATATTTTCGGCTGCGACGCCTGCATGATGGCTACCTATGAAATGGCGGCCATGCTTTCCCATCATGATATCGGATACTATGTCGCCAGCGAGGAACTGGAACCCGGCACGGGCTGGTACTATACTGCCTGGCTGGATCTGCTGAAGAATGATCCCGATCTGTCAGATACGGATCTGTGCGGCGCCATTATCGAAAGCTACATGGATGAGGGCCTGAAGAATGATCCGGATGATTACCTGACGCTCAGCGCGGTGGACCTGTCGAAAATGAGCGCGCTGGAAACCCGCATGGAGCAGTTTGCCTCTGTGATGTCCGGCCAGATCGACAGCGGGAACATTTCCGCGATCCGCCGCGGCCGCAGCCGTATGTATACCTTTGGTTCCTTTGCGGATGGCAGCTGGGACATGGTGGACCTGGGTACCGCCCTGGATGCCTATGCCCAGTTCGACTCCGAAACCGCGGCTAACGTGAAGCGCAGCCTCTCCGAGGCGGTGATCCTGAGCAATCAGACGGCCAACCTGGGCACCTGCTCCGGCCTGTCCATCCTGATTCCCCAGGATACGACGGAATCCTTTGACGAGTATAAGGATGGTTTTGACCTGTCCGACGTGATCCCGAACTGGGTGGACTTCGTCAACGGTTATGTGGATCAGCTGCAGGGCGGAAGCTATCACATCAGCACTTCTTCCGCCTGCCAGATCACGGATGATATGGAATTCTCCGATTCGTTTGTTTCCTCCACCTCCTGGCTCTTCGGCGGCATGCTGTGGGATGATGAAGAAGAATGCTACACAGAGGACTATGAGGCGGAAGAATACAGCATCGGCGACAGCGATGAAGGTTTCACCGCTGTGGTTTCCCAGGAAGACCTGGCATACCTGGACTATGTGGAAGGTATGCTGCTCATGGACATGAGCGATGACGAAATGGAATGCTATGTGGACTTCGGCCTGATGCAGAACAACCTGATCGACTGGGAGTCCGGTACGGTGATCAGCCTGTATGACGGAACCTGGCCGGTCTTCGGCGGACAGCCGGTGCCGCTGTATGACCAGACGAGCAATGAACACAGCCGCCGCAGCCTGATCCCGGTGAAGCTGAACGGAGAATACACCTATCTGGTGGTGGTATTCCCGGCGGGCGGCACGGAAGGCCGGATCGTCGGCGCCAACGCCGGTTATGACGAGAACGGCCTGCCGATCCGTACAACCACCCGGCTGAAGCCCGGTGATGAGATCATCCCGGTCTACACCATGTACTATGCTTCCGAAGATGAGGAAGAACTGCAGGAAGCCGAGTTCGAAGGCGACAAGATCATCTGGCAGGACGGCATGACCGTCGCCTATGAGGATCTGAGCGACGAAGAGGAAGAACACGAAATGCTTTTCTGTTTCATCTTCAATGATATCTTCGGCGAAGACACCATGAGCGACATGATCTCCTTCGTGCTGTAATCGAAACCCTGCAAACCTTATAAAGGGTACGATTGACGCAATGCGGAGGTTTGTGTTAAAATGCCTATTGAAGTCTGTGGAATGGAGGAATTAATCATGAAACATATTAAGACTCTGAATACCCGTAATCTGTGTGAAAGCGCCAAGAAGGGCGGCTGCGGCGAATGCCAGACGTCCTGCCAGTCCGCCTGCAAGACCAGCTGCGGTATTGCCAATCAGCAGTGCGAGAACAAGAAGAGCGCGAAGTAATTAACCGGGTTATCACTTATGCCGCCTTTCGGCGGCATTTTATGTTATCGGAGAAAGAAAATGATTCATCGTTATCATCTGGACGACTGGTATATCGTCATTGACACCTGCTCCGGGTCTGTGCATGTGGTGGATGAGATCGCCTATGAGATCATCGGCTGCTATGAGGAGAAATCCCGGGAGGAGATCGTCGCGGAAATGGCCGCGCGCTTCGGGGAGGATCCCGCGGAGATCGGGGAGTGCTGGGATCAGATCACAGCCCTGAAAGAACAGGGAACCCTGTTCTCACCGGACGTGTTTGAACCTATGGCCGGAGAACTGAAGCAGAAAACCGCCGGCGTGGTCAAGGCCCTGTGCCTTCACGTCGCGCACACCTGCAACCTGAACTGTGCCTACTGCTTTGCCAGCCAGGGCAAGTATCACGGAGACCGGGCTGTCATGTCTTACGAGGTCGGCAAACAGGCCCTGGATTTCCTGGTGGCTCATTCCGGCACCCGGCGCAACCTGGAGGTGGACTTCTTCGGCGGCGAGCCGCTGATGAATTTTGACGTGGTGAAGCAGCTGGTGGCTTATGCCCGCAGCATCGAGAAGGAAAAGAACAAGAACTTCCGCTTCACCCTGACGACCAACGGCATGCTGATTGACGATGACGTCATTGACTTCGCCAACCGGGAAATGAGCAACGTGGTGCTCAGCCTGGACGGACGGAAGGAAATCCACGACCGCTGCCGGGTGGACTATGCCGGAAACGGCAGCTGGGACCGGATCGTGCCGAAGTTCCAGAAGCTGGTTAAAGCCCGGGAAGGCAAGAACTATTATATGCGGGGTACCTTTACCCACGCGAATCCGGATTTCCTGAAGGATATCCAGACCATGCTGGATCTGGGCTTCACGGAGCTGAGCATGGAACCTGTGGTCTGCGCGGAAAATGATCCCGCAGCCCTGACGCAGGAGGACCTGCCTGTTGTGCTGCAGCAGTACGAGGACCTGGCCCGGCTGATGCTCCAGCGGAAGCGGGAAGGCAGGCCCTTTACTTTCTACCACTACATGCTGGATCTTTCCGGCGGCCCGTGCATCTACAAGCGGATCTCCGGCTGCGGATCCGGTACGGAATATATGGCAGTGACCCCCTGGGGCGATCTGTATCCCTGCCATCAGTTTGTCGGAGAGGAAGCCTTCCGCCTGGGCGACGTCTGGCAGGGCGTGACCAACACCGCTGTACAGCAGGAGTTCGCTTCCTGCAATGTGTATGCCCGGGAAGAGTGCCGGGACTGCTGGGCCAAGCTTTACTGCTCCGGAGGCTGCGCGGCCAATGCGTATCACGCGACCGGTTCTGTCCGGGGCGTGTACAAATACGGCTGCGAGCTGTTCCGCAAGCGGATGGAATGCGCGATCATGCTGCAGGCTGCCTTGCAGGCAGATGCTGAGGAACAACAGGATGGAAACGCCGATCTGTGATTTTGTCCGGGAGTACGCGGAATCCGATCCCGTGCGTATGCATATGCCGGGACATAAAGGAAAGACGCTGACCGGCCCGGAGGCATTCGATCTGACGGAGATCGGAGGAGCGGACGTGCTGTACCGCTCCGAGGGGATCATCCGCCGGAGCGAGGAGAATGCCGCCTCCCTGTTCGGAACCGCCCGTACGGTTTATTCCGCGGAGGGATCTTCCCTCTGTATCCGGGGAATGCTGTACCTGGCGCTGCTTTCCGCGAAACAAAAGGGAATTCCCGCACGACTGCTGGCCGGGCGGAATGCCCATCATACCCTGATGACCGCCGCGGCACTGCTGGACCTGGACGTGGACTGGCTGCTGCCAGCTCCGGGAGAAGACCTGCTTTCCTGTGCCGTTTCTGCGGAGATTCTGGATCGGGCACTGGAACAGAAACAGTATATGGCGGTTTACCTGACTTCCCCGGACTACCTGGGAAGGCGGGTGGACCTGCGGGAGGCCGCGGAGGTCTGTCACCGTCACGGGGTACCTCTGCTGGTGGACAATGCCCATGGCGCTTACCTGAAATTCCTGCCGGAGGACAGCCATCCGATTACCCTCGGGGCAGACGCCTGCTGTGATTCGGCCCATAAGACCCTGTCCTGCCTGACGGGCGCGGCTTATCTGCATCTGTCCGCGAACGCTCCGGAAGACTGGGTGGAAAAGGCAGAACAGGCGATGTCCCTGTTCGCTTCCACAAGTCCTTCCTGGCTGATCCTGCAGTCCCTGGACCGGATGAACCGGGAGCTGGCAGGAGATTATCCGGTGCGCCTGCGCCGGATGACGGAAAAACTGAAGGCACTGAAAAAGACCCTCTGCGAGGAGGGCTGGATGCTGGCCGGGGATGAACCGATGAAGCTGACGCTGTGTACGGCTGATCGGGGATATACCGGGGAGGAACTGCATGACATGCTGCGGGATCACGGTATTGAATGCGAGTTTGCCGACCGGGAATACCTGGTGATGATGCCTTCCGCGGATACGCCGGAGGGAGACCTGGAACGGCTGCTTTCCGCCCTGCGGGGAATTCCGCGCAGGAAGCATGTGAAGGAAACCCCGCCGGAACTGCCGGTGCCGGAGAAGGTCCTGTCGATCCGGGAGGCCATGTTCTCCCCGCGGGAAACCCTGCCGGTGAGCCTGGCTGTCGGCCGGGTGCTTGCGGATGCCTGTGTCAGCTGCCCGCCCGCGGTCCCAGTAATCATCGCGGGAGAAAGAATTACGGAGCAGGCCGCGGAATGCATGAAGTACTACAACATCACAGAGTGTGATGTTGTAGTCAATTCATAATTCACAATTCATAATTCATAATGATTATTTACTTTGTGGCAGTGCTGATGACAAACACACTGCCTTTTTAATCGAAAAAAGAGCACAAGAAAAAAGAAACTGTAATTGTGAATTATGAATTATGAATTGTGAATTACGCATTGGAGCAGATCATTTCATGATCTGCTCCAATGCGTATAACGCCGCCAGGTGGGCGGGATACAGGGCGTAGCCGATCCAGCGGGGAAGCTTCAGATCCTTTTTGAAGGGAATCAGGATGAACGGCAGGGCGAGCAGCGCGTAGGTTTCCATCCGCAGGAAGGCGGACAGCGGCTGGGAGAGGACGGCCGGAAGCGCGTCCATGTTGATGGGAAGGCCGAACAGGCTCTTCGTGATGCTGTAGGAAGATCCCCAGAAGAGGAAATAGGAAACCATGACCGCGGCAATGCCCGGACGGCTTTCCTGTACCGCATAGAGTATGATGAACAGCAGCACGCCCCGCCAGCCGTAGTCCGCGCCCAGGAAGATGGCCAGCGCCATTGCGGCCACAGGCGCCCAGATCTGGCTCAGGTATTTTTTCTCCCGGATGCCCCACAGGGCACAGAGACCCAGGAACAGCGTAAGGAAGATGTTAGGCTGCCTCCAGGTGTGATTCAGGGCAATCATGTACAGCGGCTGGGAAACAAGGCCTGTAATCAGGATACGCAGCAGGTACTTCGGTACGCTGCGGGTATAGTGAAAACCGACAATCATGCACCAGGCATAAATTGGAAAGGCAATCCGGCCCAGGATCCGCATCTCCGGCACGGCGGGGAAGCACATCTTGCCGGCATGGTCGATGAACATGAACACCAGGGCGATGATTTTCAGCCAGGTGGTTGCGGTATTGCCTGCCGGCTTCCTGGACCTGGATAAAACGGAAGTCTCCATGAAAATATCCTCCTGCGGGGATTGCTCTCCGGCTACTACATATGGAACAGAATACAAGGATTATACCACGTTTTGTGGTTTCGGGACAGGCCTCCGGAAGAACTGAAAAAAGCAATAAAAAAAGCTTGCCAACCGTTGATTTCTTTGATATAATCCGTATCTGGCACATCCTTGCGCTGCAGAAAGCAGCGCCAAAAGTCCGTGAGGAGGTGAAAGAATGATGAACAGGTATGAAATGATCTACATCATCGACGCTGATCTGGAGGAAGCCGCCCGTAAGGAACTGATTGAGAAGGTTTCCGCGCTGATCACTAACAACGGTGGTGAGATCGAGAAAGTCGATGAAACATGGGGCAAGCGCCGCCTGGCCTATGCGATCGACTACAAGACCGAAGGCTGGTACGTGCTGGTGAACTTCAATGCACCGGTCGAACTGCCCCGCGAGCTCGAGCGTAACCTGCAGATCAACGAGAACGTTCTCCGTTATCTCGTGATCAAGCTGGTCGAGAAGCGTTCTTCGGTGAAGCCCCGTGCCGAAAGGCCGGCTCCCGTTGCCGCTCCTGTGGATGAAGCTCCCGTTGCTGAGGAAGCCGCTCCTGCAGTTGCTGCAGAAGAAGCTCCCGCTGCTGATGCAGAGTAAGTCTGAGAGGAGAGGGAAACATGAATAAGCTGACAATCATCGGAAACCTGACCCGTGATCCTGAACTGCGTACCACCACTACCGGTGTGAACGTTTGTGACTTTACCGTTGCGGTAAACCGCAGACAGCGCCGTGATGCTCAGGGCGGACAGCCTGAAGCGGATTTCTTCCGCGTGACTGCCTGGCGTGAGCGCGGAGAACTCTGCGCCAAGTATCTGGCGAAGGGCCGCAAGGTCTGCGTTATCGGACCGGTCAGCGTCCGTACCTTTACAGGCAACGACGGCACCACCCGTGCCAGCCTGGAAGTAACGGCTGATGAAGTGGAATTCCTTTCTTCCCGGAATGACGGAGAAGCCGGCGGCTATGCTGCTTCCGCTGCTCCCGAAGCTCCCTCTGCTGATTCCCAGGCAGCCGGTTTCACTGCTGTGGAAACCGATGAGCTGCCGTTCTAACGCTCGAAAAGGAGGATAAAGCCAATGTCTGAAGAACGTGGCGAAAGAAGACCGCGCCCCCGCGGAGGACGTCGTCCCCGCCGGAAGGTTTGCAGCTTCTGCGTTGACAAGATTGAATACATCGATTACAAGGATATCAACCGCCTGCGCCGCTTCACCAATGAGCGCGGCAAGATTCTGCCCCGCCGGATGAGCGGCAACTGCGCCAAGCATCAGCGTCAGCTGAGCGAGGCCATCAAGCGCGCACGTGCCATCGCCTTGATGCCCTACACGGTGGAATAAGATGTATCAGAAAACTGCTCCGGAAACCGGAACAGTTTTTTTAATTCATAATTCATAATTCACAATTCATAATTATGCTGGTTTGTTCAGGCGGCTTTGACAAAAAAACAGCACGATCGTTTTGCTTGTCGTGCTGTTTTGCTTCAGGTGTAAAACACTATGCATTGTGCATTGATCAGGGATCAGAGATCCCTGATCTCATAGTCACAGGCGACGGAGGCGCTGCGTACCTCGTGCATCCGCTTTTTTACGGGCAGATGCACCGGATGGGTCTGGTAGGCGTCGAAGGCCTCCCGGGTCTCAAACTCGGTAATCAGGGCCAGGTCATAGGAACGCTCGCTGTGCAGGAAGTCGGCGCCGGCTTCCAGGCTGACCATGCCTTCGATTTTCCCCTTCATGCCGTAGAAGTTTTTGACCAGCTGGGGAATCTCATCCTTGAATTCATCCTTGATTTTGAACATGACGATGTGACGGATCATTGGTTTTCTCCTTTGTTTATTGTTTTCCAAGCTTTCACTGTGTTTTCCGGCGTTGTCATTAGGTATTGCCGTACCTGTGCCAGTTTCTTTTTGCTGATACCATATTCTCTGTTGATCTGTCCATGCTGTTTTGCATCCATGACTCGTGCGCGTAGAACATAGGATAAATGGGCATCCGCATGTTTCGCGGGCAGCAGGGAGGCTGCAAGTTCTTCAATCATATGATCCCGAGTGAAGTTTCCGTTGCCTGCCCGGATTTCTGTTGTTTCTCTGCGAATCCGTTTAATTTCCGAAACAGCAATGGCCAATGCAAATCCGCCGAACAGTGCACACATCACCCAACGGACAAGATCGTTTTGTCCCAGAAAATGCACAGCCACAGCCAATACAGCCAGTAGTATCGGATATTTCAGCGCCTTCATGAGCTGATGCTTCGGTTCTCTGCGTGTTGCAATCCATGCATCGATACAGGATGAACACAGGCTGATGTTCAGCACTTCACCCATCGCCTGATACTTCTGAATTTTTCTTCCGCTGCGCACCGTCATGGTGCGAAAGGCCACAATCGGATAATCAGTGGCTCCTCCATTTCCGCATTTCTTACAGATGTATTGTTCAGGCATATGGTTTCCTCCGAGATTATGATGTTTCGAATTGTTTTCAAAAAGGGTGCCAGCCGGAAAACCAGGCTGGCACCCGGAAAACGAGATAAAATGCCCGTCAGACATGAATCAGTGAAAGAAGAACGGAGGAGATCAGCAGGATGATTGCACCGCCGATCCGGCTGGAGATCTGCGCGAAAGGCATCAGTTCCATGCGATCCGCAGCAGACAGACACGCCACGTCGCCTGTGCCACCCATGTTGGCCATGCACAGGCCTGCGGTGATTGCTGATTCCACTGGATAGAAGCCCACCAGTTTTCCGATTAATCCGGAACCGATTACTGCACCGAGAACTGTCACCAGACACAGCACCACATACGTGAGCGTAAACTGGGAAATCACATCTTGCAGCGGTACATAGCAGGCACCGATACCGATAAGGAGCATGGGTGTCAGGTTCTTGGAAATAAATTGGAACCACTGGTAACAGCCAATTTCACAATCATCATCCAGCCATCCGAACACCTTACACAAAGCTACGGAAATGATCATCCATGCATAGGAATGGATCTTGGGCAGGAATTGACCATTCGGCAGGATCATGTTGAAGAACTTGTTGATGATAATGCCCAGGCAGAAGAATGCGCCGCTGACAAACAGTCCGATGCCCAAACGCTTTAGATCGATCTTTTCGCGTTTAGCTACTTCTTCCTCGCTTAGATCATACTCATGCGGATCATTGGACTTGTTCACCAGCAAAGCACCCTGGCCGTTCCATCCTTTACCCTTGACAATTTTGGGTAACAGGCCGGCCGTTACAATCGCAAACAGATTGCCGATTGCTACAGCAGGAACCATTCTGGCCAATGCTTCTGCGGCAGAAAGCGTGGATCCTGAATCAAAGATCTTGGAGAGCGGTACAGCACCTGCGCCCATTCCGCCGCCCATGATCGGAAGGCCGATAAAGATCAGCGCTTCTTTGGCACCGTATCCGATGATCAGACCCATCAGAGCAACCAGTCCGAACGCTACGGCGACACCGCCCAGGATTGCAGGTAGGTAACGAGCTGATGCTTTCATCAGCAGTTTTTTGTTCATGCCCAGGATAGAACCGCAGATCAATGCGGCAATATACCAATCCAGGAAACCACCGGTTGAAGCAAAGAAGGTATACATGCTCCCACTGATTTCCGTTGCTTTACCTTCATGGGGCGTTGCAAGCACCAGGGATGTCGGGAACAATTGAAAATATACCATGATGCTGGCAGCAAAAATACATACGATGGCGCCGCCACCCAGATAGTCTTTGACAATTGGTGTCCGGTTGCCGATTTCATTGAAGATGGCACCGAGTAGAATCATCAGCGAAAAGCAACCGAGCATAGCGCCGGGCAGGTTGGTTTTTACACCCACATCGTCACCTTTGATGTTGATCGGCACATACAGGGTAATCAATACAATGGCGGCAAATATGGCAAAATAGTACCATTTCATGCCAAACAGCTGGAACGGTTTTTTCTCCTTGGGTGCGGTAGTCACAGACATTCCTCCTTCAATCGTATTGGGAAACCGAAACCGGGGTTAAATCCTGGCAACGCCGCTGTTGCGTGCTGCCTTCGCAACCGCCGCTGCCACGGCGGGTCCGATCCGTTTGTCAAAGGCCAGGGGGAGAATGTAGTCGGATTTCAGCTCTTCGTCCGACACCAGTCCGGCCAGGGCCAGGGAAGCGGCCATCTTCATTTCCTCGTTGATGTCTGTGGCACGGACGTCCAGTGCGCCGCGGAACAGGCCGGGGAAACACATCACGTTGTTGATCTGGTTGGGGTGATCGCTCCGGCCGGTGCCGACCACGGCGGCTCCGGCGGCCAGGGCTTCGTCCGGCTCAATTTCCGGGGTGGGGTTGGCCATCGGGAAGATGATCGGGCCTTCGGCCATGGAGCGGACCATATCCTGGCTGACGATGTGCGGCGCGCTGACGCCGATGAACACATCCGCGCCCTTCATCGCGTCCGCCAGCTTGCCGGAGAACTTCTCCGGATTGGTGATCTTCGCCATGGCTTCCTGGGCGGGATTCATCTGTTCACCCTCGCACAGGATACCGAAGCGGTCCACCATCTTCATATGCTTCACGCCCAGGTTCAGCAGGTGCTTGCCGATGGCAATGCCTGCGCTGCCGGCGCCGTTGATCACGACTTTCGCTTCGCCGATGTCCTTTTTGACCACTTTCAGGGCGTTGATCAGGGCAGCACCCACAACCACGGCTGTACCGTGCTGGTCGTCATGGAACACGGGAATATCGCACAGCTCCTTCAGCCGGCGTTCAATCTCGAAGCAGCGGGGTGCGGCAATGTCCTCCAGGTTGATGCCGCCGAAGCTGCCGGAAATCAGGTAGATGGTCCGTACGATCTCGTCCACATCCTTGCTGCGGATACAGATCGGGAAAGCGTCCACGTCGCCGAAGGCCTTGAACAGGGCACATTTGCCTTCCATCACGGGCATACCGGCTTCCGGGCCGATATCGCCCAGGCCGAGCACCGCGGTACCGTCTGTAATCACGGCAACCAGATTATGCCTGCGCGTCAGCGTGAAGGACTTGTCGTAATCCTTCTGGATTTCCAGACAGGGCTGGGCAACGCCGGGCGTGTAGGCAAGGGAAAGATCGTCTTTGGTTTTTACGGGAACACGGGAAACAACTTCAATTTTACCCTGCCATTCGCCATGCAGACGCAGGGACTCCTCAGCGTAATTCAAAGGGATGCCCTCCTTATAAAAAATGTTTTTTGGTTGTATTCATTATAATGGAGAAATCGGAAAATAACAAGACCAAATATGGCATGCAAATGAAGGCTCCCGTTGAAAAAATCATTTCCGGAAACGTGCCCTCATTAAAGGTTTGATACCGCCGGCTTCCAGGATCATCATGGCCTGCTCGCCCAGCTGTTCGCAGGGATAGCTTTCTCCGGTTTCTGCCACGGTGACGGTTCCCTGCTCCAGATCGAGCGTGATTGTCTGTCCTGCGGCTGTGTGACTGCTGATGCCTTTGCAGATGACCGGCAGCAAACCCAGGTTTACCGCGTTGCGGAAAAAGATCCGGGCGAAGGAATCTGCCAGCACGGCTTTGGCGCCCATGGCCAGGAGGGCAATCGGTGCATGTTCCCGGCTGGAACCGCAGCCAAAATTCCGTCCGGCAACAACAATGCCGCCCTGCGGAAAGGAAGGAGCGATTTCTTTGCTGACTCCTTCGAGACAGTGGCTGCCAATCTCTTTGGGATCTGTCAATGCCAGGTAACAGCCGGGATAGATCTGGTCTGTATCAATATTGTCGCCCACGACGATGATTTTACCTGTCAGTTTCGTTTCCATCACATTATCCTCCTTCTTACAGATAAGGCCTTGGGTCGGTGATTTTTCCATTCAGCAGGCTGGCGGCCACGGCAGCCGGGGAGGCCAGGTAGAGACTGGCTTCCTTGGAACCCATGCGTCCGGGGAAATTCCGGTTGGTGCTGGTGATGCAGACCTCGCCGGGGGCGAGAATCCCCTCGTGTACACCAAGACAGGCAGCACAGCCCGGAGCGGTAATGGTGGCACCGGCCTTCATCAGGTCCTGGATATAGCCTTCCTGAATACACTTTTCCAGCACTTCATTGGAGGCGGGAACGATGATCAGCCGGGTGTACGGCGCGATATGCTTTCCTTTCAGGATCCCGGCGGCAGCGGCGATATCCTCTTCACGCCCGCCGGTGCAGGAGCCGATGTATCCCTGATCCAGTTTCACTTCTTTTTCTGAGATGACTTCGCTCAGAGGATGAACATTTTCCACGCTGTGGGGGCAGGCCAGTTCCGGTTCCAGCCGGGAGACGTCAAACACATGCGTTTCCGCGTACTCATATCCCGGATCGGTATACTGCACCTCGAAGGGACGAACCGCCCGGGCGGAGACGTAGTCGAGAACGTCCTGGTTGGGCTGCATATAGGCGGTTTTGGCGCCCATTTCTACCGCCATGTTGCAGATGGTCATGCGGCCGGCTACATTCAGTTTTTCCACGTAGCTGCCGGTAAAGTCGATTGCTTTGTAGACCGCGCCGTCCGCCCGGATTTTTCCGAGTACGGCCAGGATCACATCCTTGGGATAGACACCCTTTGGGGCTTCTCCTTCCAGCCGGACCTCAATAATCTCAGGCACACGGAACCACAGTTCACCGGTCATCAGGATTGTGGCCATATCCGTGGCGCCGCAGCCGGTTCCCATTGCGCCGAAGGCACCATGGGTCGTGGTGTGGGAATCCGTTGCGACCACGATCATCCCCGGATAGATCACGCCGGCTTCCGGCATTACCTGGTGGCAGACGCCGCAATTGGTATCAAAATGGAAGCGCAGGTCGTTCTTCTGTGCGAACTCCCGCATTTCCCTGTGGTTGGAGGCGCTCTTTACATCGGGGCAGGGGGCGTAATGGTCGAACACGAAAGCACAGCGCTCCCGGTCCCAGACTTTTTCGCCGCCCATTTCATAAAAGGAATAGACGGTCTGCAGGTATAGGTCGTTGATCTCAGCAAAGTCCACCTTGGCGGTCACAATCTCACCGGTGCGGACGCTTTCCCGTCCGCTGTTCCGGGCGAGGATCTTCTCAATAGCGTGCATGGGTCATTCCTCCTTTGATATCATCTTTTCATGTTTAATCGTAAAACGTATATCGTATATCGTATACGATTTAACCACGACAAGGGTAACATGAAGCAGGATTATTGTCAACACTTTTCCTATTAATTATATATTATTAAGAATAATGAAGGTTTTCCCTTGCAAAAAAGAAAAGGAGTGGATATAATTTAATTGGTATATCGTATACGATTATTGGAGGGCTTATGAATCAGCTGTCGTTGATGCCGATCAGGGTGCGGATTGCTTCAGAACTTCGGAAAGCAATTTATGCGGGAGAGTACAAAAGCGGGGATGAACTGAGCCTGACGGACGTGGCGGCCCAGCTGGGCGTCAGCCGTACACCTGTCCGCGAAGCTTTTCAGGAACTGGAGTCGGAAGGATTGATCACCCTGCGGATGAACCGGGGCGCTGTGGTCAATACCATTGACCGTAAGTTTGTCCGGGATATTTTTGAAATGCGCCGCCTGCTGGAATCGGAGGCGGTGGCCAGAGCGGCTGGTAACGGGATGGAAACAGGACGTCTTCTGGAACGGCTGTATGATCTCCGTGATCATATTACGGAGGTGAGCCGGAGTGCCTATGAGCTCCTGAACCAGGATATCCATACCGCTATCTGGACGGCAGCGGGCAATCACCAGCTGCAGAAGTACCTGATGGAGATCTGGAATGGCCCCAGTGTAGCGGGCAGTGCGGAGGACATCCTGGAACACTACCGGAATTCCACGTTTGAACATATCTCGATTCTGCAGTTTATCCGGGACGGCATGGCTGAGGAGGCCCGCCGGGCTATGGAACTGCATATCACCCGAAGCATGGCCAATATGCTGGCCTTCTATCCGGAGACTGAGAAGGAGTGACAGAAAATGCTGGAAAGCTTTATGGTTGCCTTCAACGCGGTAGGACCGTTCCTCATTCTGCTGGGGATCGGCTTCGCGGCAGTCCGGCTGAAGTTGACGGACCGGCCGTTCATGGACCGGCTGAACGCGCTGAATTACCGGCTCTTTTTTCCCTTCCTGATGTTCAATAATGTTTACAGTGCGAAACCGGAGAACATGCCCTCTGTCAAGCTGATGCTCACGGGCTCGCTTTCTGTTATCCTTCTGGTTGTCCTGCTGGTCATGATCGTTCCCCGGATTGTGAAGGAGAATCCCCGCCGGGGTGTGGTGATCCAGGGTATCTTCCGCAGCAATTTCATCATCTACGGCATCCCGCTGACCACCTATGTTTTCGGCGCGGAGAAATCCTCTGTCTGCGGCATGATGATCATGATCATGGTTTCCATCTTCAATATCGCGGCGGTCATCGTGCTGGAACTGTTCCGGGAGGGCGGAAAGATCCGGCCCGGTGCGCTCCTGCTGGGCATTGTGAAAAACCCGCTTCTGCAGGGCTGCGTTGTCGGACTGCTCTTTTACCTGCTGCAGATCCGGCTGCCTTCCTTCATTGCCACGCCCGTGTCCTCGCTGGCGGGGGCGGCAACGACCATTGCCCTGGTGGTGCTTGGCGCGAACCTGAAGTTTGATGAATTGAAAAAGAACAGCCGGACAATCAGCGCTGTGCTGGTCATCCGGCTGATCCTCCTGCCGGTTGTAATGGTGGCTTTTGCTTATCTGATCGGCCTGCGGGGCGTGGAGCTGTTCCTGATCCTGATGATCTTCGGTACTCCTGTCGCCACTTCCTCCTATCCCATGGCCCAGAATATGGGCGGGGACGGACAGCTGGCAGGGCAGCTGGTCTTTGTCAGTACCGTGGCATCCCTCGCGACCATCTTTGTCTTTATCTTTACGCTGTCCCGGCTGGGACTGCTTCTGTGAAAAATGAAAAACGAAGTTTACCGTGCGCTCCCGGTAAGCGTCCCGCTTCCGGGAAGGGTCAGGGTGCTCACGGTGGCGCTGCGGGCGACGTTCAGCAGGGAGGTTTCCAGCTGTACCTGCAGCAGGGCGTTGTTGTCTTCCAGGGAGGCAATGCCTTCAGAAAGCTGGCCGATCCGCTGTCCGCCGGCGTTCAGCGCCTGCAGGTCAGAGAACAACACCCCGAAGAACAGGATCATAACCAGTGCCAGCGTAATCAGCAGCACGTCCCACCGGATGCCGCGGGAAGAAAAAACGGGCAGGGCGTGGACGGTTTCCGTGACGACGCCCCGATTCCGGGAACCTGCGTTCAGTCCTCTGGTCCAGTCCTGTACCTGCCTGGAAGAATAAGGGGGAGAAAGCTGCTGCCGGCCGGGGACAGAAAACATGCCTTCCTGCTGTGGAAGGGCATATCCCTGTATGCTGTTCATACGACGAACTGCCAAAGCTGCTTCCCCATTTCGTTTGTGGTTTTCTGGGCGATATTATACCATATATTGTGGATTATGTTATTACTTTTTTGTTAATAATCCGTACAAATTCGTTACCGGGAAAGCGCTTTGAACGAGTCCGGAGTTATTTCCTGACCTCTGTATACAAGGCTGCACAACGTTCGGATCGAAAAAGATGTAACAGCGGTGTAAAATGTACGCAGAAAAGAACAAAAAATAGACAAAATAGTCAAAACCCCCTTGACACGCCTTTCGAACCGTTGTATAGTCTACGCAATTCTTAAAGAAAGGAGCTCTTCCAATGAGGAATGCAAGGATGATTAAGAACCTGCTGACTAAGCGTGAGACTAAGTTCATATCCATCGGATCTGTGTCCGCCAGGCTGAAGAGCTCCGGAGTATAATTCCAGGCTCTGCTCAGTTTATACGGCCGCTTATCCGAATGGGTAAGCGGCCTTTTTATACTCCGCATTCTTCCGGAAACCGGGAACGACCCGGGTGAAACCAGGAATTTTCACGACGTATATCAGGAAAGGATTGGATTGATTATGAGGATTATTACAGCAAGACGGATCTGGCTGCTGTTGAGGAATAATAAAGCTGTGAGACATTTCGGGACGGTTATTGACCGAACCCAGGGAGAGTAAAACCTGAAGGATCAGAACGATAGCCTGTCTTAAATGATACAAGCTGCCATACCGGCAGGGATAACAGCCTGAGTCAACGAAGCTGGACGGAATCCGGCACATCAGACGGTGTGTTTCGTCTACCCAAAAAACAGATAATTGGGCCCGCATTGCAGCGGGCATGAAAGAAAAGAGGTAATTGATTATGATGCATTGTTGGAAAAATATCGGCCCTGAATGGAAGACTGAAGATGTGCTTCAGGTCCGTGAAATACTGAAGGATGAACATATCCCCTTTAAGATGCCTTTCTCGGACATCTTTTTCGTAAACATCTTCCACACGCCCGCGGAAGATAAAAGATGGACGGTTATGGTTCGGGAAAAGGACTGGGAAAAGGTTGTCCGTATGCTGATCAAAGAAGAACTGATCCGCGGGGCGGAGCTTGAAATCTGCCCTGTCGAAACCGGCCCGGAACCTGAGCGGGCCTTTCCCTTCGGCACCCCTGTTCCCTCCCGCTGAGTGAAGGGATGGAAAGGGCAAAAACCGTTTTTGTACAGGCAGAAACGGTTTTACTCTTTTGCGGGCTGTCTGCTCTGTGCTACAATATTTGCAGATAACCGGGATTTTACGCACCGGGTACCGGTGAATATGCCCAGAAAGGATCATGCCGGACTGTGACGTATATACTGAACAGGCATTTCATCACGATCTTCCTGATCGTGGGGTTTGCCATGAAGCTTCGCAGCCAGAGGCGCGCAGGGGATACCAACCTGCGCTATTTCTGGCTGACGGTCTTCAGTGCCATTGTCCTGGTCGCGGCGGATTCCCTGGACGTTTGGGCTCAGCAGGAACAGGACAGATATGTTCTTCGACTTGTATTCTCGGTGATTGGCTATGTAATGCGTCCGGCAGCGGCGATGAGCATTGCCCAGATTGTTTATCCGAAGGAAAAACGGCCTTTCTATCTGTGGATTCCGTTTATCCTGAACGCACTGATATACTGCTCGGCCTTCTTCTCTCCGATTTCCTTTGAGATTACGGAGCAGAACCGGTTTGTCAGGGGACCGCTGGGTCTGACTGTGTTCAGCATCTGCTTCTTCTATATTGTTTTTGCTGTGCTGACTACCTGGGCGCGGTTCAGGTATGAGGTCCGGCCGCGGGACCGGTATGTGCTTTATATCTGCGCGATTGCCTGCCTGGTGGCGGCACTGCTGGACTGGGAAATGGATACGGACCACGTCAACGCAGCGATCATGATCAGCAGCATATTCCTGTATATGTTCATCTGGTTCTATGATACGAACCGGGATCCGCTGACGCGGCTGCGGAACCGTCTTGCGTTTTATGAGGAATCCGAGCGGTACGCTCCGCTGGTTTCTGCGGTGGCCTCTGTGGATATGAACGGGCTGAAGGAGCTGAACGATACCAAAGGCCACGAGGCGGGAGACGAAGCGCTGAAGGCCATCGGCAAAAGTATGGAGGAAATTGCCGGCCGGAGAATCATGGCGTACCGGATCGGCGGGGATGAATTTGTGCTGCTGTATATCCGCCAGGATGAAACGGTGGTGCGCGATACCATGTACGGCCTGAAGAACCTGATCAAAGAGCGGGGATATTCTGTTTCCGTAGGATATTCCATGCGCAGCGGCCGGGAGGATACGGTCTCGGATATGCTCCGCAGGTCGGATGAATGGATGTACGCGGATAAGGCGGAATACTACCGGCAAAACGGCCGGGACAGGAGAATCAGGGAACCGGAAGATACAGCAAAAGGAGCGGATCAGTGATCCGCTCCTCTTCCGTTTATGTCAGTATTTCTTCCGGATATGGGCGAAGGCCGCAAATCCGGCAATGATCTGGAGAACCAGCAGCCCGGCCAGGATAAGGATTGTGAAGGTATGCTTTTCGGTTACCCCGGCGGCATATAGCACTGTAAGAATGAGCATGGTGCAGACGATGAGCAGCAGGCCGATGATGTAGCCGATGCGGCCGGCCTTGTCCATCATCATCCGGTTCAGTTCGTCATGCTGCGCGATTTCCTTGTTCTCCTGCAGCTCTTTCAGTTTATCTGCCTGTGCAGGAGAAGACCAGTGGAACCAGCTGATCACCTTGCCGATGCCCAGGCACAGACCCGCTCCGGCAATGCCCCAGAAGATTCCGTCAAAAGAAGTTTCCGTCAGGAACGCGGCCGCGAGTGCGGCGGCTCCCGCCAGCGTCAGGATAATTCCTGTAATCAGTTCACTTTTTTTCATGGTTGTTCCCTCCATCCCGTATAAAGATTTCCTCAATAGGCTTTCCGAAAAAGTCGGCTATGTCAAAGGCCAGATCCAGGGAAGGGTTATACCGCCCTGTCTCAATGGAACTGACGGTCTGCCGGGATACGCGGATCGCGCGGGCAAAATCCTCCTGGCTCAGTCCCCGTTCCTTGCGGAATTGTTCAACCCGGTTGTCCAACAGCTTTCACTCCTTTCGTGTGATGTAAAGGTTCCTTTACATAACAAAGCATAACATACCCTTTCGGGTATGTCAAGCTTCCTTTACATTTTTTTATTCTTCGTTGACCACGTTCCGGGCCCAGAAGTCGGATTTAAGCATAATCAGGCCGATCATGACCTTCAGGATATCCACAAACTGTACGCAGAAGTAAACCTGCGTGATGGTCAGTTCCGTAAACCGGGTCAGGCAGAAGGCCAGGGGCACTGCAATCACCCAGGTGTAGACGGCGTCAAACAGGAAGGTAATGACCGTCCGTCCGCCGGAACGAATGGTGAAATAGGTCACATGCGCGAAGGAATGAATCGGCAGGGCGCAGCCGGCGATCATCAGCAGCTGCCGGGTCAGGTCCCGTACTTCCTCACTGACGTTGTAGAGCCGGGGTACCAGCGGGGCGGCGAGAACCATGCTCACGCCGATGATGACGTGAATCACTTCGGTCAGGAAGATCAGCTTCCGGTCCACGTCCCGGGCCTCTTCCATCTTGCCCGCGCCCAGGCGCTGTCCCACCATGATGGCTACGGCGCTTCCCATGCCCATCATGATGACGCTGAACAGGTTCCAGGCGGTGCCGTTGATGTTCAGCGCTGCCACGGCGTTCAGTCCGCGGGAGGAGTAGAACTGGGTGATAAAGGTCATACCCAGGGACCAGAGAATCTCGTTGATCAGCAGGGGCGTTGCCGTGCGAAGGATCTTCATGGCCAGGGAACCCGGCACATACAGGCTCTTGTAAGCGCCCGCAAAGAAAGGATATTTATCTGTATGCCTGTGGGCGTGACTGGCTACGATCAGCAGTTCCACATACCGGGAGACGACCGTCGCGATGGCAGCGCCCTGTACACCCATGGCGGGAACGCCCAGATGACCGAAGATCAGGACCCAGTTGCCGAACAGGTTGGTCAGGATGGCACAGATTCCGGCAAACATCGGCGCCCGGGTTTCGCCGGCTTCCCGCAACGTACCGGCATAGACCTGTACCAGCGCGAAGGGCGGCAGCCCCCACAGCATGATGTTCAGGTAGTCGCAGCCGCCGCGCTGCGTCAGGGCCAGGTCGCCGCCGTTGCTTTCACCTTTCAGGAAGGCAGCAATAAAGCTTTCCCCGAAAAACAGGTAGACCAGGATGGCCGCGGCGCTGATCAGCACGCCGAAGTACATCTTGCACCGGAAAGTATAGCGCATACCGTCCGTGTCGCCCTTGCCGAAGAACTGGGCGCCGTAGATGCCGGCGCCGCTCATGCCGCCGAACACGGCCAGGATGAACACCAGCATCACCTGGTTCGCGATGGATGCGGCGGAAATGGCTTCCGTGCCGAGGCTTCCGACCATGATGTTGTCCAGCAGGGACACAAAGGAAGTGATAAACTGCTGGATCACGATGGGAATCAGCAGGGTGACGACGCTTTTATAGAAGGCCTTGTTGCCGATAAAACGAGAAAACATAAATACCTCAATTCATAATTCATAATTATATGAACCTTTATCTTCCCGGGAGGGTGCCGGAAAAGATAATATCCCTGAGCGGGATTACGGGATATTGTACATGAGCGGCATATGAAGGTCAATCATCTATTAGTACATTTTTCTGTATACATTTATTCATACTGCTGGTATGGGTATCCGTTATTATGAATTATGAATTGTGAATTATGAATTGTGAATTATGAATTGACAGGAAAAATACAGGCTGAAAGCCTGTATTTTTCCTGTCGTCCGTTTGTACCGCTGTGCCGTTCATGGTATAATAAACCGTTATTGTAAACGGCGGGGAGGATCCTGCCGGGCCGGAGGAAATCATGCGCTTAAAGAAGCTGGAGCTCTACGGATTCAAGTCCTTTCCGGAGCGGACTGAGATTGTCTTCAAGGAAGGCATCACCGCGATCGTGGGACCCAACGGATCCGGAAAAAGCAATATAGGCGACGCAGTGCGCTGGGTGCTCGGTGAGCAAAGCGCGAAAATCCTGCGCGGCGCCAGCATGCAGGACGTGATTTTCGGCGGCACACAGCGCAGAAAGCCCCTCAGTTACTGTGAAGTTTCCCTTGTCTTTGACAATGAAGATAAAAGCCTTCCCCTGGACTATGCGGAGATTCAGGTGACCCGCCGGGTTTACCGCAGCGGGGAAAGCGAATATTTCCTGAACCGCTCTTCCTGCCGCCTGAAGGATGTCGTGGATCTGTTCCGCGATACCGGTATCGGCAAGGAGGGCTATTCCATTATCGGCCAGGGCCGCATTGATGAAATCCTGTCCCGCAAGGGAGAGGACCGCCGCCAGGTCTTTGAGGAGGCCGCCGGTATCGTCAAGTTCCGTGCCCGCAAGGAAGAGGCGGACAAGAAGCTGGCCCGTACCCAGGAAAACATTTCCCGGGTGGATGACCTGCTGGATGAACTGAAGCACCGCCTCGGCCCGCTGGAAGAGGACGCGAAGAACGCCCGGGTTTACCTGGACCTGTCCGCCCGGCTGAAGGTGCTGGACCTGAACCTGTTCCTGGTCCGCTCGGATAAGATGGAAGCGAAACTCCGGGAGTCGGATCATGACCTGCAGAACATGCAGGCTGTTCTGACGCAGAACGAGGAGAACCTGAAAGCCAGGACGGAGGAACGGGATATCCGCCAGGCGGAGATCCAGGACCTGGATGAAAAGATCGCGTCCGCCCATAACGCCCTGATGGAGGGCATGGAAACGGTTCACCGGGCGGAGAACGCCTCCCGTGAAGTGGAGGAGCGCCGGAACCGCCGCCAGGAGGACCGTCAGCGCATCGGGGAGGAACTGAAGGACGCGGAGGAGCGGATCGCGGAGCTGGACGCCATGGCGTCCGAATCCTCCGGCGGCAGCGAAACCCGCAGCGCCTCGCTGGAGAAGCTGACTGCCCGACTGGAAGCCGCAAAGGCGGCGGAGGAGCAGGCCCGGGCGGAGGAAGCTGAAAAAGAGAAAATCCTGGAAGAACATAAGAATGAGATGCTGGAGGCGGTGAACCGCCGTGCCGCGGCCCTGAGCGATCAGACCCGTCTGACTACGATGCTCAACGCCATGGAGACCCGCCTGCAGGAAATCACAGTTTCCTGTGAGGAGATGCGGAAAGAGGAAACGGATCTCGCCGCTGCTGTGACAGATGCCCACGGGCGCCTGGAAAAGGAAACCGCGGAGCAGGATCGTCTGTCCGCTTCCCTGCAGGAAGCCCGCACCGGACTGGAAACCGCGGACGCGGAAGTGATCAGCGCCCGGGCGGCTTATGATACAAAGCTGGCGGAGATGCGGGAAATGGAAGCTCGCCAGAAGATCCTGGAGGATCTTTCCCGGGAGATGGAAGGTTATTCCCATGCCGTGCGCCGCGTGATGCACCGGGCGCGGGACCGGGAGGACAACCGGATCCGGGGTCCCATCAGCCAGCTGATTTCCGTCCCGGAAAAATATGAAACTGCCATGGATATGGTGCTCGGCAACACCCAGCAGCATATCGTTACCGAGGATGAGGAAACCGCCAAGGAACTCATCGAATTCCTGCGTGAAAGAAAAATGGGCCGGGCCACCTTCCTGCCCATGACGACGGTCAGGCCGCGGCTGCTGACCCCGCAGGAGCAGGAAGTCCTGTCCATGCCCGGGTGCCTGGGCGTGGCTTCCGACCTGGTATCCTGTGACGAGGATTACCGCGGGATTGTGGAGAACCTCCTGGGCCGTACGGTGGTCGCGGAGGATCTTGCTTCCGGTATTCCCATCATGCGCAGGGGCGGACATGCCTTCCGGCTGGTGACACTCAAGGGAGACGTTATGCACTCCGGCGGTTCCATGACCGGCGGTTCCGTTTCTTCCAACAATGTAAACCTCTTCACCCGGGAACGGGAACTGAAGGAACTGACAGGGAAGCTTTCTGCCGGACAGGATGAGCTTGAGGCACTGCTGAAGCAGATGCAGGACGGCCAGAAGCGGAAGGATGAGCTCAAATCCCGTTCCGCTGACGCGCTGGAAGAACTGCACCAGCAGGAAATCGCCGTTGCCCGGGAAACCGAGCGCGTGCAGAACGCGGAAGCGGAAGCGTCCACCCATGCCATGCGGCTTCATGAATCCGAGGCAGCCCGGGAGCAGCTCATGGAGTCCATGATGCAGATCCGGGAGCAGCTGTCCATGGCCGCGGACAGCACGGAGCAGACGGACAAGACCCGTGATGAGATGGAAGCGCAGGCGGCACAGCTGCAGCAGGCGCTGACAGAAGCCCGGAAAAAGACAGAGGAGCGGGCGGAGGAAACCCTGCGCCTGACCCTGGAAACGAATGACCTGAGGCACGAGCTGGAAACCCTGCAGCGGGATCGTGCCCGTTATGAGCAGGACCGGAAGCGGATGACCGCGGAGCAGGAACGCCGCCGGAAACAGCTGGCGGAAATGGAAGCGGCGGAAGCCGGAGATCTGGAAGCCGCGGCCGCAGCGGAAAAGGAACTGGAGCAGGGCCGTCTGGAGCAGGCGCGCCGGGAGCGGATCTCCCATGCACTGGAAGAGGACCGGGCCGGAAAACAGGAGATGCTGAAGGAAATCCTTTCAGATATAGAAGGCCTGCATCAGTCCCGCCAGCGGGATACGGACCGGGCGCACCGGCTGGAACTCAGCCGTGCCCGTACGGAAGGCGACCTGAAGGCGCTGCGTGACCGGATCTGGAACACATATGAAATCACCTATGCCGGAGCGGAAGAGTTCCGGATCACCGAAGGCTTCAGCCTGACCGAGGCGGACCGCGAAGCGGCCCAGCTGTCCGCGGAAATCCGCGCTCTCGGCCCGGTCAACGTCCGGGCGGTGGAGGAATACGCGGATACCAAAGCCCGTGCGGATGAAATCATCGCGCAGCGGGAGGACCTGGAGAAGGCGGAACAGGATTTGAAGGACCTGATTGCCCGCCTGCTGGCCGGTATGAAGGAAACCTTTGTGGAGCAGTTCACGCTGCTGCAGGGCTATTTCTCGGAAACCTTTGTCCGTCTTTTCGGCGGCGGCCATGCCGAGCTGATCCTGATGGATCCCTCGGATCCCCTGAACTGCGGCATTGAAATCAATGCCCAGCCTCCGGGCAAAAAGCTGCAGCTGCTGTCGCTGCTTTCCGGCGGCGAGCGGACCCTGACAGCTATCGCAATCCTGTTTGCCACCCTGAAGCTGAAACCGACGCCCTTCTGTATCCTCGACGAAATCGAGGCCGCGCTGGACGACGCGAATATCGGCTATTTCGCTGATTACCTGGCGGAGTATTCCGCTTCCACCCAGTTTGTGGTCATTACCCACCGGAAGGGAACCATGGAACGGGCAAACGGCCTGTATGGTGTGGCCATGGAAGAGCAGGGAGTCAGCAGAATGGTTTCCGTTTCCCTGCAGGATTACCGGGAAGCATAAGCATTCGTTGACAAGGCTGATGCAGATCATGAAATGAAGGAGGCGCACATGAAAAAGAGTCTGACCGCTCTGCTGGTACTGATATTGATGGCTGTTCTGTGCGCCTGTGCCGGCGCGGAAGACGCCGGGAAAACAGATCTGTTTGATCTGTGGGATTACGGCGGCGAAAGTATGACCTGGGTGGCCTCGGTGGTTCCCGTGAATGAAGGCACCGTCATGACGTCGCCGGCCGTGCTTCCGGAAAACACGGAGCATCTGGCGGTTTCGGACGGGAAGAACTTCTGGGAAGTGCAGGCCGTCCTGCAGGATGACGACGGTCTGCTGGCCATGGTCTTCTATGATTCGACGGAAACGCCCGAGCGCTGTGAACCCTGGACGCTCCTGAAGCTTGGAACCAGCGCGGATGTTGAAGACTGCGTTGTCCGGAGCGGGGACGCCTTCGGATCCCGGGTGAACCGGGGAGTGCAGTACGCACAGGAGATCATGCGGGAGCGCCGCTTTGAGGTGCTTTCCCTGACGGGCCCTGCCGCGCTGGGAAGCCCTGTGCTGACAACGGACGGCCAGCTGGCGGGAATCGTTGTGGCGGAATGGGCTGAAGGCGACAATCAGGTGCTGGCTGTGACACCGGAGGAGATTATTTATACCTGGTACCGGGTTTCTTCCCTTCTGAAGAACCTGCCGGACTGGCAGGATATGCCCGCCGGGATGGATGTGACGATTCAGCAAAACCAGGTGACTTTTGACTGGACGGAAGATATGAAACTTCCGGAAACGGCGGAAGGGGAAAGCCTGTACCTGGTTGTGGTGGATACGGGCAATGACTTCTTTCGGTATAATCTGGTAAATCCGGGGCAAAATTCCCTGTCGCTGCTCCTGACGCCGGGCAGGTTCTATTTTGCAGGCTTTGTTGCTTCGGCAGGAGCGCCTGAGGAGTTTCCTGAAACCTATGCGACTTTCAGCGTGCCGGCAGCGAAGCCCCTGACAGAATATGGTTTCCATCCGCTGGTAACTGCCATTGCGGAAGCGCCGGAAGGCGGCCTGCAGGAGAATGAAGCGCCTGTTCCGGTCACAGAGGTGACGGAGGAGCTGCTGCGCAGCGGCCGGGCTTATTTCTATTCTTCCTCAGCCTATGAAGTCACGGAAGACGTGACGAATCAGACGCTGGTGATCACGCTGACAGCTCCGGACGGCGTCTGCTACAGCCATAATACCGGATGGTCCTACCTGAAGGAGTGCATGGCGGAGGATACCTGGTATCTGTCTCTGAAGGAAATCGGACTGACAGAAGGGCTGGAACAGAAGAACTATCCTGAAGGAATCTATCGTGTTGCTTACTACGTGAACGGTTATCTGGCCGACACGTTTGAATTTGAACTCAAGTGAGGGGGTCTTTCCCATGCCTAATTTTTCTCTGGACGATGAGGTTTTTTTCCGCGCCGCGGAAAAGTTTCCCACACCCTTCCATCTGTATGATGAGCAGGGAATCCGCCTCCGGGCGCGCCGGCTGAAGGCAGCCTTTGCCTGGTGTAAGGATTTCAGGGAATACTTTGCCGTCAAGGCGCTTCCGAATCCCACGGTACTGCGGATCCTGAAAGAAGAAGGCTGCGGCCTGGACTGCTCTTCCGCTACGGAACTGACGCTGGCCAAGGCCTGCGGTTTTTCCGGCGAAGAGATCATCCTGTCCGCCAACGCCATGCCGCCGGAAGAATTTGCCCAGGCCCGGGCACTCGACGCTTTTATTAACCTGGATGACCTTTCAGACGTTGAACTGCTGCGGACCAACGGCGGCTTCCCGTCCTGCGTCTGCCTGCGCTACAATCCCGGCGGACAGTTCTCCATCGGCAATACGATCATGGGAAATCCGGGTGAAGCGAAATACGGCATGACCCTGCCCCAGCTGAAGGAAGCCCTGACCGTGCTGAAAAAGGAAGGGGTCACTTCCTTCGGCCTGCACGCTTTCCTGGCGTCCAATACCATTGACCCTGCCTACTATCCGGGACTGGCGGAGCTGCTCATGACCCTGGGCCGTGACCTGGCGGCGGAGCTCGGCATGAAGTTCGCCTTTGTGGATCTGTCCGGCGGTATCAGCATTCCTTACAAGCCGGAGGATCAGGAACCGGATATCGAACAGGTGGGTGAAGGCGTCCGGAAGGTTTATGAAAAACTTTTCCCCGAAGGCGGCGTCGCCATCAAGACGGAACTGGGCCGCTGGATGACCGGTCCCTGCGGCTGGCTGGTGACTCATGCGGTGCATGAAAAAAAGATCTACCGGGATTATATCGGCGTGGACGCCTGCGCGGTCAACCTGATGCGTCCGGCAATGTACGGCGCGTATCATCATGTGACCGTCTGCGGCAAGCGGGATCTTCCCGCGGACCACGTTTACGATATTACCGGCAGTCTTTGTGAGAACAATGATAAGTTTGCCTGGGAACGGAAGCTTCCGGAGATTAAGATAGGAGACCTGCTCCTGATTCATGATACCGGTGCCCACGGCTCCGCCATGGGCTATAACTACAACGGCCGCCTGCGCGGGGCCGAAGTGCTGTATACTGCGGACGGGGATTACCGGCTGATCCGCCGGGCCGAAACCGCGGCGGATTACTTTGCCACCCTGGATGTGGATCCGGCTTACAGTACGATTTCTCCCGGGCGGTAACCCCGGGGCAGCTCTTCCTCTTCCACGAAGGGAAGGCTTTCATCCTCCAGCGTCGGCAGGAATGCCTCGTAGGGGATGCATTCAATTTCACGTCCGTAAACGCTCCGGCCGAACCAGCCGCCCTCCCGGGCTGCCAGGTTCAGGTCGCGGGCGATTTTTGTTTTATTGCTGCAGTCGTGCACGGTGATGGGCCACTTTTCTTCCGCTGCGGTTTTCATGACCTGCAGGGTCAGATCTCGGCTGATGATGGGACTCAGGTAGCCCATCCGGCAGAAGTACATCGGCTCCCCGAAGTAGTTGGGCAGGTTGTTGTCGTTCAGATGCAGTTCCGCACAGTTCATAAAGTCGATTCCCGTTGCGAGGATCTTCTCTTTTTTACTGTTCAGGGCCTTGAAGAATTCCCTTGTCATGGGCGTCTCGATGCCTACCCGGGGAATGTATTTCTTTGCGATGGCCATGGCGTCGATGACCTTGTCCGCGGCGCCGCTGGCACCCAGGTTGAAGCGCAGCTCATCCAGTCCGGCTTCGCCCAGGGCTTTCAGGTTTTCCTCATTTGCGTTGACACCGTTGGTGTACATATGCTGGTGTACGCCTGCTTCGCGGAAGCGGCGGATAATGCCGTAGTACTTTTCAATTTCCATGAAGGGCTCCAGGTAGACGTAGGCGATGCCTGTAGGTTTTCCCTGCAGGGCAAACAGCAGAGGCAGATCCTCTTCCTGGTACCGTCCGCCGCCGATTTCCCACAGCCCTTCGCCGATGGGCTCGATCTCATCCAGCATGCCGTAGTCATAGCAGAAGGGACAGGCAAGGTTGCAGCGGTTGGTTTTGCGCACCGCGGAAAGCCCTGTTCCCAGCAGGCAGCTGCGGCAGCCGGCGGGGAAGCTCTCCTCCGGCCCGACAAACAGGGTGCAGGCGGGAAGGTCGGGTGTCCACGGCTGAACGCCTGCTGTTCCCGGCATGATGGCTTTCAGGCCGGGGATGGCGGCCAGGGCTTCTTTCCGGCGTTTTTCCACAGCGGTTTCAATCTGGCTGAATGCGGCCAGGGAGATCTCCTGCTGACGGCAGCCGAGGGGTTCGTCACCGGGGAGTTCCGCGAAAAACCGGAACCAGGTCAGAGCGTCTTTTTTGGAAATTTTCATGGGCTTTCTGTCCTTTCAGATGTTACAGAATCATTGCGTTTTTATTGACAAAATCGGCATATTCCGGTATCATTAACCTGTTTGAATCAGTCCGGCATACAGGCCGGAAGGCCGGAAACTGAAGGGAGAACACGTAGGGATGAAACGGAGGAATCAGACCCGGGGGAAGCTGTTTTTGCTGACGCTCTGCGTTTGTTTCTTCCTGTGTGTTTGTGCTGCCGCCCTGGCTTCCGGGGTTGAAACGGATGAGGACGGCGGCATCTGGGATTACAATAAAGGAACCTATACAGATCCAACCGGTAAGGTGCATGAGATTACGCCCGGCGGCGTAAAGGAAGACAATCCCGGCTCCAGCACCGTGGATAATCCGGACGGCAGCAAAACCGTTGTTACCACAGATAAGGATCCGGTGAAAAATGCGGACGGCGGCATGGAAGTGGAATCCGGGCAGATCCAGAGCACGGATCCGGAAGCTACGCGTGCTCCGCTTACAGGAGAAGAGTGGAATGCGCTGCTGGACAGCGTGGCTGCCAAAAACGGAATGGAAACACCGACGGTTTGGACGGATCCTGCCACGGGGGAAGTTCATTCCGTACAGGTAAAATACATGGGTATCGGCCGCTCCATGATCGTGGTGAACGGCGAAAGCAAACTGGTGAATACCGTTGACCTGAAGTGGGAAACGACTGCGCCTGAAGACAAGGTGCTTGCGGCGGTCAGCGCGCCGAAACTTGGTTATGCCTGGCTGCGGAAAGATGCAAGCAGCAACATGAAGAATCCGAAGATCCAGCAGATCCGTACGGATACCGTGCTCCGCGTGATCGGCACGGGGAAGAACTGGACCCTGGTGGACTGTGACGGCCTGCGGGGATATGTGCAGACGGCCTCGCTTGAGTTCTTCTGCAATGACCATACGGATTTCGAGGCCGGGGTGATTTCCGTTAAAGGAAAGACCAAAGGCAATGACAGTGTCCATGCCCGATCCCGGGACAGGGGACGCCGCGATCTGGGGGAATATAAGCTGGGAACGCCCATTACCGTCTTTGATATCATTGATGAATGGGCTGAAGTGGATATCTGCGGCTGGCACGGGATGATCCTCAGCAAGTATGTGACGATCATAAACGAATGATCAATTCATAATTCACAATTCATAATTATATTGTCAGCCTGATCCTTTACGGTCAGGCTGATAATATATCTGTGCAATACATAACGTCGGTGGATCACGTGTTCCGGGAAACCGGCAGAAATAATTCTGAATTCTTAATTCTTAATTCTGAATTAATTACCGATGTTCTCAAAGAAGTCATTCTTGGCTTCATCCGGGCCCACGGTTGTGCGGTACAGGCCGAACAGGCTGTTGTCCCAGGGTCCCCAGTCTTCCACATGATAATCCGTAGTCTGCTGGCTGATATGGCAGCGGAAGCCGTCCTCGGCCACCTCGAAGGAGGTTTTCCCGCCGAAGGCTTCCAGCGGCTGGCGCCAGTCCATATCGATCACGTTTTCTTTCCACAGGTGCAGATAGCATTTCGGCGTATCCCAGGTTCCGTATTTTTTGGCGGACTTGGGGAATTTGCTTTCGTTTGCGGCATATTCCACACAATGCATGGCCGCGTCACCGCATACCCGGTGGGCGCCGTGGCCGTATTCACCCTGCAGGTCGTGGGCCAGAAGTACGTCCGGCTGGAAACGCCGGATCCACTCGGTGACCACCTCATAAACATGGTTTTTGCTCCAGTGTTTATACTGCTTGCTCAGCGAATAGGAAAAAGCA
Organism: Aristaeella hokkaidonensis; assembly: GCF_018128945.1. GTDB lineage: Bacteria > Bacillota > Clostridia > Christensenellales > Aristaeellaceae > Aristaeella > Aristaeella hokkaidonensis. The sequence continues at coordinate 2,538,526 of NZ_CP068393.1, read as the reverse complement.
TCCTTGAAGCTGCCGTAAGCCGGATAGTTCCGTACGCCGCAGGTCCACAGGCAGTCCAGCAGTTCCAGCCGGCGGTAGGGCATGGAGGGAACCATCATGCAGACCTGGCAGATTTTCTTTTCTTCGCCCGCGTACCGGGGCAGCGTGCCGCCGAACCACAGTACCTCGTCGTCCTGGTGGGCTACCAGCAGCATCAGGTCGGCTTTTTCCGCGCAGGGCTGCCACTGCTGTGCTTCCGGCGGCGTTTCGCCGGGACCGTAGATCCGCAGCTCTGCCATGTTGAAGTGACGTCTTTCTCCGGGGGCGTTCCCCACCCGGAAAACGGTGGTGCCTTCCGGCAGCGGCAGGTATTCTGCCAGGTAGTTTCCTTCTGTATGGCCGGCGTCGGTCCAGCTTCCGCTCTCGTCCTTCACCTGTACGCCCCAGGCATGGGGATGTTCATACCATTGTACCATGACGCCGGAAGCGCTCTGGCCGTCGGGTACGGTCACTTCCACATAGCCCTTATCGCCGTTGCTGGTCTTCCAGTAGGTTTTGTAGTTCCGGTCCTTGCAGGCGTTGAAGGATTTCCGGCCGGAGGCGGCATTGAACTTGCAGGAACTTGTGATATCCGCTGCAGGCTCCGCGGCTGCGGCTGTAAAGCAAAAAAGGGCCGCGATCAGCACCATCGCGGCGAAGAGTCCAAGGTGTCTGTACCAACTCTTTGCGCTCAACTCAATACGCTCCATTTATCAATTCATAATTCACAATTCATAATTCATAATGAAAGATGCTTTTGCCTGTTTACACTGAATGGATCGGATTCTGTATATTATCAGGTGAGCTGTCTTCTTTGGTTCACAGTTCATATAATTATGAATTGTGAATTATGAATTATGAATTCCATCTTATCTTCTGACCAGGTGTTTGAATACTTTCTTTACTTTTCCAGGCAGCTTCTGGGCTTTTTGCTGCGCCACGGCGGCTGCCAGCGCGCCTGCCCGGAAAACATTGTTGTCCGGATCCAGTCTTACGGCTTCCCGGAAGGACTGATGGGCGCTGTCGTATTCTTCCATTGCCATCAGGACCTTGCCCTGCATGTAATACCATTCTCCGTCACGCTTCTCACAGCGCACCAGGCTGCGCAGGGCGCCTTCCGGATTATCCTTTGCCATTGCCCGCTGGGCCATCAGGATTGACTCAGCGCTGGAAAGCTCAGGGGTTACTGTATTGACACCGGTCCGCGGGGAGGCCAGGCGCAGGGCTTCTTCATAAGCCAGGTTCAACGCGACCATCCGCGTCTGGGCGGCTTCTTTTTCGGCTGGATCCGTGATCATGTCGGGATGGCACTTTCGGGCCAGTGTCCGGTACGCACTCCGGATCTCATCCGGGGTGGCTAGTCCCTTCAGACCCAGGACCTCAAAGGGATTGTTCATAACATTGCACCTCTCAGGTCACAGGGCGGACTCCCGCCTGATCTCCGCTCCGAGGGAACGGAGTTTGTCTTCAATATGTTCATAACCCCGGTCAATATAGTGGGGTTCATAAATCTCGGAAGTTCCCCTTGCCATCAGGGCGGCCACAATCAGGGCAGCGCCGGCCCGGAGGTCGGAGGCGGTCATCGGCGCGCCGTAAAGCTCCGGTACGCCTTCGATGATGGCGGTGCGGTCCATGACGCGTACATGCGCGCCCATGCGGCGGATTTCATCCAGGTGGCGGAACCGCTGCTCAAAGATGGTTTCTGTCACCAGGCTGGTTCCCTTAGCCGTGGTCAGCAGGGCGCTCATGGGCTGCTGCAGGTCGGTGGGGAAGCCGGGATATACCTGGGTTTTCACGTTGATGGCACGGCGGGGGCCGACCACATGCACCCGGATGGCGTCATCGCTGTCCGTGACCTTCACGCCCATTTCCAGCAGCTTTGCGCTCAGGGCGTCCATATGGGTGGGGATGCAGCCGTCGATAATCACGTCTCCGCCTGTCGCGGCGGCGGCGATCATCAATGTGCCGGTTTCAATCTGATCGGGAATGACGGCGTAGGTGCTGCCGTGCAGGCGCTGCACGCCGCGGATGCGGATAATATCGGTACCGGCACCCTTGATCTTTGCGCCCATACTGTTCAGGAAGTTCGCAAGGTCAACGATGTGCGGTTCTTTTGCCGCGTTGTATATGAAGGTCTGGCCCTTCGCTTTTACGGCGGCCAGCATAACGTTTACTGTGGCGCCGACCGTGACCATGTCAAAGAAAACGTCGCCGCCGGTCAGGGTGCCTTCGGCCGTCAGCATGCCGCCGATTTCTTCAGCTTCCGCGCCGATGGAGCGGAAACCCTTCAAATGCTGGTCCACCGGGCGGGAGCCGATTTCACAGCCGCCGGGGGTGGGAACCCGCGCCTTGCCGCAGCGTCCCAGCAGGGCGCCCAGCAGGTAATAACTGGCACGCAGACGCTGGGCGTTGTGGTAGGAGATCTCCACGCCCTCTGCGGGCCGGGGATCCACATGCATGCAGCGCCCGGGTTCGTAGTCCACTTTCGCGCCAAGCTCAACCAGGATATCCGCCAGCGCGTGGACGTCTTCAATATCGGGAAGATTTTCGATGGTGCAGGGCTCGTCGCTCAGCAGGGTAGCAGGAATTACTGCAACGGCGGTGTTCTTGCCGCCGCTGACCCGGACCTCACCTTCCAGTGCGTGTCCGCCGGTGATCAGCATCCGCTCTTTACCCATCCGGTTTCACTCCTCCGATTCTTTCCTGTTCAATTATTATACACTTTTCGACTTCTGCTGACAAGATGAACGGCTCGTTGCCGGCTGACCGGTTGTATGGTACAATATATCTGTTATGGGAAAAACAGGAAACGGGGGATCTGCCGCTATGAAGAGGCTTGCTGCTTTGCTGATTGTGCTGTGCATGCTCCTGTCTGCCGCGGGTGCCACAGCCGGAAATGAGCAGGTGCAGGGAGAAATAGTCATCTATTCCTCCATGTACCAGTTTGTGCTGGATATGCTGGATGAAGCGCTCCGGGAGGAATTCCCTAACCTGAAACCCGGGAATAACGGCAGCTTCTTTGTTTACGGCGGTACCAGCCGGCTGATCAACCAGATTTACGGGGAAATGGAAGACGGCGTGCTTGGCTGTGATATGCTGCTGGTGGCGGAGCCTGCCCTGAGCCTGGAACTGAAGGACGCGGAGTACCTGGAACCGGTTGAGGTTCGGGACGCCGCCTCGCTGCTCCGCTTTCCCTATGATGAGGAAGGATACTGGTATCCTGTCCGTGTCTGTAATATGGTCCTGGCATATAACCCGGAGCTGGAGACCCGGTGGGCGGAGAAGGGCGTAACGGTTCCGAAAACCTTTAAGGATTTCGCGTCAGACCGCAGCCTGAAGGGCGTTATTGCCATGGGAGATCCGCTGAGCAGCGGTACCACCTTTGCCGCGGTAGCTTCCCTGACCCAGTCCGGCCACTACGGGCGCCAGTACCTGAAGGGCCTGGCGGCCAACGAGATACAGATCATCTCAGGCGCTGATTCCATCGCGAAGATTCGCAGCGGGGAAATTGCCGCCGCCATGATCCTGGAAGAGTCCGTGCTGAAGGCCCTGAAGGACGCGGAAGACCAGGGCGTGCCCCTGACGAACCTGGCCTGCATCTATCCGGAGGACGGGGTGATCCTGATCCCCTCCACCGTGATGACGGTATCCGACGCCCACAGCAAAAACGCCAATGCGGAAGCCTGCAAAGCGGTGGAACAGTGGTTCCTCAGCGAACCGGCCCAGAAGCTGATCCTGAACGGCTATATGCATTCCGTTTTTGCGAATATGAACCAGATCCCTTACGGCTCTGTGGATACCGAAGAGCTGATCGCGAAGGATATGGGCGTCAACTGGGAAAATGTTTACCACAGCCGGGAAGAAATCAATCTTGCCTGGATGGATATTGTTGCCAACCGGCTGAACTGAGTTTTGACCGGGTGATCAGCATAAAAAAATGATCCTGTTTCAGGCATTATAATTTATACGTTTTTGAGCATCCGGGGTCACCCGGATGCTCAAAAAATACCGATTCAGTACCAAGGAAGGTCTTGCCTTTTTTCACAAGATGGAGTAGACTCTCTTCCAGAAGTGTGCCAGATATGGGTGAATCCGATTCGAAAGAGAGAGGGATTGTTTCATGCGGGAAAATGAGCCTCAGAATACGGCAGAAGCCATAAAAAAACCCCGGGAGACGGATCATCCCTGGGTGGATCTGCCCGTAGAAGATGACTCCCTGGGCGAATCAGTTCGTTACAGTCTGGATGAGATTCGGTACGCCTGATCTCAGGCTTCGGAATCGTCATCGTTGGTCTGCTTGATGCCGGTGACGGCACTGACGGCGGAGACCACGCAGATAATGACGGCGATAATCGCCACGAAAAGAACTACGCTGATTGCAACAATCGTTCCGGTTTCCATAAACAGAGCGCTCCTCTTCCATAAACTGAATGAATTATATCACGAACCGCCCCGGGGTACAATCCCGGAGCGGTTCGTTCTGTCTTTGGGTTTTAGTCCAGCTCTTCCGCTGTCTCCACCTTTTTCGGCGCGCCCATCCGCTTCCACTTGCCGGACAGCAGGTAAGCCGTACCGATCAGGAAGGGAACCAGGCCGGAAAGGGCGTTGCCGTACCAGAAACCCCGGATGCCCCAGGCGAAGGTGACGCCCAGCAGAAGGCTCAGGCCGATGCGGGTGAAGATGCCGTCCAGCAGGGCAACCGCCAGGTTCAGCTTGGAATTGCCGGATCCGTTGATCAGGGCAAAGTTCGGCGGCCGCAGGACGCAGCCCAGATACTGGATCATGGCGATGGGAATGTAGGTGATGGCCATGGCCAGCACCTCCGGATCCTGGGAGAACAGGCCGAAAAGCCATTCCGGTTTGAACAGGGTGATTACAGCGAAGACGGCGGCCGGAATCGCGACGATCCACATAGCATGGCCGACCACCTTCGGCACCCGTTCCGTCTTTCCGGCACCCAGCGCCTGGGAGACCATCGCGCCGCCGGCGGAGGAAATGGCCTGGCTGACCACACCGATCATGTTCTCCAGCTTTCGGGCAACGCCGGTAACCGCCACGGCTACCGTGCCGTAGGTGTTGATATAGGAATTGACGAACAGCATGGAGAAGGTGATGGCAGCGCTCTGGATGACCATGGGGATGCCCAGGCTCAGCAGCTGATTGATCACGTTTTTATAGATCCGGAAATGCCGGGGCTTGAAATCAAAATGGATCTGCTCCCGGTTTTTGTACAGCAGCCGCAGGGCAAAGAGGAAGCTGACGGCCTGGCCGATGACCGTGGCCAGGGCGGCGCCCAGCGGACCCATGCCCAGGGGGCCGACGAACAGGATGTCCAGGACGACGTTGATGACGGAGGCAATTGCGATAAAGATGAAGGGATGCTTGGAATCACCCATACCGCGGAGGATGGCGCTAACCAGGTTGTAGCCGTAGATGAAGACTACGCCCCACACGCAGGTAATGCAGTACTGGCGGGTGTATTCCCAGATATCTTCCGGTGTGTTCAGCCAGTTGATGATTTCCTTGTAGGTAAACAGGAAGATCACCATGATGATCACGGCCAGGCCTTCCAGCAGGGTGAACAGGGTGCCCACCATCTCGCCCACCAGGTCATGGCGTTTCGCACCCACGTAGCGGGAAATCAGGATCTGCCCCGCATTGGAAAAGCCCATGGCCACGAAGGTGATCAGCATCAGCACCTCGCCGCCGATGGATACGGCGGACAGACCCTGTGTGCCGACAAAGTTGCCGACTACGATCATGTCCACCATGTTGTAGACCATCTGCAGCAGGCCGGAAAGGAAAAGCGGCATCGAGAACGTCAGCAGCGTTTTCGGTACGCTTCCTGTCGTCAGATCCCGGATCAGTGCGTTCTTTTTCTCCATCTCAAACCCCGTAAAACTCAAAATTCAACACCTTTCACTATATCACATTTTGACCGGAAAGACAGTCACCAAAAACATACTTCACGGGGACAAAAGTAATTCATAATTCACAATTCATAATTCATAATGAAATACTTTTTTGCATCATTTCGGATAATGTTGTCTTCCGGGAAGAGCGTCTGGTTGACAGTAACGCGATGGCTGACAGCATATAGGAAACGCTGATTAATTCCCTCACCCATCTGCCAGTGCCTTTTTTACCGTTATCTTCGCACAGATTTCTCGATTTAGCCCCACTAAACCTTCGAAATCTGCACTGGATTTCGTCAAAAAATCCATCTGGCATCTGACGGACTCATTTAATCAGTGTTTCCATAATTGTGAATTATGAATTATGAATTGTGAATTGCAAAAACGATGTATTTCATTGTTTTTGCGCTGTATTTGTTACAAACCCCTTGACACCTTATTTTCAGCGTGCTACACTTCAGGCAATTTCATACAAGGCTGTGACGAAGACGGAACAGCAGGAAGCCCCACAGAGAGCCGGGTATGGTGTGAACCGGCGGGCCGAAGCTTCATCCCATCGCTTCCGAGCCGGAGATCCGAAAGGTTGATCCCAGTAGGCGTCTCCCGTGACTGCTGCGTAAAGGCATAGGACATGATAGTGTCTGAAGTGGTGTGCAAAGGCGCACAATTTGAGTGGTACCGCGAGCCAACATGGCCCGTCTCAAAAATGAGACGGGCCATTTATTTATTCCCGGCCATCCGATTCAGGCATTCTGCTGTATGAAAGACCAGGACTTACATACTTTGCATTGTAAAGAGAGGAGCGTTTCCAGATGACAACCCGGACTGACCTGAGCCAATTGAGTGCGGTTGCTTCCCGTATCCGTGAAATGCGGGAGATCATGGGCTGGACCCCTGAGGAAATGGCGGAAAAGACGGAGGTAACCGTTGCGGAATACCTCGATTACGAAGCCGGCCAGACCGATATGCCCTTTACTTTCATCTACAAGTCCGCCCAGGCTTTCAATATGGAGCTGACGGAACTGCTGGAAGGCCACAACGCTTTCCTGTCCACCTACACGGTGACTCGCCGCGGCAAGGGCGAGACCACCGCGAAGGAAGAGGGCATTGCCATTTCGAACCTGGCGCCGAAATTCCGGGACAAGGTGGCTGAGCCCTACTGGGTCCGCTACGAATATTCCGAAAAGCAGCAGAATGAGCCGATTCATACGACCACCCATAAGGGACAGGAATTCGATCTGGTGCTTTCCGGAAGCCTGAAGGTCCAGGTCGGCGACCATACCGAGATCCTGGAGGAAGGCGACAGCATCTATTACAACTCCTCCCTGCCGCACGGCATGATCGCCGTGAACGGGAAGGACTGCGTCTTCCTGGCGATGATCCTTCCGGTTGAAGGACAGCAGAGCGGCGCTGATTTCGCGGCCGTACCCAAGGCTGCCCGGTATGAGGGTCACCTGGTTGCCGAGAAGTTTATTGACGCGAAGGAGGATGAGCAGGGAAGGCTCACTTCCATCAGCTTCCCGAATCATGAAACCTTCAACTTCGGTTTTGATATCGTGGACGAGATCGCCCGCAAGTATCCGGATAAGCTGGCCATGCTCTATGTGGACAAGCATCATGAGGAGCGCCGCTTTACCTTCAAGGATATCAAGGACGCCTCCAACCAGTGCGCCAACTATTTCACCTCCCTGGGAATCAAGCGGGGCGACCGGGTCATGCTGGTGCTTAAGAGGCACTATCAGTTCTGGTTCTCCATGGTGGCCCTGCACAAGCTGGGCGCTATCGCGATCCCCGCAACCAACCAGCTGAAGGAGCATGACTTTGAGTACCGCTTCAACGCTGCCGGCGTCAAGGCCCTGATCTGCACGGCTGACGGGGACACCGCTGAAATTGCCGAGCGGGCCGCCGCCAAGTGCCCCAGCGTGGAAACCCTGATCATGGTCAACGGTTCCCGGGAGGGCTGGCATGACCTGAATGCGGAATACCCGCTCTTCACCCGCCGCTACCGCCGTCCGGAAGGCGCCTCCTGCGGCAACGAGCCGGCGCTCATGTTCTTCACTTCCGGCACCACCGGCAATCCGAAGATGGCTCAGCACCGGCACACCTACGCCCTGGGACATTACGTCACGGCGAAGTACTGGCACTGCTGCGAGCGGGACGGTCTCCACTTCACCATCTCCGACACCGGCTGGGGCAAATCCCTCTGGGGCAAGCTTTACGGCCAGTGGCTGTGCGAGGGCGCGGTCTTCGTCTATGACTTCGATAAGTTCGACGCGGCGGATATCCTGCCCATGTTCAAGAAATACAACATCACGACCTTCTGCGCACCGCCCACCATGCTCCGGATGTTCATCAAGGTGGACCTGGCCAATTACGACCTCAGCTCCATTCACCATATGACCACCGCCGGCGAAGCCCTCAACCCCGAGGTCTACCGCCAGTTCGAGAAGGCCACGGGCCTGCAGATCATGGAGGGCTTCGGCCAGACGGAGACCACGCTGACCATCGGCAACCTGGCCGGTACCGTGCCGAAGATCGGTTCTATGGGTAAGGCCAATCCCCAGTACGACGTGGATATCGTGGATCCGGACGGCAATTCCGTTGCAAGCGGTGAAGTGGGCGAGATTGTTATCCATACCGACAGGAATGTTCCCTGCGGTCTCTACCGGGAGTATTACCTGGACGAGGAAAAGACGAAGGAAGCCTGGCACGACGGCATGTACCACACCGGCGACACAGCCTGGCGGGATGAGGACGGCTACTTCTGGTATGTTTCCCGGATTGACGACGTTATCAAATCCTCCGGCTACCGTATCGGGCCGTTCGAGATCGAATCCGTCATCATGGAACTGCCCTATGTGCTGGAGTGCGGCGTTTCCGCCGAACCGGATGAGGTGCGCGGCCAGATCGTCAAGGCGTCCATTGTCCTGACCAAGGGCACCGAAGGAACCGAAGAGCTCAAAAAGGAAATCCAGCAGTATGTCAAAGAGCATACCGCGCCTTACAAATATCCCCGCAAGATTGTCTTCCGGGACGAACTGCCCAAGACGATCTCCGGCAAGATCCAGCGCAACCTGCTGTAATCTCCGGAACAGAAACGGAAAAGGACCGGTCCATTCGGACCGGCCCTTTTCATTTTATGCCTTTCAGCAGGCTTTATTCATCTGCATGGTCTGTTCCACAAACTCATCCATCGGCACGGGCTGGGAGAAGTAATATCCCTGCAGGTAGTCGCAGCTGATATCCTTCATGGCGCCGGCCATTTCCTCTGTTTCGATGCCCTCGGCGGTAATGCTCAGGTTCATCCGCTTGAAGCCTTCCACCAGGGCGGGGAGCAGCATGTCTTTTTCCTTGCAGTAGTTCCACACGACTTCCATGTCGATTTTGATATTGGTGAAGGGGTACTGGCGAACCCTGGAGAGGTTGGAATAACCGCTTCCGTAATCATCCAGGGAGAACTCAAACCCGTTGTCGTGCAGGCCGGTGATCTGGTCCCGCAGAAGGGAGAAGTCGATCATGCTCTGTTCCGTAATCTCCAGGTGGATCATTTTTTCATCCACATGATATTCCTTCAGGATTTCCGCAAAGCGGGAAGGAACGTCCCGGCTCATGAACTGCACAGGGCTCAGGTTGACGTTGATCCACTGGACGCCCAGGGCTTCCATGTCATGATCCCGGATAAACCGGCAGACCTTGGCAAGCACCTGCTCGCCCAGCCGTACGATATAGCCTTCCTGTTCTGCCATGGAGATGAACAGGTCCGGCCGGATCAGGTTGCCGTTGTCATCCCGCAGCCGGACCAGCGCTTCCGCCGCGATCCGTTTTCCGGTTTTGCTGTCCATCAGCGGCTGGAGGAACACTTCCAGTTCGTCCCTGTCCAGGGATTTTTCCAGGCACCGGCGGATCTCCAGCTTCTGGTTGATCTCATCGATGGAATCCATCAGGGAACGGCTGGTATCCGGTTCGGCCACACGGCTCAGCTCATCCAGGGAAATCATCAAGGTATTGACCAGCCGGTCGGAGGGACAGTTCATCAGGTCCATATCCGCTTCCACAAAAGAGATGCCCAGCCGCAGTTCGCCGGCTCCGGTTTTCCAGGAACCGGTAAAGCGTTCGCTGAGCGTCTTGCGCAGTTCCGCCAGGTCGGGTTCGTTCTGCCCCACCATGGCGTAGGAACCGCCCCGCAGATAGAAACTGCAAAGGTGTGGGAAGGTTTCCAGCAGGTATTTGTTGATGCCGATCAGGGCGTCATCCATCTGCTTTCCGCCGAAGATCTCCCGATGTTCATTATAATTCTGGATGGTAAAGCCCAGCACCCGGCAGGGTTTCTTCCGCTGCCAGCATTCAGCCAGCAGGGCATGGAAGGCCGGAAGGTTATAAACATATCCCCGTTCGGACAGATAAAGATCCGGATTCAGGAAGGAAATGAAAATCACCACGATGGCCATCAGGCAGAAGGTGTTCATTACAATAATATTCGGCAGCAGGAAACGGGCGACAATACCGGCCTTCAGGATTACCTGGATGGCCAGCAGGCTGATGATTTCATGCGCGCTCAGTTCCTTCAGGTGCCGGAGAATACCGATGGTGGCAAAAGTCAGGTAACAGCAGTCACAGGCGAAGATCGTCCAGTAAAGCGGACCCTGGTGGAATCCGTCTTCAATCCGGAACAGCCAGTGGGTCCACGGAGTGGACAGTGCAATCAGGACGCAGGGAACATATACAATTGGAGAAAAGATGCGCAGCCGTGACCAGATCAGGGACTTGGAATCAAGCACGCTGATTGTGAACACAAAGAACATATAGGAACGAACATATACAAAAATGAAATACAGCACATTGACAACCCAGAGTAATGCGGTGGCATGCTCCGGCCAGGTTTCGTTCAGGCGGAAGGAGGCAACCTCAAGGATTTCCGTGCAGATATCAATGACCAGGATAGCCAGGAAAGCACGGTTCAGGCGGATTGGCAGCCTGGGACGGAAGAAGTAGTAACCCATGATGACCAGCAGGATCAACATGCTTGGGACGGTAAAGCTGTAGTTCATTTTTCTGGTTGCTGTCCTTTCCCCACGGGGGGAACCTTTCTGAGCAAATTGTAAAAACGTATCTTACCGGGGGAGTGTCATTCTGTGCGTTTGTCACATTGAACACTTGATTTGACCGGACAAATATAGCATAAGTTACATGGCTTGTAAAGGATTTTTTGTGTATGTCGCTTAAGACCTGAAGTCTGCTGTTTTCCATACATTTCAGCGGTTGTGATCGGTTACATCAAATTGGATATATGGATTTTCACCCTATATAGTTGTATGATTTTCAAAGTTGTCCTGCCAATTTTTCCATTTGCCATTTGGAACGTTTTACAATATAATAATCATGCATACCTATCCCCATACGGGAGTATGCATTACATTTTCGTCCTGGAAGGGGACCGTTTCATGCACCGTAAGATGACTGAACAGGAAATCATCAGTTCGTTTGATGAGGCTATTGAAAATGGCCAGATTTATCTGGTATATCAGCCTAAATACAATCATTCAACGGGCCGTCTGATCGGAGCGGAAGCTCTCATGCGCTGGCGGCATCCGGAACTCGGGGAACAACTCCCGGACGATTTCATCCCGATTATGGAGAATTACGGTCTCATCCATCGGGCTGATTTGTTTGCCTTTGAAGAAATCTGCCGTTTCCATAACAGCTGCCCGAATTATATGCTGCCCATTTCCTTCAACATTTCCCGTCATGACCTTTTCGGCCATGACTATGTGAATGAGATTGAAGCAATCCGCAGAAGGTACGACGTCCCCGTGCATTATTTCCGCGCGGAGATTACCGAGTCTTCCGCTATCGGCGGCTTTGACCTGATTTCCAATGCTGTGAAGCAGTTCCACGAAAAGGGATACCTGGTGGAGATGGATGATTTCGGAAGCGGATATTCTTCCCTGAGCATCCTCAAGAACCTGCCCGTGGATTTCCTGAAGCTGGACCTGCGCTTCCTGGCCGGGGAAGGCCTGGGCGGCCGCGGCGGCGTGATTGTTAACGCGGTGGTACAGATGGCCAAGTGGCTGAACACCCCGACCCTGGCGGAAGGTGTGGAAACCATTGAGCAGGCCGACTTCCTCAAGAGCATTGGCTGCAATTACGTACAGGGGTACCTGTATTCCAAGCCGATTTCCAAGGAAGACTTCATGATGCTGCTGCTGGCGCATGATATTGAGCCCACGAAGCCCTCCCTGCTGCTGATCAAGGCGATGGAAGCGGAGCGCTTCTGGGATCCGGATTCCCTGGAAACCCTGATCTTCAACAACTACGTTGGCGCCGCCGCCATTTTCTCCTATGAAAAGGGCCAGGTGGATATGCTGCGGGTAAACTCCAAGTACGTCAAGGAATCCGGCATGAACATGACAGAACAGGATATCCTGTCTGCTGATTTCTGGGAACCCTTCTCTCCGGAAAACCGGGAGATTTACGAAAAGACCATCCGCAAGGCTATTCAGACCGGCATGGAAGAAACCTGCGAAACCTGGCGCACTTATCAATCCAAGTGCTGCGGTGTGGAGCGGGTCTGTGTCCGCAGCGGCCTGCGTGTGATTGGCCGGGGCGGTGATCAGTCGATCATCTATGCCATCGTCCAGAACATCACAGAAGAGAAGAAGAACATCCAGGAAATGGTGGACAGTGACAAACGTCTCCGTGCCGCTTTCGAACAGGCAAACATATATGCCTGGGAGTACAGCATTGACACCCATGAAATGCGTCCCTGCTTCCGCTGCATGCGGGATCTGGGCCTGCCGCCTGTTGTAAAGAATTATCCGGAACCCGTGATCGAAAGCGGCCTGTTCCCGCCGGATTACGCGGATATGTACCGTGAATGGCACAGAAAGCTGGAGGACGGTGTCGGAGAGCTGGAAGCGATCATCCCGCTGACGGTCGGCCGCATTCCCTTCCATGTGAGATATACCACCGAGTTTGATGAGACCGGCCATCCGCTGAAGGCTTACGGCTCCGCCACGCTCGTGGTGGACTCCGACAAGAAGGATGACTCCGCCAAATAATCCAACATTCAAAGAGGGCTCAGCCCTCTTTTTTCTTTCCCCGAAGATCTTCATCGTAAAACAAAAATATTTTTAAGTTTTAAGTTTTAAGTTATTGAGGAGGCATCCGTGCTTTAAACAGATCTGTCAGCACTTTAGTGCTGGTAACAGATCGTCCATGCAGGTGTCAGCGCTTTAGCGCTGGTAACACCGAGCCATCCACGGCGAATACCTATCCGCAAGCTCAATGGTCGTGACTCCCCACTGGGGAGCTCACTCCCTTTCGCTTGACCTCAGCTCTGACAAAATATCTGCCACTGGCAGTTGTCAGAGCTTCGCCCATGCTACAGCCGTCCATTTATGCGAGACATAGGCGATGCAGAAATGGAATACGGCGATCGCAAAGTATTAATTTTTGGTATACTATTTATAGTATGATACAGGGAGAGTGGTTCCCGTGAAAAAACCTCTGACCTCAATATTACTTCTTCTCCTTATCGTTATATTCAATTTTGCTTTTGCGGAGGTGCCTATGGAAGAAATTATTATCCAGAGTCCCAACGGAAACGTCTTTGGTGTGCTTCAGCTGCCGGAAGGAAAGACCCCGGCCCCGCTGATTATCCTTTCCCACGGATTCGGGGGAAATCATACCCTGGATATGGACAGCGCGGCTCATTTCGTTTCTGCAGGCTTTGCGACCTACAACCTGGATTTCTGCGGCGGCGGGTTCAACTCGAAGAGCAGCGGAACCATGCTGGATATGTCCGTGCTGACGGAAGCGGCGGATCTGAACGCGGTCATCGATCACTTTCGGAATGACGGGAGAATCTCGGATATATATCTGTGGGGAGCCAGCCAGGGCGGCTTTGTTTCAGCTTACGTATCCTCCCGGCGCCCGGAGGATATCAAAGCGGTGGTGCTGGAGTTCCCGGCCATTGTGCTGCAGGACGATTCGGAAAAACGGAGACTGCCGGACGGCACTTTCCCGGAGGTCAGCAGCATCATGGGGGCAAAGATCAGCCGGAAGTATGACGAGGATGCCACTTCCTTTGACCTGTATGATCTGCTGCCCGCCTACACCGGCCCGGTGCTGATCCTTCACGGGGATAAGGATCCCATTGTACCGCTCCGTTATTCGGAGAAAGCGCAGAAGACCTATGCGGATGCCCGGCTGATCGTTTATCCGGGACAGGGACACGGCTTCACGGGCGCGTCCAAGCAGGATGCTATGGCCCAGGAAACTGCGTTCTTCCTGGAACACTGAAATCTGCCCGCGGCGGAAAAATAAGAGGCCTTATTTGTCGCTTCCCGTCCTGTTTTATCCCAAGACCGTATGATATGCTTTCCTCACGGTGAAGGAATCACCGATATGTACGGAAGGAGGGCATTGAGAATGTTCGGCATGGATAGGAACAGAAGTGTAGGCCTGATCATCGGCGTTGCCGCACTGGTTCTCCTGGCGGCAAGAGGTGCCCGCGGACTGCTGTACTGCGTCTCAAGAGCAAGCGGACTTTTCATCCTGATTGCGGTCGCGGCCCTGGCCTACGGATTCATCCGGAAGGATGGATAAGGAACAGCCGTAATATCGGAACCGGCTGAAAGGTTGATATATCCGGCGTCGGAAAATGCTCCGGCGCCGGTTTCTTTTGTCCTTTTTCCGGTCTTGAATTGCCCGCAGCCCGCGCTTTTTGTATAATGAATCCGCATACGGGGAGGGATCAAAAAATGAATGAAGACAAAAAACGGTTTATTGAGCTCCTGGCGGAGTCCGGCGCGGTGCAGTTCGGTGATTTCACGGCGAAAAGCGGCCGGAAAACGCCCTATTTCATCAATACCGGAAAGCTGACGTACGGGGACCAGTTAGACCTGGTCGGGAAAATGTACGCGCAGACTTATGTGGAAAACATCGGCAGGGAAAGCTGCCTGCTGTTCGGCCCGGCCTATAAGGGGATTACCCTGGTGGCAGTAACAGCGGCAGCGCTGTACAGCCGGTACGGCGTACGGGTGCCTGTCTGCTTTAACCGGAAGGAAAAGAAAGACCACGGGGAAGGCGGCGCTATTGTCGGAAAGATCCCGGGAAAGGATGACCGGATTGTCATCGTGGAGGACGTGATCACTGCCGGAACTGCCATCCGGGAGTCCATGGAACGGCTGAAGATTCTGGACTTGGGCAGGGTCGAGTCGATCATCATCGCTGTGGACAGGATGGAAAAGGGCAGGGGAGAGCAGTCTGCGCTGGCGGAACTGGAACTGGAGTTCGGCGTGAAGGTTTGCCCCATCGTTACCATCCGGGAGGTGGTCTCTTACCTGCACAACCGGGAAATCGGCGGAAAGGTGTATATTGATGACGCCCTGTACGCCCGGGTGCTGGAATACCAGAAGATTTACGGGGTAAACAGCGGTGACTGAACATCATATCCTGATCAACGGTATAGAGGTGGCTGCCCGTTACAGTGACCGGGCGGTGAACGGGATCTTCGTGCCGCTGCTGGAAAAGCTGACAGCCATACAGCGCACGGCGGGAAGACGGATCCTGGTGCTGCTTGCGGCACCGCCCGGAGCGGGCAAGAGTACGCTGGCCAGTTTCCTGGAGCGGCTCTCCCGGGAGCGGGCCGGACTGTGCCCCGTGCAGGCTGTCGGCATGGATGGATTCCATAGGCGGCAGGAATACCTGCTGAGTCATACGACGGAGCGGGACGGGAAAACGATCCGTATGGTGGAGATCAAGGGCGCTCCCGTGACCTTTGACTTGCAGAAGCTGCTTGCCGCGGTGCGGAGGGTCGCAGCCGGGGAAGTCTGCGGCTGGCCGGTCTATGACCGGCTGCTCCATAACCCGGTGGAAGATGCCCTGACGGTGGACGGGGATATTGTGCTGCTGGAGGGCAATTACCTGCTGCTGGACGAGGAAGGCTGGCGGGACCTGGCCGCGTATGCGGATTACACGGTATCCGTCAGCGCGGGGGAGGAACTCCTGCGGGACCGGCTGATTGACCGGAAGCTCCATACCGGCGTGGCGGAGGATGCCGCAGTCCGGTTTGTGGACTACAGCGATATGCCCAACGTCCGGCTGTGCCTGGCCAGATCGGCCCCGGCGGATCTGCAGCTCCGGCTGGATGATCTCGGGGATTACCGGGCGGAAGAAAAGTAAAGGAAAACGCGGCGTCAGATGACGCCGCGTTTATGATTGGCAGGGAATTTTATTCTTCCGGAGTGGAAGCGTGTGCCTGTTTCCGATACTGGCCGGGGGTAATCCCGGTCTGCTGCTTGAAGAAGCGGATAAAGGAAGACACATTGGGCATGCCCACCCGGGCGCCCACAATCTGCACAGGTTCATCAGTCTGCGACAACAGCCGGCAGGCTTCTTTTTTGCGCTGTGCCTGCACATATTCCAGAACACCCTGTCCCGCGCAGCTTTTGAAATAGTGAGACAGGTTGGAGGGCGTCAGGCTGAAGCGGTCCGCCATGGCCTGCAGGGAGAAGATTTCGTCAAAGCAGTTTTCCTCTATGTAGGCCTTCATTTCCTGCAGGCGGTCATCGCCGCTGTCCGGCTGCAGGGTTTTCAGGGAGGCGCAGGTCTCATCCACAAACTGCTCCAGCAGTTCCACCAGTTCCGGTACCGTGTCAAAGGAGATCAGCTGCTCCAGCATCTCGGGCTGTACTGTGGGGGCGGGGGAGCCCTGCTTTCCGGTATAGAGGGTGCTTACGGTGGTGTTCACCACGTCGAAGCAGACCATCCGGACGAAGTTGAAGGAGACGGGTCCTTTCTGCAGGTTGTCCAGCAGGCGGTGCAGGAGGCGGGAAACATTTTCCGGATCCCGCTGCAGCAGGTACCACTGCAGCTGTTCCAGCTGCTCCCGGGGATAGTTCTGCAGGGAAGAGGCGGTATCCAGGTCGGAAGAGTATGTTACCAGGCAGCCGCTGCCACGTACCAGGCGGAATTGCAGCGCGCGGACGGCCTGGCTGTAAGCCGTGCCGATTTCCTGCGCGGGGCGGGGAAGGCTGAGACCGACGGAAACGGGTACGCCGCAGACGTCTTCCAGCCGGCCCTTCAGGCTGTAAAAGCTGTCTTCGGCCCTGTCATCCTCAGCGGCACCGGGGAAGAGGATGGCGAAACTGCCTTCACCCGGCAGGCTGGAGCAGAGCACCGCGTCCTGCCGTCCGAAGGACAGGGAGGCCATGAAGACGCCTGCTTCCTCCCGCAGGGCGGCAGCCCGGCTCCGGTCGCAGTCCAGCACGGCAACCCTGTATTGGTCGTTATCGGAAAGAGCCAGGCCGTTGCGGGCAAGATCTTCTTTCAGCCGGGGGCTGTATTCACCGGCAAGCAGCCTGCGCAGTCCGCTTTGCAGCAGGACGTCGCGGCTTTCTTCCAGCGCGAGGCGGCTGGACCGGCTTTCCTGGGCCAGGGCATCCAGCACGGCTTCCACCTGGCGCATCTCATCTGTACGGCCGGTGCGGGAATCGCCCGGCTGCGGCTCATGGCTGCTCAGGGCTTTTTCGGTCAGCCGCTTCAGGGGCTTGTAATGCAGGTTGGAAAGGAAATAGACAGTGGTGGCTCCCAGGATGGAAACCGCAACCAGCAGCAGGATCATCACCCGCCGCATATTGTACATCGGCGCTTCAATCACCCGGGCGGGGATCAGTACGGTATAGTCCCAGCCGACCAGCGAGGAGTGGGCGGAGGAGAGGAGGTACTTTTCTCCGCCGGCCTGGACAGATCCGTCGGCGGCCGGTTCTCCGGCCTGCAGGTATTCTTCCCGGGAAACCGGACCGATGCCCAGCAGCAGCGTACCGTCAGAATCGGTGATCTGGACGCTTCCGCCGTATTCCTCCGTGACCCGGCCGACGTTATTCCGGATCCGGGAGGAAGGAATCAGGTAGGCGGTGCGCAGCTTGGGAGTTCTCACATTGCCGGAGACAGAGATGAAGAGTGTGACATACTCCGCTTCCTGTCCGCCGTACTGGCGCACGGTATCCGCCGGCCAGGTGACGATGTTTTCAGGCCGGTCCACGGTGGCGTAGAAGTCTTCCAGTGTGTGGCCGGCATATACCAGCTGGTCGGAAAACAGCTTTTCCGGGCGGATCCGGGAGGAAGAGGTGAAGCAGTATTCTGTCCCGGACCGGTAGGTGATCAGGTAGTCCGGCAGGGAAGAGACGGAATGCAGGACGTTCAGGGTATCCACTGCTTTCCGGGCTGCCACCACGTCGCCTTCATTGGTCCGGAGATTCACTACGGCATTGTTCTGGATCATGAAGGAGATGTTGATCAGCTGTTCCAGCTGGGTATCCATGTTTTCCTGGATCTGGGTCAGCAGGCGGGTGTTGTTGTCGGCGATTTCCTGCTTATAGCGGTCCAGGAGGATGGAATTGAAGAGCGTAAAAAGAAGGACGATCGGCAGAAAAAGCACGAGCGCGTAGGAAAGAATATAGCGATAGAAGGTAATACTTTTGCTTTTCATTTGCCCGGCCGCCTTCTGTGTTGATGAAACTTTTCAGAACGTGTTCTGATGGAGGCATTATAACATTCCGGGGCCTTCCTGGACAATGGCGGGATAGGAAAAGCGGCGATGAATTGTCAGAATTGACGATTCAAAAAATGTATACTGAACTCTGCAAACAGGGTTGATTTCAAGAAATGAATATCATTTCAAAAAGTGAAGATTGACTATCTGGCATAAAACACATACGATTTTGACATCAAAAGAACCTGCTGAGGCAGAATGGCATAAATGCAAACGGAAAGGCGCGGTGGAAACGCATGACGACGCTGGCAAGGGACCCGGGCAGGGATCTGCGGCTGACTCCGGCACGGAGGAAGCTGAACAGGATCCTGTGCAACTGGCAGCTTTATCTGTTCCTGCTTCCGGCGATCGCCTATTTCCTGCTTTTCCGGTATTACCCGATGCTGGGCGTCCAGATTGCGTTCAAGAAATTCAAAGCTGTTCCGGGAATCTGGGGCAGTCCGTGGGTCGGATTCCGGAATTTTGAACATTTTTTCAAAACCCCGGATTTCAAACGGCTGATAACCAATACCCTGGCGGTCAGTGTGGAAACCCTGCTGATCTCTTTCCCGGTGCCGATCCTGCTGGCGCTGCTGCTGAACCAGCTGCCCTCCAAGCGGTACAAGAAGCTGGTGCAGACGACCATCTACGCGCCGCACTTTATTTCCACCGTGGTGCTGGTGGGTATCATTTTCCTGTTTACTTCTCCCCGTTCCGGGATTATCAATCATCTGATTGCCGCACTGGGAGGAACGCGGATCCACTTTACGGCGGAGCCTGCCTGGTTCAGGCCCCTGTATATCGGATCGGATATCTGGCAGAATGCGGGCTGGGGAAGCATCATCTACCTGGCGGCCCTGTCCGGGATCAACCCGGAGCTGCATGAGGCGGCCATCATGGACGGCGCCAACAAGTACCAGCGGGTCTGGCACATTGACCTGCCCGGGATCCTGCCGACCGTTGTGGTGATGTTCATCCTCAGTGCCGGCAAAGTAATGTCGGTTGGCTTTGAGAAGGCCTTCCTGATGCAGACTTCCCTGAATATTTCCGCTTCGGAAATCATTGCCACCTACGTTTATAAGCGGGGCCTGCAGCAGAGTCAGTTTGATTTCTCCACTGCGGTGGGCCTGTTTGAATCCGTGGTGAACCTGGTCATGATTACTACAGTGAACTTTATCTCGAAGAGAATAACCAACTCTTCGCTCTTCTGAGCATATTCACGGAAAGGAGGAAACTGTATGCTGCAGACCGAACTGGCGGCGAAAAAGCGCGGGCTGAAAGTAGGCCAGACCCGGATGGACAGAACGTTCGATATCATGAATTATGTGATTCTGACGATCTGCTTCCTGGTGGTGGCTTATCCGCTGTATTTTGTTGTGATCGCCTCCATTTCGGATCCGGTGGACGTCAATGCCGGCCGGGTGATCCTGTACCCTGTCAAGACGACGATGGACGGATACAGGCGGATTCTGGAGTATAAGTCCTTCTTTACCGGTTATCGCAATACGCTGGTATATACAGGTGTGGGCACGCTGGTGAATATGCTGCTGACGGTTCCGGCCGCGTACGCCCTGTCCCGGAAAGACCTGGTTGGCCGCAACTTCTTCATGATGATGATTGCTTTTACGATGATCTTTTCCGCGGGTTTGATTCCGACTTACCTGCACATCCGGGACCTGGGACTGATCGATACAATGTGGGCGCTGATCCTGCCCGGGGCAGTCAGCACCTGGAACCTGATCGTGGCCCGTACTTTCTTCCAGCAGAGTATCCCGGATGACCTGCTGGAGGCTGCCCAGCTGGACGGAGCGACAAATGCGCAGTTCTTCGCGCAGATTGTCCTGCCGCTGAGCAAATCCATCCTGGCCGTGCTGGTTCTCTTCTATGCGGTAGGTCACTGGAACACTTATTCCAATGCTTTGTACTATATCATCAGCGATGATAAGCGTCCGCTGCAGCTGGTGCTCCGGAGCATCCTCTTTGAAAACACAATGGGTGACATGGTGGAGGATGCTTCCAACCTGGCGGCCCAGCAGAGGCTGGGAGACCTGATCAAATACGGCATCATCATCGCCTCCTCCCTCCCGCTGATGATCCTCTATCCTTTCCTCCAGCGCTATTTCATTCAGGGGGTAATGATCGGAGCTGTAAAAGGATAAACCTTTTACCGCACCAATCATCAACTCTTCACTCTTCACTTTTCACTCATCACTCTTCACTGATCACTTGGCAACCCTCAGTCTTCATTTTCTTCCGTTTCTTAGGGCGCGAAATGCCCTGCAATATATTACTTTTATCAAGGAGGCAAGAACATGAAACGGATCCTGGCTGTCATCCTGGCCCTGGCCCTGGTGCTGTCCTGCGCGGCGGCGCTGGCGGAAGGCTACCCCCTCGTGGATTCCCCCGCGGAATTCAACCTGATCATCCGTGTGCGTCCGCTGCACGGAGACCCGGACGAAATGGTGTTCTTCAAGAACCTGGAAGAACTGACCGGTGTGCATATCAACTGGCAGAAGATCCAGCAGGCGGAATATGACGAGAAGAAGAACCTGCTGCTGGCTGCCAACAAGGACCTGCCGGACGGCTTCTTCGGCAAATTCTCCCTGAGCTCCTCCGACCTGGTTGTTTACGGTTCCCAGGGCATCCTGATTCCGCTGAATGACCTGATCGACCAGTATGCTCCCAATATCAAGGCGCTGCTGGAGCGCCGCCCGGACATCAAGTCCATGATTACCGCTCCTGATGGAAATATCTACTCCACGCCCTACGTACAGGAAGGCGAGGACGGCACGATCGCTTCCAATATCATGATCAACAAGACCTGGCTGGAACGGCTGGGCCTGGAAAAACCCACTACCCTGGAAGAGTTCGAAAAAGTGCTGACGGCTTTCAAAGAACAGGATGCCAACGGCAACGGCGACCCGAATGATGAGATCCCCATGACCTTCAAGTTCCTGGGCTCCCAGCGTGATATCGGCGGCTTCTTCGGTGCGTTTGGCTATGCGGATACCCTGGCTGCCGGCAACACCCACATCGTGGTCGGCGAGGACGGCCAGCTGGTCTTTGTCCCGGTTACCGAAGGATACAAGGAAGGCTGCAAATACCTGTATGAGCACTTCTTTGCCAAGGGCCTGATCGACCAGGAAGGCTTCACCATGGACAAGAAGACCTACAATTCCCAGAACCAGGGTGAAATCGCCAACATCGGTGTGTTCATGTGCTGGAACTCCTTCGACCTGGGCACTGTGCACGAGGATGAGTATGAGCCCATGAGCCCCCTCCTCGGACCGGACGGTACCACTTCCTGGGGCACTTCCCCCGACTCCACCATGTCCGCCAACGGCTTCTCCATTACCAACGTGTGCAAGGATCCTGCCCTGCTGATGCGGTGGGTGGACACCTTCTATGATCCGATCCAGTCCATGCAGTGCGACCTGGGCCCCATCGGCATCAACATCAAGGACAACGGCGACGGCACCTATGACTATATCGATACGCCCGAAGGCATGAGCTATGACGAGTTCCGCTATAAGGAAGCCTTTGCTTCCGACGGCCCGATCGCGCTGACCAGCGACTTCTTCGGCAGCAAGATCCCGCGTTCCGCCGGTCACCAGGCAAAGTTCGACCGTAACGAGAACTACTATCGCAAGTATGCCACCAGTGTCTACCTGCCCAGCATGATCCTGAGTGAAGAAGACACTGATGAGCTGAACCTGATC
This sequence comes from Aristaeella hokkaidonensis, assembly GCF_018128945.1. Lineage (GTDB taxonomy): Bacteria > Bacillota > Clostridia > Christensenellales > Aristaeellaceae > Aristaeella > Aristaeella hokkaidonensis. Next base: position 2,516,339 of record NZ_CP068393.1, on the reverse strand, counting down.
AAGACCGACATCATCAACTACACCGAGGAAATGCGCGCCAAGTGGCTGTCCAGCGGCGGTGTCGAGGCCGAGTGGGATGATTATGTTGCCCACCTGAATGAAATCGGCCTGGCTACCTACATGGAAATCTACCAGAGGAACTATACCGCGACCCACAGCAACTGATTTACGCCCCCCCCTGGACCGGCGAGAGCCGGCCTGTGGTAACCTCCTTTCTCCCCCGGCCGATCACCGGGGGAGTTTTTTTGCTGCGGACACGAAAAAACCGGCACCCTTTCAGGTGCCGGGGAGTCTTATGAGAGGTGCCCTGATGCTTATCTGAACATCATGGACCAGATGTAGCAAACGCTTACCTGGGCATTGCTCTGTTTCACCCAAAGGCGGAAATCCCAGTCTTCGGTTTCAGCATCCAGGTAGACGGTGCCGTTTGCCACATGATGTACGGTCCAGTTGGAAGGCTTCTTGTCTTCCGGCAGGGTCAGGTTTTCCTTTGTCCACTTTTCGGCGGAGGCAATCCAGTCGCTTTCACTGCATTTGGTATCACTGCTTCCGGAAAGGATGTATCTTATACACATACCTTTGGTTTCCGGAGTTTTACCGGGTTCTTCATACAACCAGACCAACACGTCCGCTACTTTTCCGCTGTTGTTTTTCCCGACTGTGTAGGAAAGAGGACGATCGAAGAAGATTTCATATTCATTCAGTTTCTTGCTGTCGAAAGTTTTCCAGTGGTTGGTGACTTCTGTCATCTTTTCGTCTTTGACCGGCATCTCTTCGGGAAGCAGGAGGACGCCGCGGGCGTTGTTCAGCGCGGTTTCTTCAATCAGATCGGCGCTGGTTTCCCATGTAGTCAGATCACTCATGGCGAAAGCAGCCAGTTCATCGTCTGAAAGGCTTCTGTATGGATAGAAGCAGAAAACGTTATTGATATCAGCAAGTGTCTTTACGGTGAGGCAGGTGGATTCCGGCTTTATATCCGTTCGTTTCAACTGGCCGCGGACAATCCTGGCCTTCTGCACAGTCAGCCGTTCCTGTTCTTCAGGAGACAGGCCCCTGGTTCCTCCCCAGTAGGACAGGCGGGTACAGTTTCGTTCGTTCAGGGATTCCGGATTGAAGGGAATGCCGAGCTGTTTGAAACCGGCAATCAGGGACAGCATCTGTTCATCACTTAACATGCTGTCAGGCAGGATGACGTAGAAGGTTTCCCCGTCAAAATCATTGGGATCAAGGGGATATACACCGACACGCACATTGTCTGTAAGGTTTGCGCAGGAACGGATACCGACCAGGATCCCTTCCACATTTCTGGCAAGGGTCATCAGTTCCCGTATTCTTTCCAGTTCGGTGTCCGAAAGCCTGGGCAGTCTGTATTGTGTTTCTTCCGGTGTGGTTCCTCGCTGCGGGAACGTTCGGGGATAGGGCAGATAAGGGTATTGTGAGGACCAGAGAAATTCAGTGGGTTCTTCATCCGTGCCACCCGTCTGTGCAAGGGCGGAGAACGGAAGGAATGTCAGCGTCAGCAGAGCTGCAAGCAGGGTAAGCCATAAACGATACTGTTTTTTGTGTCCGATCATAATCGAATCACTCCTTTCAGTAACAGGATACGGCAAGGCATGTTTCAAAGTATTCAACGCAGTGTAACAACGTTGTAAATCCGCATATACCGTCCCCGGAACAGACAAAACGGTACCCTTGCGGGTACCGTTTTGTCCGGGTGTTTACAGGATATCAGAGGTAGAGTAATTTGAGTGAATCATCATACCAGTTCCGGTTAAAAATCAGGCAGTCGCTGATTTTGGCACTGTTCTGGTATACCCAGACGCAGATTTCATATTCTTCCGTTACAAGCTTGAGCTGAACAAGATTTGAGCCATAGTCCTCTATTTTGTATGAAACGGTCCAGCCGTCCTGCAGGACGTCCGCCGGAAGCCGCAGGACCTGACCGGCCCAGTTCTGCGCGGCAGCCAGCCACTCCGCCTCATGGCTTTCCGGATAATCACTGTCCGAGAAGGTTGAGTAATAACCGTACCACAGATGGATACCGGCGGTTTCGGCGGTGGAACCGATTTCCTGCATCTGGACAATGTCCATGTTGCAGTGTATCCGGTCGTAGAAACCGTCATACCCTTCAAAATAGAACTGACTGGTATATTTGTATACCGCATTGCTCCGGGGGAGATAGGTGTCTCCTTTGATCTGCATCAGCTCACGGCTGATGCAGGGTTCGTATTCATGAACACTCCTCGGCAGGTTAATCAGTTCTCCCGCGTCTTTCAGGGCAGCTGTTTTCAGTTCGTCCGGATCCACATCCCAGGCTTCCTCATCCGCCAGGGCAAACAGGGCGAGTTCATCGTCTGTCATCCGCCTGTAGGGATAGAAAAGGAAGGTTTTTCTGTCAAGCCCCCAGCCTCTCATGGTTCTTTTTTCCACGGTCAGGACTTGTGTGTCTTCCGGAACATCTTCCTTTGTCAGCTGGCCGCGCCGGATCCGGTCTTTGATTGTTTCCATGCGGCTGTTTTCTTCATCGGTGAGGATCCTGGTTTCCAGTACATTGCAGTGGCGGCAGCAGTTCCGGTCGTTCAGGGAATCGGGATCAAAATCGATGCCAAGTTCCTCAAAGGCGGCGGCCAGCGCCACCATCTGTGTGTCTGTTACGGAACTGGAATCCGGCAGGAAAACGTAATAGCTTTCTCCGCAGAAATCATTGGAATCCAGGGTGAAAACCGCCACGTCATCGTCTGTGACGGTGGTGGGATTGATAATGGATTCTCCCGCATAGCCGATTTCCCCGTCCTTCAGGGCGGTCTGGAATTCCCGGAATTTTACCAGTTCCAGATCTGTCAGCCAGGGATAGGAATAACCGTCCCTGTCATGGACTTCGGGATCTGCCTGGACGTTCGTGTTTTCGACCGGATGACGCTCCGGCCATCTGGTGATTTCAGGCGCATAGGGAGAATAAATCTTCACGGAGGTATCGGCGAGAATTGTAAGCGGGAGCAGGGTCAGGATAAGCAGGACAGCCATCAGGATAATTCCCGGGCGCCTTGTTTGTCTGAATCCAAACATTCGATAACCTCCTTTCTGAGTATCATGATAACGGATCTTATGTTTCAGAGTCTTCAACAGATTGTAACGGCAGTGTAAATTCGACAGTGGTTCCTTTTCCGGGGGTACTCCGGATGACCAGGTCGGTTCCGTGCAGCCGGGCGATATTCTGGCAGAGGGTAAGGCCCAGTCCGGCACCGCCGGATGCCCGGGTCCTGGCCGGGTCAGCTTTCCAGAAGGCTTCCGTACAACGGCTGACTTCCTCAGGTGTCATACCGCGGCCTTCATCCGAAACCGAGAACCCCCGGGGATGGAGCGTGACCCGGACAGGGGTCAGGGTGCCGCTCTTTGCAGCATTGTTGACCAGGTTGCGCATCAGGTGGATGATCAGGTCCCGGTCGGCGGTGACGGTGGAATCTTCTCCGGTCAGCACCGCGTCCGGAGTAACGGCCAGGGCTTCCTGGGCCATCTCCAGCAGGGAGAAGGTTTCGGTCTTCAGCTCTGCGGTGTGCATCCGCGTCAGCTTCATCAGGTTTTCATCCATTTCAGCCAGGCGCTGGGATTCCTTTACGATGAGGTCGCACATTTCCTCCCGCATCTGGACCATGTCGCCGCCCTTCTGGATCAGCCGGGCGGCGCTGACGATGGAGGTCAGGGGAGTACGCATTTCATGCGCCAGGGCGTCGATCAGCGCCTGCCGCTGGCGTGCGTCTTCCCGGAGGTTTTCTTCTCTCTGGACGATCGCGTCGTTCATCGCGATAAAGGTGTTGGTCAGCTTTCCGATCTCATCCTTCTTTGCGGAAGGCTCCAGGTGGATGGCGCTGCCACTGCGGACCGCATCCGCGGAGCGGGAAAGGATCCGCAGCCTCCGGGTAATCCTGCCGGAGATCAGCAGGGACAGTACGGCGGCAATTACCAGTCCGCCGATGCAGATTCGGATACCGGCAGCCGTCTGTTCCCGGAGCATCTGGTAAAAAACGCTGAAATCCGACCGTGTAATCAGGGTATAGTGCTCATCCAGCGGATGAACAATGTACAGGGCTTCTTCCGGGTCGGAAAGATAGGAGGTACGCTCCTTTTTGTCCAGAAGGAAGGCGGTCTCTTCGGACAGTACGCCGTTCAGCGGAATACGGTCTTTGTAAAACAGGATCTGCATCTGTTCATAGCCATATTGTTTTCCGATACTCTGGACGGTATTGCGGATCTCCATGTTGGAGGTTGACCGGTTTCTCAGGATTTCGGAGGAGAGAAGCCTGGCCAGAAGCGTTTCTTCATGATCGGCACTTTCCCGGGCGTTGTTCACAGACACCTGGAAGTTCTGGTTGATCTGCAGATACAGCAGCAGGGGCAGGATCAGCAGAATCAGCAGAATCATACCGGTGACGATCTGTTTTCTCATACATCCTCCCGGAAGCGGTAGCCGAACCTTACAATGGTTTCAATCCGGTCTGTGCCGATTTTGCCGCGCAGGCGCTGCACATGCACGTCCACAGTCCGGGTTTCACCGGTGTAGTGATAGCCCCATACAGCGCGGAGCAGTTCTTCCCGGCTCATGGCGGTCCTGCCGGATTCGATCAGGGTCTTCAGCAGGTTGAATTCCAGCGTGGTCAGGGGAACGGGAACATTGTCCTTCCAGACTTCCCGGGTTTCAAAATTCACCCGGAGGTCTCCGCTGACATAGTCGGACTGCTGCGGCGTGGAACGCTTCAGCACGTTCTCCACGCGGGCCAGCAGCTCCGCCGGCTCAAAGGGCTTGAGAATATAGTCATGGGCACCCATACGGAGTCCGCGTACCCGGTCCGGTACGGCGGTCTTCGCCGTCAGGAAGATGACGGGAATGCCGGATTTGATCAGGTCTTCTCCCAGGGAGAATCCATCTTCTCCGGGCATCATGATATCCAGCAGGACCAGGGCAGGCTTGCCTTCCCGCAGCGCGTCCCGTGCGGCGGCCGCGTCTTCCAGTTCCTTCACGTTATAGCCTGCCAGCTGCAGATGCATGCCTGTCAACCGCCGGATGTTCATTTCGTCCTCAACCAGAAAGATCGTTTCCATAACCTGCAAAACCCCTTTACCTCAGTATTGCATGCATATTGTATCATCAACCGGAAAAAATGTGGTGTAACAAAACTGTAAACTTTGTAACAGAGCCCGGGAAAAGGATTGAAGAGAGAAAAAGAAAGAAGGAACCGGCACCTTCCGGTGCCGGCGTTGATGCAGTCAGGGGATTACAGGCCTTTGATCATGGCCAAGTCGCCGTAGAGGATGGAATCATCGCCCAGCGACGCGTTTTTGATTTCCACGGTGGAGCGGATCTGGGGCATGCAGTAACGGTCCACTTCAGCCAGGATCTTCTCCAGGAACAGATCACCCAGGGCTTCGATGACGCCGCCGCCGTAAAGGATCAGGTCCGGAGAGATGGTGTTGATCATGTTGCCGGTGGCTACTGCCAGCCAGTGACAGGCACGGTCCACCGCTTCCATGGCGACCTTATCCCCGGCTTCCAGTGCCTTCACCAGCTTCTTGGAGCGGAACACGCCATCCTGTACCGCGTCGGCCATCAGGGTTTCCCGGCCGCGGCTGATCTGCTGGCGGATGTAGGCGCTCATGCCCTGTTTGCTGGAGAAGGCTTCCAGGCAGCCGCGCTGTCCGCAGTTGCACAGCGGGCCTTCCGGATCCAGGATCATATGGCCGTATTCGGCAGCCTTGAACTGATTCCCTGTGAAGAGGGATCCGTTCAGGATCAGGCCGCCGCCCAGGCCGGTGCCGACAAAGAAGCCAACGATGTTTTTATATCCGCGGGCAGCGCCGAAGTGATATTCACCCAGCACGCCCAGGTTTACGTCGTTGCCCACATAGAAGGGTACGCCGAACTGCTTGCGCATGGCGCCGGCCATGTCATAATCCCGCCAGGGAAGATTTGGCGTGAAGAGTACGATACCGTTGTCCTGGTCGATGACGCCGGGAGCGCAGGAAGCTACGGCATTCAGCTTTTTCCGGTCGATGCCGGATTCCTTGATCATCTCTTCCACTACGTCGATGATGACTTTTTCCACATCGGCAGAGGCGGAACCGCCGCTCTTGGAGCGCTTTTTCAGGCGATAGATGATCTTGTCCTTCTCGTCAAAGATCGCGCCGAGTACCTTGGTACCGCCGACGTCCAGGCAGATATTGTACTTTTCAGACATAAGCTCTTCCTCCAGTCTTACAAATTCAGAATTAAGAATTCAGAATTCAGAATTATATAGTGTGAACACCTATAAGCATTGGCTTTTCCTGTGCAATCGGGTTGCTGTTTTCGACGGTTGTTATACTTGCAGGATAATGTGTTGAGAATCAGTAATCATAATTATGAATTATGAATTATGAATTGTGAATTATGAATTACAAATCATCTTTTCCGGATGATTTGTTTAAGCCATCCGAAGAATCCGTTGCTGTTCTTTTCCGCAGTTTTTTCCGTTTCTTTTCCGGCTTTGGTTTCCACTTTAACAGTTTCTTCTGTCAGAGACACTTTCCGGGTGCTGAAGTAGCGGTACAGCGCCTCCTGGGAGGATGTGCCTTCGCCGCCTTCTTCCCGGATATAGGTGCCGTCCGGCTGCATGACCCAGGACTTTTCCCTGTCGTTCCGCAGGGCGTCCAGGATAACATTCAGCTGTTCCCGGGTATCCGGGGTGACCGCCTCAATGAAGGCTTCTACCCGCCGCTCCAGGTTCCGGTTCAGCAGGTCGCCCGAGCCGATAAACAGCCGCTGGTCATCACCCTCGCCAAAGCTGTAGATCCGGGAATGTTCCAGCCACCGGCCGATGACGCCGGTCACGGTAATGTTGTCCGTCAGGCCCGGTACACCGGGACGGAGGGAGCAGATACCGCGGATGAACAGTTCCACCTTTACACCGGCCTGGGAGCATTCGATCAGCTTCTCCATGACCTCCCGGTTGTTCAGGGAGTTGATCTTGATGGCTACGCGGCCGTTTTCGCCTTTTTCAATTTCCCGGTCCAGCATTTCCAGCACCCGGGGCTTGAAGCTCAGCGGGGCGATCCACAGGGCGCTGGCTTCCGGCGGAATCTCGCCGTTTTCCAGCGCGGCAAAGGCTGCTTCAGCTTCCCGGCCTACATCCTCCCGGGCGGTAATCAGGGACAGGTCGGTATATTGCTCGCCGGTCACTTCGTTATAGTTGCCGGTGCCGACCTGGGTGATGCGGTTGAGGATCATGCCCTTCTGCCGGGTGATTACACAGAGCTTGCTGTGCACTTTCTGCTCCGGTAGGCCGTAGATTACGCGGCAGCCCGCGTCCTCCAGCATTTCGGAATAGTCAATATTGTTCTGTTCATCAAAGCGGGCCCGCAGCTCCAGCAGGCACAGCACGTCCTTGCCCCGGTCGGCGGCATAGGCCAGCGCCGCGGCGATCTTGCTGCTGCCGCTCATCCGGTACAGGGTAATCTTGATGGACAGTACCTCGGGATCATCCGCGGCTTCGTAGATCAGGTCCACAAAGGACATCATGCTCTGGAAGGGGAAGCTCAGCAGCAGGTCGTGCTTCTCGATATAGGAGAAGTATTCTCCCTTCTTCAGGCCGATATCCCGGGAGGGTTTCCGGTCGGGATATCGGAAGGACGCGGGACCGCTGATGCAGGAGCGGAAGGACAGGTCAAAGGGAACAGACTGGGTGAACACCCGGTCTTCCGGTACCCGCAGCTTCCGGATCAGCAGCGCCCGGGCGGGATCGGTCAGCTTGCCGAAGATCCGGACGCGCACGGGCATCTCCCGTTTCCGTTTGCTCAGCATGCCGGACACCTTGTCGCGGAAGTTGTCGTCCGCCCGGTCTTCCATGCTGGAGAAGAAAACGTCCGCGTTCCGGGTCACGTCCACGATGGCGGACTGGACGATGGTTTCCTTTTTCAGCAGCAGCGGCAGGAAATGGCGTACCAGCTGGGCGGTCAGCACGATTTTCTGGCAGCCGTCAATCTCGAAGCTCTGGTAGGCCGGAATCCGGTGGAGCGGGATGATGCAGATTTTCTGCTCCGCGCCCCGGCCGAGGAAGGCCACCACGTTGCCCTCACCGTTCCACAGGAAGGGCAGGGGCTGGTCCGCCGGAATAATCTTCGGGAAAAGCAGGTCCCGGATATCGCCGAAGAGCTTTTTGCTCATCAGCTCATCCACCTTGCTGATCTTCCGGAAGTCCAGCACGTCGATCTTGTTTTCGTGCAGTTCATCCCGGATGCCCTTCCAGATATTTTCCATCAGGGTCTGCTGCTCCCGGGTAATCTGCAGGGCGGCTGTAATCTGGGCTTCCGGCAGCATGCCGGAAACCGGATCCCCGCTGTCCGGCGTCAGCATAGCCCGGTGGGTCAGGATGCCGATGCGGACCCGGTAGAATTCCTCCAGGTTGGACTGGTAGATCATCAGGAATTTTAGCCGCTCCAGCAGGGGGACCTGCGGATCGGCAGCTTCCAGTAACACCCGCCGGTTAAATTCCAGCCAGCTCAGCTCCCGGTTGACATAAATATTGTCCGGAGACGTTTGTCCGGTGTGCTTGTTCTTTTTCTCCCTGGATGACATAAACGCTTCATTCCTTTGGCTTTTCCGTTTTTACAAGATACGGCGGCATGGACGGCGTAATGCCGTCTTTGTTTCATCTTACCATACACTCCCATAAAAAGGAAGGAGAAAAAAACAGCCGAAAACCCTCACGGCCTTGCGAAATAACGGATTATTGTGGTACAATCGCACCGTATCGAAGGGGAATAGAGAACTGCGCGGACGCACAAGGGGTGCGTTATTCAGACAGCACGCAGACGGAGGATCATAATGGATATTCTGGATTTTGTAATGCTCCTGGGCGGTGTGGCGATGTTCCTTTACGGTATGTCGCTGATGGGTGACGGATTGAAAAAGGTAGCCGGCAACAAGCTGGAACTGATTCTTTACCGCCTTTCATCCACCCCGCTCAAGGGCATTTTGCTTGGTACGGGGGTCACCGCGGTGATCCAGTCGTCTTCCGCCACCAGCGTTATGGTGGTCGGCTTTGTAAACTCGGCCATGATGAAGCTTCGCCAGGCTATCGCGATTATCATGGGCGCGGTAATCGGTACCAGCATCACCGGCTGGATTATCTGCCTGTCCGGTATGTCCGGCGGTGGAACATCTCCCTTCCTGCAGCTGCTGAGTACGGAAGCGCTGGCCGCCCTGACGGCGATCGCCGCGATCCTGATGAAGCATATCTCCAAAAAGCGCAGCGTCAGCCACGCGGCGGATATCCTGATGGGCTTTGCGGTGCTGATGTTCGGCATGAAGACCATGAGCGGGTCTGTGTCGGTCCTGAAGGAAGATCCCGGTTTCATTTCCTTCCTGACGAATTTCTCCAATCCGTTCCTGGGCATCCTGATCGGTATCCTGTTTACAGCGGTACTCCAGAGCGCTTCCGCGGCTGTCGGTATCCTGCAGGCGCTGTCCGCCACAGGCCTGATTACGCTGGATGTGGCGCTGCCGATTATCCTGGGTATCGCGATCGGCGGATCGGTGCCGGTATTGCTTTCCGGTATGGGTTCTCCCCGGGACGGCCGGCGGACAGCCATGTCCTACCTGGTGATTGAAATCCTGCGGGTAATCCTGTTTGCAGCCGTGTTCTATATCCTGAACGCGGTCCTGCATTTCTCCTTTATCAATAAGGTGATGGATATGTTCTCCATCGCGCTTGTAAATACCCTGTTCCGGGTATCCACCGTGATTGTGCTGGCCCTGTTCATCCCGCTGATCGAGAAGCTGATGGTCCTTCTGGTACCCGGCAATCCCGCGGATGAAGAAAATACCCGGGATATGGACCGGCTGGAGGAACGCTTCCTTGCGTATCCGACCCTGGCTGTTGAGCAGACCCGTTTGACCATCAATAAGATGGCGGAGCTGACCCGGAAATCCATGGTGGTCGCCATCAACCTGCTGGATGATTATTCCGAGAAGGGCTTTGCGGAAGTGGAAAGCCTGGAAGGCATTGTGGACCGCTATGAAGATAAGATCGGCAGCTACCTGATGAAGCTGACCGGACGTGAAATGACGGAGACCCAGAACAAGGCCGTCAGCCAGTACCTGCGCGCCATCACGGACCTGGAACGCATCAGCGACCATGCCATGAACATCGCGGAACGGGCGCAGGAGCTGAAGGAAAAGAACATCTCCTTCTCCGACAAGGGAGCCAAGGAGATGAACAACCTGACCGCGGCCATCAGCGAGATCATGAATATCACCTTCGAAAGCTTCCTGAACGACGATGTGGAGGAAGCCTACCGGGTGGAACCGCTGGAGCAGATCATCGACAAGCTGTGCCGCAAGATGAAGGAGAAGCACACTGCACGGCTGCAGAAGGGCAAATGCACCATCAGCCAGGGTTATGTGTTCAATGACCTGATTGCCGACTTTGAGCGTGTCAGCGATCACTGTTCCAATATCGCCATCGTGATTGTGGACCTGATCAGCGACTCCCTGGACGTGCACGAGCTGACCGAATCCATGCATGAGGGCCATCCCCATCATTATGAGGACTACCTCGAAGAATATACCCTCAAATATATGCCCAAGAAGAAGGAAGAAACCCCGTGAAATCCATCAGATCCAAGATTACCATTCTGACCGCAAGCGCGGTGGTAATCGCAGTTATTGTGGCGGCACTCCTCGGAACACTGGCCATCAGAAGTATGGCAAACAGCAATGCGGAGCGAACGCTCCGCTTGCTTTGCGAAACGGGACAAAAAAACCTGGACGCCTACTTTGACAGTATTGAGCAATCTGTTGAAACTGTCTCCTCTTTTGCGGACGGCGACCTGAAGGGCCTGGAGGAAAGCGCACTTCAGGCGCATGTGGACAGGACGCGGGATATTTTTGCCAAGGCCGCGAACCGGACAAACGGCGTCCTGACATATTACTACCGTATTGATCCGGCTGTGTCGGATACCGTGAAAGGCTTCTGGTATACCAACCTGGACGGGGAAGGATTTACGGAGCATCAGGTTACGGATATCACCCTTTATGATACGGAGGATACTTCGGCCCTGGTGTGGTTTACCGTGCCGAAAGCCACGGGCAGGGCCATCTGGCTGCCGCCCTATGTGACAGACAACCTGGACGTGCTTGTGCTTTCCTATAACGTGCCGGTCTACTGGCAGGGCACCTTTGTGGGTGTGATCGGCATCGAGATTGATTATTCCACCATGGCGGGGCTGGTGGACAATATCCGGCCCTACACCAGCGGTTATGCCTTTATCAATGATTCTGAAGGAATCATTATTTACCATCCTCAGATGACCCAGGAGGAACTGGAAAGCGAAAATAAAAAGGAAACGCCCTATGGTATGCTGGATGAAAGCGCCATTATTCACTACACTTTTAACGGGGTGGCGAAGCAGGCGTCCTGGCTGCTGCTGAGCAACGGCATGCGCCTGAACGTGACTGTACCCGTATCGGAAATTAATGAGGACTGGCTCAGGTGGATTCAGGAGATTGTGATTGTTCTGGCTGTACTGCTGGTTTTTGTGGTTCTGGCCGCCTCGCTTCTTTCCGGTCACCTCACCCGGCCGCTCCGGCAGCTGACCAAGGCAGCCGGGGAAGTGAATGCCGGCAACTATGACGTGATCCTGGAAAACCGGACCAATGACGAGGTCGGTATCCTGACCGGCGCGTTCAATAAGCTGATCACCCACCTGAAAGGCTATATCCGCAACCTGAATGACCTGGCGTACGGAGACGCGCTGACAGCAGTGCGCAACCTGGGCGCGTTCAACCTCTTCCTGGAGGATCTGAAGAAGGACACAGGGGAGGGACAGGAGCTTCCGCCCTTTGCCGTCTGCTTCTTTGACTGCAATGACCTGAAGGTAATCAACGACAAATACGGTCATGACAAGGGGGACCTTTACCTGAAGGGCGCCTGCGCCATCATCTGCCAGGTTTTCTCCCACAGCCCCGTTTTCCGGATCGGCGGGGATGAATTCGCCGCGATCCTTCGGAACCGGGAGTATGAACGCAGGAATGAACTGGTGGAACAGTTTGACCAATGCTGCTATGACCTTTGCGCGGTCAGCAAGGAACCCTGGGAAAGGATCCATGTGGCCCGCGGTATGGCGGTCTATGATCCAAAGCAGGACCAGAGCGTGGAGGATGTGGTGCGCCGCGCGGACAGTCTCATGTATGAGAACAAACGGGAACAGAAGAACAAGAAATGAATGAAATAGAAATGCCGGAGACTCAATGGTCTCCGGCATTTCTGTGAAATATGACTTCGTCGTGTGAAATATCTGCTCTGCAGATATGAAAGATACTTTTTACTGTCCCGGTTTTACGGGTAAATGCATTATTCACTGTTCATTGTTCATTAGTTATAGACGTATCCTGTGAAGTTGCAGCATTCGCAGCCTTCACCCATACAGCAGCCGCAGATCATGCGGTTTCTTTTGTCTGCCACTTTGGTCCGGATGCGGGGCAGTGTCTGGCTGCAGGTTGGTGCCTTATCGGAAAACAGATAAGCCTGCAGTTCCTGCCAGGCGACGCCGTCTTCTGTCATGCCCGTCTGGCGCTGGAAGAGGATCACACGCTGGGCAGTTTCCTGCGTATAGCGGTTGGTCAGGGCGGCGCCGCTGCGGATGTATCCCAGCTCCTGCAACCGCTGTTTCAGGGCAATGACGTCGTCGCCCTTGTCGCCGTCACGCAGCACACGGTAATCCAGCAGGGACAGGTCGGCTCCCCGGTAAAGGATCAGGAATTCTGTTTTGCAGTAACCGGTCTGTCCGTTCCAGCTGACCTCGCACCAGTCTTCTGCCTCTTTGGTAACCAGGATACAGGTGCCGTTGGGAATCTCGCCGATCACTTTTCCCTTCGGGCCGGCGGTTTTCCGCAGCTTCAGTGCACCCTTTTCCGTAGATACTTTGGCGGCTATACTGTCCGGCTGTTCCTCTCCGCCGGCGGACAAAGGAACTGCTGCTGTGAACAGTATCATCAATACAATGAGCCCTGCCAATCCTTTACGCACCATTCTGTTTATCATACTATCTCATTCCCCTTGTCAGGGATTAATCTTCTGTCACAAATCTCAATTCATTATGAATCGAGTTCAATCACGCTTCCGGGTTTTCCTCTACGCTTGCGTCCACCAGATGCAGATAGGAGGCTCCGTCTTCCACATAGATTTCCAGCCGGCCGGTTACGGTGATATCCGCATTGTCTTCCATGAAGTGATCCGGATCCTCCGGCTCGGTGAAGGGAACAAACTCCATACCCTGCATGCAGCAGGCGGTCGCGTCCGGAATGACGCAGGCATAATAGATATGGCCGTTGGAGGGTTCCCGGAAGAAACTGTAATAGCCCCGGACACGGATTACCTTGCCGAGGTAGGCGCCGGGATCATACTGGAGATTATAGATTTCCGCGTAGACGATGGTTCCGCTCATCTTCGAAAGGTCCAGGTCTACCTGGAGCGGTTCGGAAGCGGTTTCCGCGAAAGACGCGGACAGGGAGGTCAGCGCCAGGAACAGCGCCAGCAGTACAGCAAGCCGTTTTTTCATGAAACAGTCCTCCTTTGCAGTTTCGCAATGCCGCAGCATACCAGGAATGCCGCGATATCAGCCGCCACGATGGTTGATCCCGTCGGCGTTCCCGCCAGGATGGAGATCAGCAGGCCTGCCAGGGCGCAGCACACTGAAAGTACCGCGGAGCAGACCGTGACGGAACGAAAGCTTTTGAAAACCCGCATGGCGGACATGGCGGGGAAAATAATCAGGGCGGAGATCAGCAGGGATCCCACCAGATTCATTGCCAGCACGATGATCACGGCGATCACCGTGGCGATCAGCAGGTTGTAGGCGTCCGCCTTTGTACCGGTCGCGCGGGCAAAGTCCTCGTCAAAGGTGACGGCAAAAATCCGGTTGTAGAAAAACAGGAACAGGATAATTACCGCGATGGACAGTCCAAAGCACAGCCAGACCTCGGCAGGCCGCAGCGTCAGGATGGACATGGAGCCGAAGAGCGTGGTGCACACGTCCCCGGCGAGGTTGCCGGAAGATTTGAAAATGTTCAGCAGCAGGTAGCCTACCGCCAGCGCGCCGACGGAGATCATGGCAATGGCCGCGTCTCCCTTGATCCGTGCGTTCCGGCCGGGACGGAGGAGCAGTATGGCGCAGATCATGGTTACGGGCAGCACAAGGAGCATGTTGTTGCTCAGGTGCAGGACGCCGGCTACGGCCATTGCGCCGAAGGCTACATGGGAAAGGCCGTCCCCGATATAGGAGAAGCGTTTCAGCACCAGCGTCACGCCCAGCAGTGAGGAGCAGAGCGCGATCAGCACGCCGACAATCAGCGCGTACCGGACGTAGCCAAACTGCAGATAGGTCATGAGAGTATCGATCACAGCCGCTCACCGCCCTTCTCCGCCAGCCAGCCTTCCTTTGTGCCGAAGAATACGGATTCCCCGACAGCCAGGATATGGGAAGCGTCCTTAACGGCGGACGCAAGGTCATGGGAAATCATCAGGATGGTAACGCCTTCCCGGTTCAGCGACCGGATCAGCGCGTACATTTCCGCTGTAACATTCGGATCCAGCCCTGAAACCGGTTCGTCCAGGAACAGGAGTTTATCCGTCGCGCAAAGGGCCCGGGCCAGCAGCACGCGCTGCTGCTGGCCTCCGGACAGTTCACGGAAGCAGTGCTTTGCGAAAGCGCCGATTCCCATTTTGTTCATGTTTTCTTCCGCACGCTTTTTATCCGCGCGGGAATAAAAAGGCCGGTTTTTCAGCCGGGCCTGGCATCCGGACAGGACAACTTTCCTGACTGTGGCTGGAAAATCTTTCTGCACGTTGGTCTGCTGGGGAAGGTAACCGATTCCGCCTTCCCGCAGTCCGTCGCCGAAGCGGATGTTTCCCCGCATTGGTTTCTGCAGGCCGAGGATTGTCCTCATAAGGGTGGTTTTTCCGGAGCCGTTTTCACCGACGATACACAGGTAATCGCCTGCCTGCACCGAAAAAGACAGGTCCTCCAGTACGGGTCGTCCCTCGTATCCGAGCCAAAGATGTTCACAGGTCAGTTGAGCCATCCTGATTCCTCCGTCAGTTCAGTGCTTCTTTCAGCACGGTCAGGTTTTCTTCCATCATGGAAAGATAGGTCATGCCGTTTTCCACGTCTTCCGCGGTGACAGACTGCATGGAGTTCATGGTCAGCACTTTGCGGTCCGGATTGGAGGCGGTGGCAATGACGGTATCGGCAATCTTGTGGTTACCGCCTTCAATGGTCAGCACGGCAGGCAGGTTCAGTTCGTCAGTCTTGCCGGCCAGGAAAGCGATGGTTGCGAAGCTGGCTTCAGACTCGGCGGAGCAGCCGGTGAAGGCAGCGAAGTAGGTCAGGCCGTAATCATCTGCCAGGTAGCGGAAGGGGAAGCGGTCGGCAAACAGCACGGTCTTCAGGGAAGCATTATCAACAACTTCGGTATATCTGGCGTCCAGTTCCTGCAGCCTGGCGTCATAGTCAGCGGCGTTGGCCAGGATGGCCTCAGCATTGGCGGCGTCAATGCCGGCCAGGGCTTTGGCGATGGCAGCGGTCAGCTTCCGCGCGTTACGCAGGCTCAGCCAAACATGCTCGTCATATTCTTCTTCGTGTTCATGGTCATGGTCGTGATCATGTTCTTCATCGTGGTCATGATCCTCGTCATGCTCTTCCTCATGATCGTGATCCTCTTCGTGATCGTGGTCTTCTTCGTCTTCATGATCATGGTCGTGATCTTCATCTTCCTCATGGTCGTGGTCATGGTCATGATCATGCTCATGCTCCATGCCTTCCACGATCTCTTCCAGCTTCAGGTCTTCGCCCATGGCTTCCGTCAGGCTGATGGAGACCAGGTTGGGATTCATGGCGGATTCGAGTACGTCCTCCACCCACTCGTCGCTTTCGCCGCCGACGTAGATGAACAGATCCGCGGTGGAGATGGTCATAATGTCCTGGGCGGAGGGCTGATAGGAGTGCAGGTCCACGCCGTTGTCCAGCAGCAGCACCAGGTTGGTGTTCTCATTTTCGCCGATAATCTGGCGGGCCCAGTCATAGATGGGAAAGATGGTGGTGACGACGGTCACGGGCTTGCTTTCGGCAACGCCCGTGCAGGGGACCAGGCCGATCAGCAGCATCAGGGAAAGCATAAACGCGAGAATCTTTTTCATTGTGTTATTTCCTCCGGTTTCAATACGATTAACTCTGTTTTTGGGTATGAAAAAACAGGAACCCCAAAACGCCGCGGATGCCCTGAGGGCATACGGCTCCCTTTGAAATTCCTGTCTTTGATTCAGTTAATCGTTGATCCGGGTTTTCCGGCTGACCGGCGTACCTTCGGCATGAAGGCGGACGGATCCCGGAATATGGAAAGCGGACCGGGAAACGGCCAGAACAGACCATATCAGCTGTGCGGCAGCGATCATACAGAGTGCCCGCATCAGGGCGGTCGTCATCGCGATCGTCCGGCAGATCGGGCAGTCTTCGCCGCAGCAGTCATGATCCGCTTCCTGGATCAGAAAGGCAGAAGAAACAAGCAGTACCAGCACAAGACCGATACAGAGCAGCAGAGCGTTTCCGCGTTTGCGTGCGTTCACGGTTCCTTCCCCTCCTTTCTGTCCGTATTCTATCACAGCTGTCAAGTTTCAGGCTTTCCGGCTGCGAAAACAGGTCATTATCACACATTCAGCTTCAGCTGAATATTTCACACAGGGGCAGCAATTTGTATTGCTGCCCCTGTATTTCACATGCCCGAAGGGCATATTTCATATTCGGTGAAGCCGAATATTTCATTCTTAGAACCTAAAGTCCCGCCGGTTGGAGGAACGGATATCCTGAATGTTCTTCTCCGCGATTTCCCGGACCTTGTCCTTCGGGATCCGCTTCAGTTCTTCCTCAATCATCTTATAACCGGTTTCTTTGGTTTCCGGAGAGGCATAGTCCTCCAGGTATTCCGCCAGGGTCATCAGGGCGTTGGGATGGCAGCAGTTCAGGATCTGGCCGTTCTTGCACAGGCTCATGAAGCGGTCGCCGGTGCGGCCTTCCCGGTAGCAGGCGGTACAGAAGGACGGAATATGCCCGGTCTGCATCAGCCAGTGCACCACTTCGTCCAGGGTCCGCTGGTCGGATACGTCGAACTGCTCCGTGTCGTGGGGACGTTCTTCTTCCGTGTAGCCGCCCACGGAGGTGCGGGAAGCGCCGCTGACCTGGGAGATGCCGACCCGCAGCATCCGCCTGCGCACGTCTTCCGATTCCCGGGTGGAAACGATCATGCCGGTGTAGGGGACAGCCAGCCGGATGCAGGCCGCGATCTTGATGAAGGTCTCATCGTCAATGCCGTTGTCGAACATATCCGGATCGATATCGTCCGCCCGCTTGACCCGGGGTACGCTGATGGTGTGGGGACCCACGCCGTGTACCGCCTCCAGGTGTTCCGCGTGCATGATCAGTCCGGCAAACTCATACTTGTACAGCTCCAGGCCGAAGAGTACGCCGAGGCCCACGTCGTCGATGCCGCCTTCCATGGCCCGGTCCATGGCTTCCGTATGGTAGTCATAGTCATGCTTGGGGCCGGTGGGATGCAGCTCCAGGTAGCTCTTCTTGTGGTAGGTTTCCTGGAACAGGATGTAGGTGCCGATGCCGGCTTCCTTCAGCTTCCGGTAGTTTTCCACGGTGGTGGCGGCGATGTTCACGTTCACCCGGCGGATGTCGCCGTTCTTGTGGTGTACGCTGTAGATCGTATGGATGCAGTCCAGGATGTACTCAATGGGATTGTTCACCGGATCCTCGCCGGCTTCAATGGCCAGCCGCTTGTGGCCCATATCCTGCAGGGCGATGACTTCCGCCCGGACTTCCTCCTGGGTCAGCTTTTTCCGGGCAATGTGCTTGTTCTTCATGTGATAGGGACAGTACACACAGCCGTTCACGCAGTAGTTGGACAGATATAAGGGCGCGAAGAGGACGATGCGGTTGCCGTAGAAGGCCAGCTTGATTTCTTCCGCGATCTCATACATCTTCTGGATCTTTTCCGGAATTTCGCAGGCCAGCAGCACGGAGGCTTCCCGGTGGGTCAGTCCCCGGCAGGTGCAGCCGTTGCCGTTCTTGACCGGCCGGGCCTTCTCCAGGATCTGGTCAATCAGTTCCACGTTGTTCTTGTTCTCTTCCGCATAAGCCAGGGTGGCGCGGATTTCCTCGTCATTGATGAACTCTTCCGCCTTCAGGGATTTGGGATTGTACACTGCCATGATTCCTTACCTCTTCTTTCTTACTTTTTCGTCCATCCGGGTGCGTCGCCCCGGTCCACGGCCAGATGATATCCGACGGACCGCATACGGGCTTCAAGGCATCCCCGGCACTGCGCCGATTCTTCTCCGGTGCAGATCTTGTTGTCATACAGTTCATATTTCTTCCGCACGCCCACGGGGGACAGATTGGGCATCACCACGTTGGCGCCGGCCTGGATGCCCATTTCCCGGCCCCTGGGGTGGATGGTCCCCAGCGCCGTGGTGGCGGGCAGCAATACTTCCGGCAGGATCAGCCGGATCACGGAAAGCAGGAACAGGGTCAGCTCCAGCGTTCCTGTCGGCTCGTTCCGGAACGGGGTGTTCCGGTGGGGAATGAAGGGCCCGATGCCGCACATGGCCGGCCGGAAGGTTTCGATGAATTTCAGGTCCTTTGCCAGCGTTTCCGGTGTCTGGAAGGGAGACCCCACCATGAAGCCGCAGCCTACCTGGTATCCGATCTCTTTCAGGTCCCGCAGGCACCGCATCCGGTTTTCAAAGGACATTTCCTTCGGGTGCAGCTTCGCGTAGTGACCGGCGTCCGCGGTTTCGTGCCGCAGCAGGTACCGGTCCGCACCCGCGTCATACAGCGCCTGGTAGCTTTCACTGCTCCGCTCGCCCAGGGACAGGGTTACTGCGCAGTCCGGATGGCGCTGCTTCAGTGCCCGCACAATACCGCACAGCACGGCGTCCGTGAAGGCGGGATCCTCGCCGCCCTGCAGCACAAAGGTGCGGAAGCCCAGCTCATAGCCTTCATCCGCGCAGGAGAGGATCTCCTCCGGCGTCAGCCGGTAGCGCTCCGCCTTCGGGTTATCCCGGCGGATGCCGCAGTACAGGCAGTTGTTTTTGCAGATGCTGCTGATCTCGATCAGCCCGCGGGTATAAACCGCGTCGCCGAAGACGACCTTCTGCTTTTCCGCCGCTTTCCGGGCCAGCAGGGCGGCGGATTCTTCATCCCGGCCGGTAATGAGCTCCGCGTATTCCGTTTCGGAAAGGCTGTGCTCCTTTTCCAGACGGACAATCAGTTCTTTGATTCTTTCTGTCATGATCCGCCTCCCGTCAGCAGGCTGTGCAGGGCGGGGAACAGCCGCAGGCTCCGCTCCAGCGCACCGGTCATGAAGGCGATGGCGATGCCGTAGTTGGTGAAGGGGACGCCCTGGCGGATTGCCTGGTTCATCCGGGCCAGCACCGCGTTCTCCGTCAGCATACAGCCGCCGCAGTGGATCACCAGCTGGTAAGGCGTCAGGTCCTCCGGAAACTCCCGGCCGGAACAGGTGTCCACCGTGAGCTCTTTGCCCGTATACTGCCTGAGCCACCGGGGAATCTTCACCGTGCCGATGTCGTTGCACTGCCGGTGGTGGGTGCAGCCTTCCGCCAGCAGTACCCGGTCACCGTCTCGCAGGTTCTTTGCCGCGCTGATGCCCTTTACCGCGGTTTCCAGGAAGCCCTTGTACCGGGCCATCAGGATGGAGAAGGAGGTCAGGGGAAGCTCGTCCGGCACGATGGCGCTGACGGTCCGGAAGGCCTGGCTGTCGGTGATCACCAGCGCCGGATCAAGCCCGGGCTTTTTCAGCACTGTTTCCAGCTCTGTGTCCCGGCAGACGACGGGGATGGCGCCCCGGTCCATCAGGTCCCGGATGGTCTGCTGCTGGGGCAGGATCAGCCGCCCCTTCGGCGCGGACTCGTCAATGGGACAGACCAGTACGCACAGGTCTCCCGGGAAAACCAGGTCCCCGGCCAGCTTCCGGTCTTCCTTTTCCGGGATCAGCCTGGCCAGCCGCTCCTTCAGTTCGGTAATGCCGACGCCTGTCAGGCTGCTGGCTTCCGCTGCTCCTTCCGGGGCGGGCTGCGCCGCGGCCAGGTCTGTCTTATTCCAGACCGTGAGGGAAGGGATCTCCCGTTCCCGGATCAGGTCCAGCAGTTCCCGGTCTGTTTGGGACAGTCCGGCGCCCGCGTCCACCACCAGCACGGCGATGTCGCAGGTCCGCAGGATCTCCCGGGTTTTCTTCACCCGCTCCAGTCCCAGACTGCCCTCATCGTCAAAGCCGGGGGTGTCGATGATCACCACGGGGCCCAGGGGCAGCAGTTCCATGGCTTTGCGGACGGGATCCGTGGTGGTGCCCTTTACCTCCGAGACCACGGCCAGTTCCTGGCCGGTCACCGCGTTGACCAGGCTGGATTTTCCGGCGTTGCGCGCACCGAAAAAGCCGATGTGTGTCCGTTCGCCGGACGGCGTTTCGTTCAGGCTCATGCTTCCTCCTCTTCAATGAAAAAACCGCTGTCCCTCAGACAAGGGTACAGCGGTACACAAAAAGCGTGCCTTTATGGCTGGTCCATCTTGTCTTTCGCCTCAAGTGTCAGTTTCGGCGTCAGGGGATGTGGGACAGTATTCAGTTTCTGTGGGGGATCAGACCTTGGAGTATGTGGCCTTGGCCGTGATGCCCCGGATGCGGCCCAATGCCCCGGTCAGGGCGTTGATCTCATCATTGGGCGCGTCGATGGCGATGCAGATGATGTTTACGTTTTTCTGCCGGTAGGGGAGGCCCATCCGTCCGATAATAAACTTTCCGAAACGGTGGAGCAGCTCGTTCAGTTCGCTGACGGCATCCTCGTTCTCCACAATGATGCTCAGCACAGCCACCCGGGTTTCCATAAGCAACACCTCACGCGCACATCATAAACCTTTTCTGTATGAATAGCAAGGGGAACAGAAGCCGGACTAAGGAAATAAAAAACGGAACTGCCCTGATCGGACAGCTCCGGAATTTTATTCCTGTACAGCCAGGATGATCGGTTCAGTTCCGGACAAAGCCGCGGTTGTATCGAAATCGCCTTCGTGTTCCTCGTAAATACGCAGGATCAGATGCTGCGGAAGCCGGCCGGTTCCCTCATAGGTAATGACCACATCACTTACTCCTCCGTCTGTCGATTCAGTTTCGCGCAGAGCCTCGCCGTTTTCATCCGAAAGGGAGAGGATATACCAGTGATCTTCCGGCAATGGAGGCAGGGGATCGGAAAAACGGACATCCAGACTGGCATATGCAGCGGAGGCAGTGGCTGTTGCGTTCAGGTTTATTCCCCTGAACTGACCGGTGCCGCTGAAGGTGTGCACCTGAGAGGATGCCCTCTGAACCCTGGCCCGCATGATGCCCGCAGACTCTGTTTTGTCCAGGGTGTAGGTGTTCTCTCCGTCAAAGTACAGGCAGTTTACGCTGCGGTACAGCCGGATGTTCAGGGTGATTTCATCCAGGTTCTGAAGCTCTTTTGTTAATGGAGTCTCATATTCCCGTACAGTATATTCAAATCCGTCTTCTCCGGTACGGGTTTCCTCTGTTGCAGGCATGATGTCAATTCCGTCGTCGGTTTCGGTATGGTCGCTGGGGGATACGGTATAGCGTACAAGCCCCGCTTTCTTTCCTTCATCCCTTGCCTGGATCCATTCCGTGATGAGCCTGCCTTCCTCATCATTGGAAGCTGCCCAGACAAGGTTGTCATCCAACCGGGTCATTTCAGCGATCATGCTGTCATCCGGAATAAACTCTTCCATACAGGATCCGTTTTGAATGGCGTATCCGACGATCAGGGACATGCCGTCATAGTATGCGCTGTTGATGCCTGCGGTTGTTTTGCCCAGTTCAACACTGGTGACGCTGACTTCCGGCATGTTGTCGAGGGTGGTATATGGTGCCAGCTCAGCATAACGGTTGTTTGTTTTTCCGAACAGTTCAAATACATTGATGCCCAGTACTTCCGCGACTGCCGCCACGGCCAGCAGGATCAGCAGAATCATGGCAAGGATCAATGCGAATGATATTTTCTTTTTCATTTCCGGTTCTCCTTTCGCTTGTGCGATTACACGCTGGGCCAGGAAGGGATTTTCCTTCAAATCGGAAAGGGAATGGTTGAGTTTTTGCTGCATCTGACGCTTGTTATTCATTCCATACACCTCCTTCGGCACTGCCCAGCGCTTTGCGGAGCTTTGCCCTGGCCCGCAGCAGCCTGCCTGAGACGGCCTGCTGGGAGATCCGGAGCGTTTCCGCAATTTCGGTAGTATTCATATCTTCAAAATAGTACAGTAAGACAACTTCCCTCAGGCGGATCGGCAGATTCATAACCTCGACGGACACGGTGTCGTCTTCGGTAATGGTCTCCTCTGCGCTGATGGGCAGCTGATCAATGGAAATCGAACGGTCAACATGCCTGAACCAGCTGCCGCGGCGTATATCCCTGCAGCAATTGACGGCAATGGATGAAAGCCACGTTTTGACGTTGGCTTTACCCTGAAACTGGTCCAGCTTTCGGTATGCTTTTACAAAGGTTTCCTGGACGGCGTCTTCTGCCAGGGCTCGGTCATGAAGATAGGCGAAACACAGACGCAGCAGTGCAAGCTGATGTGTTTCAACCAGGCAAGTAATTTCCTCTTCAGCTGAACGGCAAGGGCCCTTTACCGTTTCCATGGCACTGCTCACCTCCTTTTCACCTATATAGACGTTAACGGAATCCGGTTTCACAACATTCCCCAAAATAAAAAAACAGAAAAAAATAAAACGGAACTGTCCTTATCGGACAGCTCCGTTCCAATCATTGTTAATGATTTAGAGTTCTTTCATTGACTTGCTTTTCAGGGCCAGAAGTGCAGTTACGGTAAAGCCGAGGGAGCATATGAACAGCAGTACGGAGGAGCCGAGTCCCTGCAGGACGGCGCCGGCCAGTACGGAGGCGAGCGGAGTCATGCCCTGGGATCCCATGCTCATGATACTGTTGACCTTGCTCAGCTTGTCCCGGTCCACAATACGCATCATGGTGGTTGAAATAGGAACGTTGATCCAGGCGATCATCACGCCCAGTACCAGGCAGCCGGCAGAGAAGGCGATCAGGAATACGTTGATGGCATTACCACGGTCGACCGTCAGCCAGTAAATCAACGCGGAGGAGAGCATCAGCGCCGCGATCACACAGAGACAGACCGCAACGGTATGGCCGCATTTCTCCGTCGGTTTCCGGGTGCTGAGAATGGCAGCTCCGGCCAGAGAACCGATGCCGATGCATACGTTGATCACGGAGGACCAGAGTTCGGGCGTCAGGATCTTATCCAGCAGATAGGATCCGGCTCCGGCAATGTCTGTCCGGACAAAGTAAGGGATGAAGTTGCTTCCCAGGGGGGAAAAGAAGAAGTTGATGAACAGCAGGGAGCCCAGCAGCGCCAGGACGGATTTTTTAGTCTTCAGGTAGTTCAGGCCGTCCCGCATATCATTGAGGGCAACCCGCAGGGTCAGCTGACCTTTGGACGGAGTGTGCTCATAGCGGATCTGGGTTTCAGAGATGCCGGAAGCTATGAAACAGGCGCCGATGATGAAGAAGAGGGTATGGATCGGCAGGGCGGCATACAGGATGCCGGCCAGCATAACGCCTACAATGCCGTTCAGGGAGTGCTTGATGGAAAAATAGGAGTTGGCCTGCTGCAGCTTCTGCTCCTCCACGATGTGGGGCAGCAGGACGCCGGCTGCCGGGTTGAAGACACCGCTGATGATGCTGCCCAGGATGCCCAGCACAAACAGGATCACGATTTGGGTATTTGCTTCCGGGAAGAGGAGCATCAGTGCGGTGGCGAGGATGATGATGGTGCCCTTCAGGAAGTCGCAGATATACATAATCTTTGCGATGTTGAAACGGTCGCCCAGCACGCCGCCCACCGGGGTGAAGAGGAGCAGGGTGACGCCGTTCAGCGCCAGGTACAGGCCCTGCAGGAAGGCGTTGTTGTTGCTGATCTGCAGGATGTAAAAGCCGACGGCGAAGCTGTAAAGCAGCGCGCCGATTTCCGATACCAGTGCGCCGAAGAAAACCAGCCGGAAGTTCCGGTTAAAAAACACATTGTCTTTTTTTGCGGGATTACTGTTCAAGGTTCAGGATCTCCTTCCATTGCTGTGTAAAGAACGGATCGTCCAGCAGGTTCAGCATGTGTTCAATGCTTTCGGCTGCCGTGGGGCCCAGTGTATCAAAAGCGTTGGTGTATTCTGCGTGTTCAATGAACCGCATGGATTTAAGGCTGTATTCGGGAGCGGAATCGAAAAGGTTCGTCAGCCTCGCGGCTTCCCGCAGGGCGTCCCGGGCTTCTTCCATCAGTCCCTTCTTCCAGCTGACATAAGCCAGGAGGAGCAGCACCTCGGCATGGGTTTTGGTCATGTAGCCCGGCTGATCATCCACTCTCAGTTCGGATATAAGATTATTGCAGCAGGTGACGATGTTCAGCGCGGAATCCCAGTCTCCGCGGGAGCAGTAAACAAAAACAAAACCGATTGTCGCGCAAAGCATGTGCGACATACCGAGTATAAGCGCTTCCGACAGATACTGAACCGCTTCTTCCGTCTGGTTCATGAATACCGCCATCGTGGAGCCGATCTCATAGCTGAAATGGCTCAGCACGTTGTGCTGCTTCAGGAGTTCCACCCCTTTTTCCTTTTCATCGAGCTCGTAATAGGCGATGGACATATTGTGGATGATATTGGCTTCGCTGATGCGGGGATTGTCATTCTGGGGAAGCAGCACCCTTGCCTGTTCATCCAGTTCCAGCGCACGGCGGATGAACCGGGAATCCTTGCTGTTGGCGCCGTACGTCAGGAAAAGATCGGCACAGGCAAAGACAACCTTGAAGGAATGCGGATATTTCGCCAGCGCTTTTTCCGCTTCGACGATGCCTGCCGGATCCAGTGTCCTGCTGTATGTGTACAGCCGGCTGACGATGGAATCCAGGCGGTTGTCATTGATTCGGTAGCCCAGCAGTACGTCTACCGAGGTATCGAAGAAGTCCGCCATCTCCACAATCAGGTCCAGCTCCGGCACAGACAGTCCGGATTCCCATTTATATACGGCGCCGACTGTCACCCCAAGCACAGTGGCCAGCTGCTCCTGGGTCATTTTTCGCTCTTTCCGGAAAGAACGGATGTTTTCTGACAGCGTCAGTTTCATGTGTGTGTTCCCTCCTTCTCATTTCACACTGACAGTATAAAGAAGTTTCTACCAAATGTGAAGATACTGGCGATACTGGTGGAAGAAATATTTTTATACTGACAGTATGGAAAGACTCTGGCGAGTCAATGAAATATTGGCCTGCGGCCAAAGTGAAATAAATCCGCTCACGCGGATTTGTGAAATATTTGACTTCGTCAAATGTGAAATATCCGGGCTGAATGCCCGGATATGAAAGGAACTGAAACCAGGTTATTAATCAGAGACGGAGTATATAATCACGTTTGCCGCAGGCAAACATATCATGTGCGAAGCACATATCATATTGGACGTGAGTCCAATATATCATTTGCACGCAGTGCAAATATCATTCCTGAGTGTATCCTTCAGATACACTCAGGACCGCTTCCGGAATGGACGCGACTGTATCCCCTGCCGTCATACTGATCGACCCGTATATTCTTTGTGCGGCTTCTCCCGCTTTGCCGTTGATCCATGCGGCAGCCGCGGTGCCGAGGAGCGGATCTGCCGAGTAGCCCAGGATGGCTGCCAGGATGCCGCTCAGCACGTCGCCGCTGCCGGCTGTGGCCATGCCCGCACACCCGGTATCCGTGAGGTATGTGGTTTCCCCGTCCGTGATGACGGTGGCGGGGCCTTTCAGCAGCAGGATGACCTTGTTTTCCTTTGCGTATTTTTCCGCCACGGCAATGGGACTGTTCAGGATTTCCTCCGTGGAAAGCCCTGTCAGCCGGGAGAATTCCTTGATATGCGGCGTCAGGACCAGGGTACAGGCGGCATTCCGGATCCGGTTTTTATCCATCCGGGACAGCAGGGTCAGCCCGTCCGCGTCCACAACCAGCCGGCCGGTATAATGCTCCAGCAGGTATTCCAGCGCTTTTCCGGCGCCTTCCCCTGTGCCGATACCCATGCCGAAGGCAACGGTTTTCACATTGGAAACAAGTTCCGCAATTTCTTTTTCCGTGAAGACCATTTCATTTCCGTCGTCGCTCAGCGGATACATGGTGCTTTCCAGTACCGCGGGAGCCACCGTGGTGAAGATCACGTCCGGAACGGCCAGCTTTACCACGCCTGCTCCGGCCCGCATGGCGGCATTGGCCATACCGGCCAGCCGGATGGCGCCGCTGTATCGTTTGGATCCGCCGATGAGGGCAGTGTATCCGTAGGTGCCCTTGTTGGAATGATTCTTCCGGGGTTGGAAAAGCTCCGCCAGGTCGGAGGATTCAATCAGCGCGTAAGTCCTGTCCACAGGTTCGATCCCGATGTCGCAGTTGATTTTGGCCTTCATCACATCCTTGGCCATGTTCAGGAAATGCCCGGGCTGGAAACTGCCTACGGAAACCGTCAGGTCGGAATGGACGCAGGTTTCCGCCATGCCGCTGTCACCGTTCAGACCGCTGTTGATATCCACCGCGATCACACAGGCGCTGCTCCGGTTGACTGCTTCGATGGCTTCCCGGGCCGGATCCCGGACTTCGCCCCGGAAACCGGTGCCGAAGAGGCAGTCCACAATGGTGCCGTATTCCGACAGGTTCAGGGAAGAGTCCCAGGTCAGGGAAGGGATGCCGGCTTCTTTGCACAGGCTGTAATAATATGCACCGTCTTCGGAAAACTTTTCGGAAAGCAGGATCAGGTCACAGGCGATTTCTGCGTCATGCAGCAGCTTCGCGATGACGTATCCGTCTCCCGCGTTGTTGCCGCTGCCGCAGAGGATGGCCACCGGCGGCTTCCAGTTCACGCTGTCAAAGATGGCCCGGCCGGCACGGAACATCAGCTCCCGGCCCGGGGTTCCGGCGGCGATGGTTGCCGCGTCGCTTTTCCGCATGTTCTCCACAGACAGGATCCTGATCATGATACCGTCCTCTTTTCGTTCAAGGCTTTGATTGAAGGTTTGCTCAGAACAGGTTCCGGATGATTTGTTCCGCGCATTCCTCAGGGGAATGGATGCTGGTATCCACGCGCAGGCTGTACCGGATATCCGGCGCCATCAGCGCGGCCTGCTCGTCGGACTGGCTTTCATACCGGTCTCCCCGGGCAATGTTGCGCTCCCGGCAGATTTCCGGCGGGCAGTAGACTTCCACCACGTCCAGGGGATTGTCTTTCAGGATGCTGAGCAGCCGTTCATAATGCGGTGCGACGCCTTCCCGCTCCACCAGGATACCGTCGATCAGCACATTCTTGCCCATATCCGAAAACAGCTTCGCCGTATGGTACATCATAATGATCACTTCGCCGAGATACTTCCAGTAATTCTCCCGGAGATAGTCTTCCCCGATCATTTCCTGGAACAGATCGTTGGCTACCACATAGAAGAATACGTCCTTCCGGGCCTGCAGCGCTTCCACAATGGAGGTTTTCCCCGAGCTGGTCACGCCGTTTAAAAAGAGGATGCGTCCCTTTTCCATCTGTCGTCCGGTCTCCTTCATATTGTTCAGTGGTCATTGGTTAACAGAAATTATATCATTAACAGAGACGGTTTGCCAGAAATGTGGTATACTGATTCCAGAGAGAGAAAAAGTATGTGTCAGGACGGCGAAACCGCCGGAGCATTCATAGAAGAAAGGAGGCTGTTGACCGTGAGTGAACTGAAGAGAGATCAGCTGGCGAAGGAATACACGGACGTGATTCCTCCGGATCCCGAAGAGGGAGAATGGCCCGATCCGTATGAGCAGACTTACAGGGACGGCAGCGCAAAGAATGAGTGCGGGCCCGACGGGGACTGACATACGGTTCTGACGACATGACACAAGCATAGAGACAGCCCGGCGCTGGTTTGCAGCGCCGGGCTTTATGGTTTTATTGATGGGATTTCCGGATCAGGCGGAGCGGAATATCAGCCTGCCACGGACCGTCAACTGATCCGTTATAAGTATGGATTTCCGCGTGCAGTTTCTGTGCTTCGGTCGGCTCTGTATCAACCGCGAAGATCCATTCACGCCAATACTCTTTCCTGCCGTTCTTAAGACTCTCATTCCAGAGTATTTCACTGATCCCGTTGGGCAGCTTATCCGGATCTGTGTACCGGGCCCTGGAGGTAAAGATTTTGTCTGCTGCTGCGTCGTACATGTTGATCCAGTAGCCTGTATCGTGATCGGGATTGACAGGATGGTATCCCTTGCTAAACATATGGATCTGTACATGCAGCTGACCGTCCACCATTCCGATCCCTGACAGGGCGACGTCTTCGGTCAGGGGGATTTCCAGAGCGCTGTGGTTGTCCAGTACGCGCATTCCCTCCGGGATGTCTGTTTCCTGGCCATTGGCGTAGCAAAGGAACGCCAGGTCTTCCTCTGGCAGGGAATCAGGATCGGAGCTGCCTGCCGGGCCGGACTGGCGTATTTCATCCGGCCTGGCATTCCTTAAGGCGCTGGCATTTTCCGGAACGGGCATGGTCTTTGCCCCGGCTGCGTATTGCCGATACAGCGGCAGCAGGTCTATAAACTGTATTTGATCAGGAATGAGACTGTCTACGGAAAACGTCAGCGTTTTGTGTTCCTGCAGGTTGTCGTCAAACCTTATTCTCCAGCCGAAAACCATGGTTTTGTTGTCCGGCTGATACAGGGGTTCGGCGGTCTGGGAGAAGGAAGTATTGATACTGCCGGACTGTGCGGACACGTCGGCTGTTGTGTTCCGGGTAATCCGATCTCCTTCCAGATCCTGCATGGAAAAAGTCACATATACCTGGGAACCTTCGTTTACGGCGCTGATGACTTCCATCCGGATTCCTTTGTTTTCACAGCTCATGTCTACCGGCATCAGCTTCATTGCTGCTTCCGGCCAGATTCCGTACAGCCAGGTGTTAAAGTCTTCATTGACGGCTCCCGCCACAGCGGTGGCAATGCTGACAAGCAGCAGGATCATCGCGAGGATAAACGCGAAGGATATTTTCTTTTTCATAACCGGTTGTTCCGTCCTTTCCTGGTTCATGATCCGCTGCGCCAGGAAGGGATTGCCCTGCATGGATTCAAGGCCGGTATCAATGGCATGCTGCACGAATGCTTTATCTCTCTGCTCACTCATTGAAATACACCTCCTTCAGCGCGGTGCGCAGCTTCTCCTTTGCTCTTTTCAATCGTTCTGAGGCCGAAGAGATTCCGATTCCCAGGACATCGGCGACCTCTTCGATCTTCATGTTCTGATAATAGTAGAGCAGCACGGCTTCCCGGAGTTTCACGGGCAGGCGGGCAATCTCCATATTCACGGCCACCGCGTCCTCCGAAAAGCTTTCGGAAGGTTCTGCCAGCTGGTCCAGTGTGACCGTGCGGCTGATATGCTTCAGCCAGGCTCCCCGCTGCATATCCCTGCAGGTGTTGATGGCGATCCGCATCAGCCAGGTTTTGGGATCGCAATCCCCGCGGAATGACGGTAATGCCCGGTAGGCTTTCACAAAGGTCTCCTGTACCGCGTCTTCTGCCAGTCCCGAATCGTGAAGGTTCAGGTAACACATGCGCAGCAGGGATGTCTGATGGGCATTGACCAGTTCCGTGAAGGTCTGTTCCAGGACAGGATCAGGCGCCTTGATCCTCTGCATCTGCTGCTCACCCCTTTCACTTATTGGACGGAAGGACCCGGGGATTATTTCGGGTGGTACCGGTTTTTTTTTCGGGATTCTGTTTTCTGCATGAAAAACCTGTCAGGGATTCATTATATTCAATGAATAAAAGAAAAACAATCCGCCAGGAGAACCGGCGGATTGCGGTAAACGATGACAGGAATCAGGCAGCGGGCTTCGCCACGACAAAGGGCTGGACGTAGGGCTCGTCCTTGGCAGCGCAGGGGCCTTCCCGCCACATGTCAAAGAAACGGCCGAAGGGGAAGATATAGAATCCGTCCTGGCAGTGGTCGGTGATGTCATAGGGATCCGCCAGGATCAGCACGTCGTCATAGGGATCCTCTGTGCCGCAGCCGTCCAGGCCGACGATGACCTGCCAGTGGCCGGCCCAGTCCTCCCAGTCCACCATGACCGGGATTCCTGCATCCAGCTGCCCTGTCAGGTAGGCCCGCCAGGTTTCGATGTCCTCAAAGCGGTATTCCGTGTCCGCATGGTAATCCACGTCCCAGCCGAGGCCGGTAAAGAACTCCGCCATGCCTTCCACGGTGGTGCCTTTTTCCGGGTCGGTCTTCATGGCTTCAGCCAGCGCCATTTCGTCATAGGTTTCCTCGCCGAAACGGTACAGGACCATCAGGGCGGAGGCGGCGCCGCAGGTATATTCCGTGGTCTGCTGGTAGGTCCGGAACTGGGGCAGGATCCGCAGGTCGTCCTCCGGCTCCAGCCAGAAATAATCCACGATCGTGTAATAGCGGGAATCCGTATGATCCAGGGCGCCGTTATACGCGTCCGCGCCTTCGTCGTCCTGTGCGGTGGGATATCCGCCCGGGGGCAGGATCGTCCTGTTTTCCGCGGAAGAGGAGAAAACGGCGCATGTCACACACAGCACCAGGATCAGGAAAAACAAAAAGGTTCTTTTCAAATCAATCACCTCCGTATTCAGTTGAGAAAAGGAATGCCGACAGGGATATTATAGAATAGAACAAAACAGATGAAAATACATATTTGCGGTTTTTACAAATTCTTTTCTTCCCTTTGTTCAGCTTTCCGGCGATGTATGGTATACTTGCCCGGATAAAGCAATATTGGAACAGAACACTGTAAAGGGAAAAGGGAACATGAGTCAGAAAGAAACGAAGAAAAAAAAGATCGGGCAGATCCTGATACCGGTATGCTTTGTGCTGATTGGCGCGGCATGCGGCATACTGTTTATGAAGTTCCTGGACGGACCGGAAACGGCGGGAGCGTCACGCGGGGACAAGATCCTGAAAATCCTGGTAGCGCTTGTTTCCATGTGCGCGGCGCTGATCCTGCAGATTATTATCCATGAGGCGGGTCATCTGGTGTTCGGCCTGCTGACCGGATACAGGTTTATTTCCTTCCGCGTTTCCAGTTTTATGTGGATGAAGGACGACGACCGGATCCGGTTCAAGCGGATGTCTATTGCCGGAACCGGCGGACAGTGCCTGATGGCGCCGCCGGACCTGAAAGACGGGAAAATGCCCGTGCAGCTGTACAACTATGGCGGAGCCATCATGAACCTGATTGCTTCGGCGATATCCGGCGGACTCGTTCTGCTGTGTCCGGCCGGTTCGCTCTTTCGGCCGTTCCTGCTGATGATGCTGGTGACGGGCATTGCTTACGCGCTGATGAACGGCCTACCGCTCAGGATGAGCCTGGCGAACAATGACGGCCGCAACGCATGGGATCTTGCCCGGAGCCCGGAGGCTGTACGGGCTTTCTGGACGACGATGAAAATGAATGAGCTTTCAGCCCGGGGCGTCTGCCTCAGGGATATGCCGGAAGAATGGTTTGCAGTTCCCGATGAAGAGGGGATGAAGAACGGCATCACCTCTTCCCTTGGCGCGGTTGCCTGCAGCCGCCTGATGGAACAGGGCAGGTTTGAGGAGGCTGACGCCCTGATGGAGCGCCTGCTTTCACAGAATAACGGCATTCCGGGTGTGCTCCGGAAGATGCTGGTCTGCGACCGGCTCTATGTGGAACTGATCAGGGAAAACCGGCCTGAAGCGTTGGAGGCCCTGCGGACGAAGGACCAGTTAAAGTTCATGAAGTCCATGAAAAAGTATCCCTCTGTGCTCCGCACGGAGTATGCTTATGCCCTGCTGGCGGAAAAAGATCCGGAGAAGGCACAGACAGTCATGGAAGCATTTGAAAAAGCCGCCCGCACATATCCGAATCCCAATGATATTACCATTGAGCGTGAATTGATGGAGACTGCCCGGGAGGCAGCCGCTGTATAACAAGGAAAGGATTCCCATGGAACAGGAAAAGAAGTATTCATTCCATCAGAACCTGGCCTACTGTGTCCGGTCCACCAGGAAGGGCTGTCCGAAGCTGCTGTTTTTCTGCCTGCTGGTCATCCTGGTCAACTGCCTGGTGCCGGTGGTCACCGCCTTCCTGCCGAAGGTGGTGATAGAACAGATCACGGACGGAAAGCCGCTGCGGCAGCTGCTCCTTGTCACAGCCTGTCTGACCGGTGCGCTGGCCCTGCTGGGCGGCCTGCAGAAGTACATGAACCAGCTGATCTACTGGAACAAGTTCACAATGAACACCTTCTTCCTGCGGCTGATCACCCGCAAAGGCCTGACCACCGATTACAGGAACCAGGAGAACGAGCATTTCCGGAAGCTGCAGAGCGAGAGCTTCGGCAGCTGCAATGGCAACTTTTCCTATTACGCCCAGACCTATGACGCCGTCGTGCTGTTCTTTTCCAACCTGCTGGGCTTCCTGGCGTTTGCCGGCATCCTGTTTACCCTGCATCCCCTGCTGATCCTTTTCCTCTGCCTGACCACGCTGGTCAGCTTTTTCCTGAACCGGCGGATCAACAAATGGATCGAGGGAACGGTGGGCGAAAAGTCCGGTTATGAGCAGCGGCTGCGGTACGTTACGGAAGCGTCGGATGACCTCCGGGCCGCAAAGGATATCCGGCTTTACCGGATGGTGGACTGGCTGAACGGCATTTATGATAAAAACCTGAAAGGCCTGCTGGGCTGGTACCGGAGCTATACGGCGAAGCTCTTTGGCGTGTCCGCGGCGGACAGCGCCCTGGGTTTCCTCCGGGAGGCAGTTACCTACGCCTTCCTGCTGTACCTGGCGCTGGAGGGGAAAATCTCCGTAGCGGAGTTTGTGCTGTATTTCAATGTAGTGGCGGGATTCTCCGCCTGGCTGGGCAGCCTGCTGGGCCAAATCACGGATCTGCAGCGGCTGAACCAGGCCATGAACCGCTTCCGCTCCTACCTGGAATACCCGGAAACCTACCGGCGGGAGGGAGGAAAGCCGGTCGGCAGCCTGGATTCTCCGGAAAGGATTGAACTGAAGGACGTCAGCTTCCGCTATGACGCGGAAGGGGAAGACGTGATCCATCACTTCAGCCTGGCGCTGGAGCCGGGAGAGCACCTGGCGGTGGTCGGCCTCAACGGTGCCGGCAAAACCACGCTGGTGAAGCTGCTCTGCGGCCTGACGGAACCAACGGAGGGAACGGTCACCTATAACGGAACCGATATCCGTGAATATAACCGGGAAGAATACTACCGCCTTTTCGGCGCGGTATTCCAGGATTATTCCCTGCTGCCGGTCACGATTGAGGAGATCGTGGCGGAGGAGGAAGAGCTGAATGTAGATCACGAACGGGTGGAAACCTGCCTGAAGCAGGCGGGTCTGTGGGAGAAGGTGTCTTCCCTGCCCGAAGGCGTGAAGAGCAAATACAACCGGGCTTTCTGGGACGACGGCATCAACCTGTCCGGCGGCGAAACCCAGAAGCTGCTGCTGGCCCGGGCTTTGTACAGGAACGCTCCGGTGATTGTGCTGGACGAACCGACGGCGGCGCTGGATCCGGTATCTGAAAACCGCCTGTATGAAACCTATGATGAGGTCATGCAGGGAAAAACCACCATCTTTATTTCCCACCGCCTGGCTTCCACCCGCTTCTGCCACCGCATTGTGCTGATCGATCACGGGCAGATCGCGGAAGAGGGGACGCATGAGGAACTGCTCGCGAAAAAGGGCAGTTACTATGAGCTTTTCGAGACACAGGCAAAATATTACCGTGAGAACCCGGAAGGGGAGGTGGATCACGATGAAGCTTAAGAATCGGATCGCCATTACCCGCCGGGGATACCGGATGCTGGGGAAATACTGTCCCGGGCTGATCCGGGGCAAGGTGATTATCGCGGTACTGGAAGCCCTGGCGCCGCTGGTGACCGTCTGGTTCTCGGCCAGGATTATCAATGAAATCGAGGGAAACCGGGATACCGGTACCCTGATCCTGCTGGTGCTGCTGGCGGTGGGTATCAACTTTGCCTTCTCCCTGATCCGGAACGCCATGAGCCGGGTCGTCAGCGAGAAGGAATCCAAAATGTGGAACTCCTTTACAAAGATCTTTTCCGATAAGCAGATGAACATGCGCTACGCGGACCTGGAGGACCAGGAGATCCAGAAGCAGCGGCAGAAGGTGCAGGAAAACCTGTTCATGTTCGGCAACGGCCTGGGCCAGCTGGTCTGGGACACCCCGTCCCTGGTGAAGGTGATTGTCGGTATCGCGGCCTCCGTGGCGCTGACCGCCTCCCTCTTTACCGCCGGAACAGGGAATATCCTGCTGGATTCCCGGCTCTGGATTATCGCCGCCGCGGGGCTCATGATCCTGTCCGGTCTGATCAATTCACGCCTCCGGAAGAAGGAGGATGAATTCTTTAAGCGCTGGACCGACGGCACCGTCTGGTTCAACCGGGCTTTCATGTTCTACGGCCATGCCCTGTACGCGGAAACTACCCGGGCAAAGGACGTGCGGCTGTACCGCCAGGACCGGATTGCCGACCGGGAAATGCGGAAAATGAATGAGATGAACCTGAATGACAGGGAAACGGGCAGAATGAGCGCCTGCGAGGGCGGGATGGAACTGATCCGGGGGATCTGCAACGCGCTGTGCTACCTGTACGTCGTTGCCAAGGCAAGCCTGGGCGCTTTCGCGGTGGGCAGCGTGGTTCAGTATGTGGGCGCCCTGATGGAGCTGGTGAAGAGTTTCAGCGACCTGTTCTTCATTCTTTCCGAAAACCGGGTTTATACGGGACACCTGGAGAAGCTGTTTGAGTACCTGGATCTTCCGGACGCTAAACATCAGGGCGGCCTGCCGGTCAGCGGAACGGAGCATACCATTGAGTTCCGGAATGTTTTCTTCCGGTATCCCGGCAGTGAGACGGACGTGCTGCAAAATGTGAACTTCACCCTGCGCGCGGGCCGGAAGCAGGCCCTGGTGGGGGCAAACGGCGCGGGCAAGACCACCTTTGTGAAGCTGCTCTGCCGCCTCTATGATCCGACGGAAGGACAGATCCTGCTGGACGGCAGGGACATCCGGGAATACGACTATGATGACTATATGAAGCTGTTTTCCTTCGTCTTCCAGGATTTTAAACTCTTCGCCTTCTCCCTGGGAGAAAACATCGCGGCCGGTGAAAACTATGACGCGGCAAAGGCGGAGGAATGTATCCGGAAAGCAGCTTTGTACGACCGGTACCGGGAAATGCCGGACGGCCTGGAGACCTGTCTCTACCGGGATCTGTCGGAAAAGGGCGTGGAAATCTCCGGCGGCGAGGCGCAGAAAATCGCGCTGGCCCGGGCACTGTACAAAGGGTCTCCGGTTATCGTGCTGGATGAGCCCACCGCCGCCCTGGATCCCATTGCCGAAGCCCAGGTCTACGCCGGCTTCAGCAGTATGGTGGAGGATCGGACGGCGGTGTATATCAGCCACCGGCTTTCCTCCTGCCAGTTCTGTGATGAGATTACCGTGTTTGACAAAGGCCGGATCGTCCAGCAGGGAACCCACGCGGAATTGCTGGAGAACCCGGCGGGCAAATACCGGGAACTCTGGGACGCCCAGGCACAGTACTATATTGAACAGTAAAATCAAGCCCCGCATCGTTGGTTGATGCGGGGCTTTCATTATATCTGTTAAGCGTTCAATATCACGCTGAACGCTGTTCCTTTTCCTTCGCTGCTTTCCACGCTGATCCGGCCCTTGTGCGTTTCCACAATGTTCCGGGCGATGGCAAGCCCCAGTCCGTGGCCGCCGGTCTCCCTGCCGTGAGCGGGATCCGCCCGCCAGAAGCGGTCAAAGATCTTTTCCTGATCCTCCGGGGCAATGGGATCGCCTGTGTTAAACACCCGCAGTTCCCGCTGCTTTCCCCTGGCTTTCAGGCTTACTTCAATCCGTCCGCCTTCGTTGGAATATTTCAGGGCGTTGGAAAGCAGAATCACGGTCAGCTGCTGGATCATTTCCTCGTTTCCGGTGCATTCAATACCCTCCGGAATATCCGTTTCCAGCGTTTTGCCGGCTTCATAGACCGTGCTTTCGAAAGGCAGTACCACGTTCAGCACCGCATGGCTGAGATCGAAGGGCTTCATCTCTGCTGTCCCTTCCTTCCGGTCCAGTCGGGCCAGGGTCAGCAGGTTGTTGACCAGGGCGTCCGTGCGCCGGATCTCAGAACGGATATATCCCAGGTTTTCATTTTCCCCGATCTCCTGTTCCAGTACCTCGGCGTTGGCAGAGATGACGGCCAGTGGCGTTTTCAGTTCATGGCTGGCGTCGGAGACAAACTGTTTCTGCCGGGTGAAGGCTTCCTCCACCGGCTGTACCATCCGCCGGATCAGCAGTGCAGCCAGCAAGGAAAGCAGGACGCAGGCTGCCGCCGCGATCAGGATGGTTGAACGGAGCACGTTGGAGGCGGACAGGTAATCCAGCCGTGCGTCCAGTACGACCAGCATAGTCTGTCCGTTCTGTTCTGTTTTCCGGTAGAATTGGGTGCCGATCCGGCCGCTTTCTTTTCCTTCCGCCAGGATACTTTCCGCCATGACGGATACCTGCTCGTCGGAATACAGATCCGTCCGGTCCGAAGTCCAGGAGGCGACGGATCCGTCTGCGCTCAGGGAAATGGTATAGGAATTGCTCAGCCCGGCGGCATCGGCTTCGGTACCGCTGCGGAGGGCGGGCGGCTCACCCCGGAAGTCTTTTTTGCCCCGGTTCATCCGTGCGCCGCGGCCCGGGTCGTTCTCATCCGGCTTCATTGCGGGCATATCTTCCCGCCGTCCGGTGTCCGCCGGACGGGAACCGCTGTTTTCCGCCAGCATGGAGAGCGTCGCTTCCGCCTGGGCGGCGATACTGTGTTCATTGGCCAGGTGAATGGCCAGCACGATACCGGCGGAGACCAGGATCAGCACAGCGACCACCATCAGGGTCATGCGCCGGCGCAGTCGTCTGATCATGCTTCCTCCTCCAGGGTGTAACCCAGTCCCCGGGCAGCCCGTATCTTCATCCGGGAACCAATGAAGCCCATTTTTTTCCGCAGGAAGGAAATATATACTTCCAGCGTGTTGTATTCAGCGTCGCTTTCCAGGCCCCAGACCCGTTCGAAAAGGGTTTCCTTTGTCAGGATCTGTGCCGGATTCCGGAGGAGGATTTCCATGAGCTGGTATTCTTTCGCACCGAGCCGGACTTCCTGCGCGTTTTCCGTGTTACGGAGCTTTGCGCTTTTCTGCTCCAGCTCAATATCCCCGAAACACAGGTTCATCACCGGTGTGCTGTCTCCCCGGCGGGTGATGGCACGCAGGCAGCTGACCAGCTCTGCGGATTCAAAGGGTTTGGGCAGATAGTAGTCCGCGCCGCTGTCCAGGCCGGTCAGCCGGTCTTCCAGCGCGGCACGGGCGGTCAGCATCAGCACGGGGGTGGCAATCTTTTCCTTCCGCATTTCGCGCAGCACGGAAA
The DNA here is from genome assembly GCF_018128945.1 of Aristaeella hokkaidonensis. Lineage (GTDB taxonomy): Bacteria > Bacillota > Clostridia > Christensenellales > Aristaeellaceae > Aristaeella > Aristaeella hokkaidonensis. The sequence goes on along the minus strand of NZ_CP068393.1, from coordinate 2,478,697 downwards.
AACCGTCTAGGCCCGGGAGCATGACGTCCAGGATGACGGCGTCATAGCCGCCGCCCAGAGCCCAGTCCAGGCCGTCGGTTCCGTTATAGACCGGATCAACGGTGATCCGCTCCTTCTCCAGCAGCTTGCAGACCGCCGCGGAAAGCTTCCGGTCATCCTCTACCAGCAAAACGCGCATATTTTATTTCCTCCGTGCTTCGATGATATCACAGCCATGCCTGAAACGGCAACAAGGGACTCCCGGATAATCCGGGAGTCCGGTGAAAGGAATGGATCAGGTTCCGGCAGCTCCTGCTTCAGGTGCTTCAGGCATGGAGAAGCGGGCGGCATACTGGTCGTACTGCTCCTGGGTAATCACGCCGTTGTCCAGCATTTCTTTCAGCAGCTGCTCTTCCGGATTGCCTTCCGGAGCGGCCTCTGCGGGGGCTTCGGCGCTTTCCGCGGGTGCGGCGGTGCCGGTCTGGGCTTGTGTGAGCTGTTCCTTCACATGGGTCAGGATCGCATCGGAAACTTCCTGGGTGATGACGCCGTCGGTCACCAGCTGGGTCAGCCACTGCTCAAGCTTCTCGGTCCGGGCTGCAGTATTTTCGCCGCGGAATCCTTTCCGGCTGATCTTACCGGGCAGCTGTTGCTGGTTGTTCTGGTCAGGAATCTGCTGCTGGCCATTCTGGCCGCTCTGATCAGGCATCTGCGGGGGCTGGGCATTCTGTCCGTTCTGGTTTGGCATCTGGGGCATCTGGCTGTTCCGGTTATTCTGTCCGGGCATCTGTCCTTTTCCGCCTCGTCCGCCCCGGGCGGTCTGCATAGTTGCGGATGTGGTCTGGTCCACGGTATTGTTTTCCGCCAGCGCCGGGAGGGCGATGGCACTGATGACCAGGGCAAGGGCCATCAGCAGTGCAAGTGTCTTCTTCATGATCATATACCTCCGTTCATTGATTGCTGTTTTCTTCGGGTTTTTGGCCGGGTGGTTTCTCCCGGCACCTCATATTCTGCACGGGAACCTTAAAGAAACCTTGAAGACAAAATTTTTTTACGTTGTCTGTTCGGAAAATATGATATGATGAACTGAAATTTTTTTGAAAAAGTTTGTAACGGTTGATCCGGTACTGCGACAAACAGGATGAAAGCGGCTTTCAGTACTGCGGAAGGGAGGTGAGCACTACGGCGGACCTGGATGAGATTTATCAGCAATACAGCGGCACAGTGACTGCCTACCTGACACGGCTGAGCGGCAGCGCGGAGCTGGCGGAAGAACTGATGCAGGAGACCTTTTACCGCGCGGTCAAAAACATCGATCGTTTCGACGGAAGAAGCAGCGTCTATACCTGGCTGTGCGGGATCGCGAAGCACTTGTATTACGATTCGCTTCGCAGGCGGAAACCTACGGAACCGCTGCCGGAGGAAATCCCCGCGCCGTATGATTTCGCGGAGAACCTTGCGCAAAAGGACCAGGCGATGATCGCCCACCGGTACCTGCACAGCCTGGAGGAGCCTTACCGCGAGGTGTTTACCCTGCGCACTTTCTGTGATCTGTCCCATCCGCAGATTGCGGAGCTGTTCAAAAAGAGCGAGGCCTGGTCCCGGGTGACTTACTACCGGGCCCGGTGCATGCTGCAGGAAGCAATGAAGGAGAATCAACATGAAAAAGAATGAATGCAATGTGGTCCGTGACCTGATGCCCCTGGTGCTGGACCGGGTCGCCAGCGATGAAAGCCGGGCGCTGGTGGAGGAACATATGGGCTCCTGCGAGGAATGCAGGAAGCAGTATGAGGAAATGAAGGCGGATATGCCGGCAGAAACCCGGGCGGAATATGAAGCGGAACAGCGGGACATTGTCAGGACGCTCAAGCAGATGAAGCGGCAGAAGAAAATCCGCCGGATTCTGCGGGTGGTGCTGCCTGCTGTCATCAGCCTGGTGGTGCTGATCGGCGGCTTGATGCTGTACGGCTGGTTATGGCAGTGGGATACGGTTCCGCTGGAGAATGATTTATATCATCTGAACCTTGTCCAGATGAAGACTGGCAAAATAGAAGTAATCGCTGAAAGATTCGATTCAGTCAATTCATCAGTACTGTTTGAAGGAAGAACAGAAGACGGCAAGTATAACCTGTATCTCCGTTTCCGGGTTCCTCTGATTCACAGTACTGAGAAGAAACTGGAAAACCGGCGGAAGGGCAGTCTGATGTCTATTGAGATAGATCCGCAGATTGACGAGATTCGCCAGGGCAGTCCGGACAATTACAAGACAATCTGGAAAAAGGGTGATCCTATACCGGAAGCCTCCGAAGAGATGGAAGCGTATTACGCGTACGAGGAGGAGTGGTGGAAAACCGGTATGGAAGAGTCTTTGAAGGGCTGGAATCTGCCGGAAGACCAGGAAATAATGGAAGAATATGAAAGCAAAATGGAAGAAATGTATAACGCGGTCCCGGAATGGAAATAAGCCGGAATCACCCGGAAGCGCAGGGCAGGAGCCCTGCGCTTTTTCATGTTTATGAACTTTTTTTGCGGCGAATGAAGCATAAAGCAGGATTTCTGCGTCTTAATAGTGTATCCGGATACAGGAATAAAAAGGATGTGACAGGATGAGTGATCAGAACGAACAGCTCTTTATAGACGCTGTCAAAGCCAAACGCCAGGCAATGTGGCGGGTCGCTTTCCATCTGCTTCGCTCGGAAGCGGACGCGGAAGATGCGGTTTCGGCCGCAGTGGAATCCACCTGGAAACATCTGCCCAGGATCCGGACGAAGGAGGCATTGCCGGGATACCTGATGCGGAGCGTGATTAACGCGGCGCATGATGAACTGCGCCGGCGGAAGAGGACGACGCCCATCGAACCGCTGGAGAATGTTCTGCAGGCGCCTGAAAAAGGGCGCGGAATCGCGGACTATGTGGCCGGAATGGATGAAAAATACAGCCTGCCGCTGCTGATGAAATTTGATGAGGAAATGCAGGAGAAGGAGATTGCGGCGGCGCTTCATCTCCACCGCGGGACAGTTTCTTCCAGGATTACCCGCGGGCTGGAAATGATCCGGAAAGAGATGAGAAAGGAGGAAGCAGAGGATGCTTCAGGAAGAATTGAAGAAAGCGCTTCGGGAAGGTCGGCGGACGCCTCCTGCGGGCTTTGAGGAAAGAAGTAATATACAGGTTCTGCGCCTGACGGCTGAAGTGAAACCGGGAAGGAGGTATCCTGCCCGGGTGGTGATTCTCTGCGCGGTGCTGCTGGTGTTTGGAATCGCCACCACACTGGCCGCAACGGTGGATGTTGTCAATGCCAGGCTGCACGCGTACTGGCCGGAAGCGGCGGAGTTCCTGATGCCTGTACATGCCACCTGTGACAGCGAGGGCATCCGGATGGAGGTGATTTCCGCTGTGGTGAAGGACAACAAGGTGAATGTTGTATACTCCATGCAGGATCTGGAGGAAGACCGGCTCAATGAGCATACCTACAACTTCAGCGCCTTAGGAGCGACGGACCTGGATCACAGCCGTAAAAACATTACAGTTGTTTCATCCAGGGAGACAATACTGGGTTATGACCCGGCTGAGAAAAAAATGATCTGTGCCTCGGAAACTGAATATGACCAGCCGATCAGCGGGAGTTATGAATTCCCTTTCATTGTGACTGAACTGGGTATAGAGAAAGTAGAGGGAACGGATCTTCATCCGCTGCTGGAACAGTATGGAAAGGACGTAAAGACGACGACCCTTCCGGATAACGCGCGCTCGTATAATGACCCGGAAGCGGGAACAAGTATAGCGCCTGAGTCCTTCCGGATCCTGGACTATACACAGGACCTGGGGATACCGCTTCATGAATATGTTGAGTTGAGCGGAATCGGCTGGATTGACGGAGCGCTGCATGTACAGATTCATTATCCGGATCATTATATGGTGAAGTTTGGTAGAGACAGTGAGGGTTTTCCTGTGTCGGCCTGGATCCAGATGACGCTGGACGACGGGTTCAGTCCCTGGTACACCCATAAGGATGACCTGCCGGGCGGCACATATATATGGCTTTGGGATGAGAACGGGGATGATTTCCCGGACTGGGAGGAATATGTATTCCCCTGCACCCCTGCCGAGGCCGAACAGGCTGTTTTGAAGGCACAGGTGAGGATCACGGGAGCCACAACTATTGTGGAGGGAAACTGGTTCGTGAAAATACCGCTCCACATGATTCAATTTGAAGAGAAACAGTAATGAATGAGGCAGGCAGGGAGATCATCCTCTCCCCGCCTGTTTTTGTGCTATAATGGGGAAAACAAAACGAGGGGCGGAGAAATATGAAGAGGCTGGAGCGGATTGCCCGGTACGAGCAGATCCTGGACCGCGCGGAGGCTGTAGCCCGGCAGGCGGAGGAAGCACTGGAGGCTTATGACGCCGTCCAGGCGGAGCTGAAGGAACTGGAAAAGTACTATACAAGCCGGGAATGGAAGGCGGACTTTGACGCGGATGCCGCGGGAAAGCTGCCCGCGGACCTGAAGCGGGGCGTCCTGTCCGAAGACGGGATCGACAGCGTGCTGGAACGCTTCCGGGACCTGAAGGAACGCCTCGGCTGATTACACGTATACGAAAAGAAGCTCACCACAGGGTGAGCTTCTTCTTTACGGGTGTGCCGGATCAGCCCCAGCCGCCCAGGGCGGAGTTGTACTCAAACTGCTCGACGGCGCCGGTTTCCACGTTGACGTAGACGATGTAGTAGCCGTCTTTCTCGGTGCGGTTTTCATCGCCGCCTTCACTGTACAGCAGGTATTCCACCTCGAAGCAGGGAATGCCTTTGATGGTTTCATACCATTCGTTGGGGTTCTGTTCAGGAACTTCAGTGATTCCGATGAGGGCCAGCAGTTCCATGGTCGGGCCGCGGTTGGTGTACAGCTCCAGACGGGAAATCTGCTCTTCGTTCAGGCCGTAACTGGAGATGATGAACTCCCGGCCGATGGCAATCATCTCATCCTCGGAGAGCTTTCGGGCTTCGAGTGCGGAAGTCTTTTCACCCTCCCGCTGGTTCAGCCGGTCTATATCATCCTGGGTGAGCTCGTGATCCTCGGGGAGATCATCCGGAACGGCTTCCGGTGTTTCGGAAGGGATGTCATATTCCTGGCCGGTGTGCTTTTCGGCAATGTCCGCAGCCTTCTGTGTGTAGGATAATTTGTTATCTTTGGCGGCGTCGGTCATCATCTGCTTCAGCTGTTCAGCGCCCCAGGCGTCGGCTTCATAGCCGCCGGAAACGTCAGCACCTTCACGGCTCCAGGTGATTTCCGCCTTGCCGTCCTTAACCAGCGCGGTGTAGGTGCCCAGCACGTAGTCCAGGCCGTAAACGCCGGTGTAGGTGACGCGGAAGCTGCCGTCCTCGAGGGGCTCTTCCTCGCGGTAGAAGAAGGTCTGCATTTCTTCGGTGATGCCGTACTGATCCTTCAGGGCAATATCGGCGGTACGGGACGCGGAGACCCGGGGAGAAATCAGCAGGCCGGCAGCCAGGGCTGCCACGGTAAGCAGAACCAGGACAATTGCGAATACCAAACCAACAGAGAGTTTTTTCTTCATCACAGGTGCCTCCTCCTGAGCGATGCGCTGATACAGCCCGGCGCGGCAGGAGGGAAGTTCATCCAGAAAGGAAAGGCGCCTGTCCATTGCGGAACGGAGCGAATCCTTATTCGTCTTCATAGTACCAGTCCTCCAGTTTATCCTTCAGCATCGCTTTTGCTTTTTTCAGTCGATAGTTGACAGTGGAACGGGGGAGCCTCAGCACCCTGACGATCTCATCCAGCGTCATTCCCTGATACCAGTGCAGGAGCGTCACTTCCTTCAGCTTGGGCGGAAGGGCGAGCACCGCACGCGTAACGGTGTCGTCCCGCTCATCGAAGGGGACGGAGCCTTCCGGCAGCAGATCCGGGGTTACGGACCGGTCCGTATTCCGTACCCAGGCGCTTTTCAGCAGATCCTTACAGGTGTTGACGGCAATGCGCGTGAGCCAGGTTTTTTCTGACGAATCCGCACGGAAGTGATCGCTGCCTCTCCAGGCTTTGATAAATGTTTCCTGTACGGCGTCTTCCGCCAGCGCGGTATCGCACAGAAAGGCAAAGCAGAGCCGGAGCAAAGGCCTTTCCCATTCGGTGACAAGGCTGTCCAGCCATTCCCTGCGCATATCCTGATCCAATGCGCTTCCCTCCTTTCAACACTGATTAGACGACCCGGCCCGGAAAAGAGGCCAATTGGTGAAAAAACTTTTTTTATTATACACTAAAACACCAAAGAAACCGGAAAAAAGCCGGCGTTTAAGGACCGGCTCTGGTATACTGTCAGGAGAAAGGCAGGGACGCGGATGAAGAAAGGTCTGGTACTGGAAGGCGGCGCCATGCGGGGAATGTTCACCTGCGGCGTGACGGACGTGCTGATGGAGCAGGGCGTCTGTTTTGACGGCATTGCCGGCATATCCGCCGGGGCGGTCTTCGGCTGCAACTACAAGTCCGGCCAGATCGGCCGGGCGCTCCGCTACAACAAAAAATACTGCGCGGATCCCCGCTACTGCAGCATCCGGTCCCTGATCCGCACCGGGGATCTGTACGGGGCGGACTTCTGCTACCGGGAACTGCCGGACGAGCTGGACGTTTTTGACCGGCAGGCTTTTGCGGCCAACCCCATGGCGTTCTATGCCGGGGCGACGGACGTGGCAACCGGCAAATGTGTCTATCATCAGTGCAGGGACGGCAGCAGCCTGGATATGCGGTGGCTGCAGGCTTCCGCCTCCATGCCCGGGGTTTCCCGGCCGGTGGAGATTGAGGGCCGGTTTTACCTGGACGGCGGAATCGCGGACGCCGTGCCCTATGCTTATATGGAAGGGCTGGGCTATGACCGGAATGTGATCATCCTCACCCAGCCGGAAGGCTACCGGAAAAAGCCGGCTTCCGGCCTGGCTGTGATGAAGCTATTCCTGCGCCGGTATCCCCGGATCATTGAGGCCATGGCTGTCCGGCATGAAATGTATAACCGGCAGATGGAGGAAATCAGCCGCCGGGAAAGGGAAGGAAGTTCCTTTGTGATCCGTCCGCCGGAGGCGCTGCGGATCGGCCATACAGAAAAGAACCCGGCCGAACTCGACCGGGTATATCATCTGGGAAGGCGGGAGGCGGAAAAGCGCCTGCCGGAGCTTCTTCAATTCCTGGGAAAATAATCAGTTTCCAAAGGTGTTATAGACCTGGGGAACGTACTCCTCGTCGGAAGAGGAAGGCGTGTTGCCGAGGGTCATGGGAATCGGTACGGGATCGACCTGTGCCGGTTCTTTTTCTTCTGCCGGCTCTTCCTCTTCATCCGCGGCAGCCGGACTGCGGCCGAATTTGTGCTTATATACATACAGGCCGATAATCACACCGACAACCAGCCCGCCGAGGATCGCTGTGCCGGAAGTGGCCCGGAAAGCGGAAGTGAAAACGGAGAAAAGCGCAGAGATGCCGGAGCTGAAACCACGGGCCAGGGAACGGAAGACGCTGGCGGCCACGCGGATGAGCGGACGGCCGAACAGGCAGAACATGATAATCGCCGGCCAGATTTTCCGCTTGTGGCGGTTTTGCTTTTTATAGGACTTCTGGTGTTCACCGGAATGCTTGTCCCATTCCCAGTTCCAATTCCAGTTCCAGTTCCAGCCCTGATTGTTGTTACCCATATATTCGATCATCTCCCCCTGGTGGATAAATCATTCCTATGATACTGGAAAAGTGTATCACGCAATCGATGTGAAAAAAAGGAGAATCAGATTAAAATTTGTGCAAAAAAACAGATTGCATCCAAAAATTCGGACAATTTACAAAGAATTTACACTTTTTTTACAAAAGCATGAATCAAAATGCCTGTTTTTTTCGTCTAATAAGTAGGGAGGTAAAAAGAGATGAGAAAACACCGGCTTGTGATGATCAAAAAACAGGGGAACCGATTTGACAGCTATTCCTTTCATATCCGGCGCGATTCTGTGACCGGAGAGCTTTCTGTTTCCTTTACCATGCCGGGCCACGCCCTGGTGCTGTGCCTTGAACGCGTGATTCCCGAGCTGCGGACAATTGCGGAACCCCGGAAGAATTACCTTTTTCTTCCACGAGAATCAGAGAACTGACAGACCTCTCAATCATCACAAGCCGCTGTTTATATATAGGGCTCCGTCCTGGGGGAACGGAGCCCGTCTTTTTTTATTCTTCTGTGCTTTCTTCCGGCGGGACTGCTTCTTCGGTTTCCGGCAGCTCTTCTTCTGCCTCTTCAGTGAAGGATTCCTCCGGGATTTTTACCGGCATATCTGCTTCTTCCGCAAGTTCCACCAGTACTTCTTCCGGCTCCTTCGGAACCAGGATCAGGTCCCGGTCGGCGCTGCGGATAAACTCCGCAGTGGCCCGGTAGCAGTTTTCAAGCGCGCCGGGGCTCAGGTTTTCAGGCGTGTCCAGCCGGGTGTGGTAGAACCGCTCCAGCCTGTGGCTGAGGCCGGTGATGCCGATGGACCGGAACCCGCCCTGGGTGAAGGCCGCGCTGTCCGTGGCGCCGCCGAAGAGCGGCACCTTGCCGTCCCGGCAGGGAACGCCGGCGTCTTCCGCCGCCAGCAGGAAGTAGTCGCACAGGTCTTCGTCCGAGTCCACGGTGTTGTTCAGATCCCGGCGGTTGACCATGAGCCAGTCCGGGTTATAGATGGAGTCATAGGAAATCACGCAGGTAGGCACGTCCCGGTAATCTTCCTTATGTGCTTCGCACCAGGCCTTGGCACCCCGCAGGCCCGCTTCCTCCGATCCGGTCAGGATGACGCCGATTTCGGTATTTTCCAGCCGGATCCCCTGTTCTTCCATTTCCTTCAGGAGGGTCACGCCCATCAGGCAGCCGGTCAGGTTGTCGTTGGCGCCGTCCACAACCCGCAACGGGTTATAGGTGATGGTCAGCAGCAGGAAGAAGGGAATGAAAACCAGGCACCGCAGTCCCGCGGTATACACGTCCACGCCGCACAGGGACAGGAAGGACAGGATCATATAACAGAACACGCCGATGGTGGCTGCGATGCCCGGGATTTCAAAGGCAATGCCGCCGAAGCGGTAGTTGATGGGGAATTCCCAGGCCGCGTCCGTATGGCCGTTCAGGAAGATGCGCTGTTTCACCTCGCCGCTGCAGGGGCGTACGGCGGTGACGTTGGTGCCCTGCTTTTTGGGAAACAGGGGATCCAGCGGCTTGCGGTAAAGCACAAAGTGGTAGATGAACAGCAGTACGCCCATCAGGCCGAACAGGATGCTCAGGAAGGGTTCGCTGAAAAAAAGCACTCCGCAGAGGATATCGCAGAAGGCGGAAAAGTAAAAATACCCGTAGAAAGAATCCGGATGTACCTCAAAGGACTCCGTTTTCACGTCCGCGCAGCCGCATTTTTTTTCCAGGACGCCGGCAAAATATTCCGCCGCCGCCTGTTCGCCGGCGCTGCCCGGAGAACGCCTGCCGATTTTCCGGCAGATGTGGGTGATCTCCTCCACCATGTAGGAAACGCTTTCCTTAGGTTCCCTGCTCTTGTTCCAGATGTCCATCCGCCAGTCCCCTTCCCGCGGAAAAATGTAAAGTTAATATCTTTGCAGATTATACCAGAATTCCGGAAACAAAAAAAGACAGAGCCGGATGGTACAAATTCTTGCTCTGCTTCTGACGGTCGCATATAATGGAACGGAAAGGGAGGGGATCCATATGGCAGGTCCCGGCGGCCCCCGGAGGGGCAGTTACCTCACAGAAGAAGAAAAAAAGAACAGCCCGAAGATTACCAAGGAGCTGATTGCCAGGGTTTTCTCCTACCTGAAGCCCTACTGGAAGCAGCTGCTCCTGGTGCTGGCATGCATTGTGGTGTCTTCGGTCTGCAGCCTGTTCCCGTCCATCCTCACCGGTAACATCATCGACGTGCTCACCGGCAAGGACCTGGGCGGCTGGTTCGGCGCGGGGCTTTCCGCCCTGATCCGGCTGATTGTCCTGACGCTGCTGCTGTACCTGGCTTCCAACCTGATCAGCGTGGCGGAAACCTACCTGAACAGCTGGATCGCCCAGCATATCTCCTTTGATATGCGGAACCAGATGTACCGGCATCTGCAGAAGATGTCCCAGCGGTTCTTCACCTCGGCCAACCAGGGTGACATCATCACCCGGATGACCAGCGATATCTCCGGCGTGGAGAGCGTGGTGACGGGCACCTTTACCAGCATCCTGTCCAACACCATTACCCTGGTGGTGGCGGTGATCGCCATGTTCCGGAAAAACTGGATCCTGGCGCTGGTGGGCATCGCGGTGGTGCCGCTGTTTACCCTGCCCACCCGCATGGCCGGCAAACGCCGGTGGAAGCTGGCGGGGGAGGCCCAGGCCTGCAATGATGAAATCAACGGCATCCTGAATGAAACGCTTTCCGTCAGCGGACAGCTGCTGGTGAAGCTCTTCGGCCGGGAGAAATCGGAATATGAGCGCTATGAGGAAGCCAACGGGCGGATGATCAGACTGAACATCCGGGAGCGGATGGCCGGCCGCTGGTTCTTTATGCTCCTCAGCACCCTGACTACCATCGGCCCCATGCTCCTGTACCTGGTGGGCGGCATCCTGATCATGAAGCATGACAGCACCCTGAGCGTCGGTGATATCACGGTGCTGGTGGCGCTGCTCGGCCGCATGTACGGCCCGGTGAACAGCCTGCTGAATATCCAGGTGGACTGGATCCGTTCCATGGCCATGTTTACCCGGATCTTTGAATACTATGACATGAAGCCCGAGATCGATAACAAACCCGGGGCGAAGGAACTGACGAACGCGAAGGGCGAGATCGTCTTTGATCATGTGGACTTTACCTATGACGGGGAGCGGATGATCCTGAAGGATATTTCCTTCACCCTGCACAGCGGGGACTGCGTGGCCATTGTCGGCCCCAGCGGCAGCGGAAAGAGCACCATCGTCAACCTGATTCCCAGGCTCTGGGATCCTGTGAAGGGCAGCGTCACCTTTGACGGCACGGACGTGCGGGATTATACCCTGCATTCCCTGCGGGATGAGGTGGGTGTGGTGACCCAGGAAACCTACCTGTTCAACGGCACCATCCGGGAGAACCTGCTCTACGCCAAGCCGGACGCCACGGAGGAAGAGATGATCGAGGCCTGCAAAAAGGCCAACATTTATGACTTCATCCGCAACCAGGCGGAAGGCCTGGATACCATGGTGGGCAACCGGGGCCTGAAGCTGTCCGGTGGTGAAAAACAGCGGATTTCCATTGCCCGGGTGCTGCTGAAGGATCCGGCCCTGCTGATCTTTGACGAGGCGACGTCCGCTCTGGATTCCATCTCCGAGGCGGCGATCCAGGCGGCCATCAATCCGCTGATCGAGGAGCGTACCTCCATCCTGATCGCCCACCGGCTGTCCACGATTCTGGCGGCGGATGAGATCCTGGTGGTCCGGGACGGAGAAATCGTGGAGCGGGGTACGCATAAGGACCTGGTTCATGCCGGCGGCACCTACCAGGAGCTGTATGAAACCCAGTTCAGCAAAGCGGAAGCGTAAAGAAAAGCAACAGAAAGGGTCCCGTTCAGCCGAACGGGGCCCTGTTTATTTGATTGCATGATGAACCTGGGGTGCGGGAATTTCTTCTTCCGGTACGTCGGCGGAAGGCTGCTGCGCCTTCGGTTCTTCAGCGGTGTTTTTGTTCCTGCGGAAACGGAAATACAGCCTCAGGCCGATGCAGACGCCGGTCAGGAAAGCAGCTTCATCAGGAGCGGCGCGGAAGAATTCCTTCAGTATGCCGGAGAGGAAACGGAAGATGGTCCCGAATACGAGGAGGACAGCGCTGAAAAGTTTGCCCACAAAAGGAAGAAATATGAAGAATGCCACGATACCCAGTCCGACCGCGGGGGAGATGGGCTTGTCCTCCTGACGCGGGGGCTGCTTTTTCTCTTCTTCCGGGAAACTTCTCATGACCCAGTCGGTCCGCATGGGAATGATCCTCCTTTCAATCAATCCGGGTCTATTATCCGACAATGCAAGTGTACCATGTCCGGATCCGGGAAAACAGGGCGAAGACGGAACAATACAGGGGGGTTATTGTCCGGCTGGTGAAAAATAGGCGTTCAGAAGTTCCCGTGACGCGGATGCGCAATACACGCTTTGCGGCGGGCCCGGATTGTTCCTGCCTGGCAAAAATGGTATAATCTGCGGGAAATAACGTGCCGGAAGGAAGAAACCATGGCCATTACCAAAACGGATTTTATGCGGGGCATGCAGTGCCGGAAGATGCTCTGGCTGGACAGGCACAAGCCCGGGCTGCGGGTCATTCCGCCGGAGGTCCAGGTCCGGCTGGACGCGGGCAACGATTTCGGCGACCGGGCCATGGCCATGTTCGGCCCCTATGAGGAAATGACAGTATACCGGCCGGGAACCCGGATTCCGGACAAGCAGGCCATGCTGGCCAGAACGCAGGATGCCCTGCTCCGGGGTGTGCCGGTGATCTGCGAGGCGGCCTTCAGCAATTACAACAACTACTGTGCCGTGGATCTCCTGCGGAAGACGGAAACCGGCCATGACCTGTATGAGGTAAAGAACGCGCCGGCAGTCTATGAGCAGTTTATCCGGGACGCGGCCTTTCAGTACTACATTATCCGGAGGACAGGCCTTCGGATTGACCGGATCTTTATTGTGACCCATGGCCCGGATGAGGAGAACCCTTTCGTCTCCAATGACGTCACAAAACAGGCCCGGGAATACTACGACTGGATCAATGACAACATCTGGGATCTGAACCGTATGACCAAGGAGCGGGAAGAACCGGACGTGCCCTGCGGCGAACAATGCTCAAAGCCTTATGAATGCTGGTATTACGGATACTGCCACGGCCTTGTCCGGGAACCGGAGCAGCTGACAATTGAAGACTGGAACTGACGGCCGGCGGAGGGATTTCCTCCTCCGGCTGTTCTGCTTTTCCGGGAAAAAATTTACAACGTTGTTACATCGCGTTAATGACCTTGATACACTTCTTCCTATATAATGGAATTGTCAGATTGACACGGAGGGGTTACGCATGAAACCATTCAGGTACAGATTATGGATCTGCCTGCTGTTCGCCTTGCTGCTTACAGCAGTGTTTGGCATGCGTGCCGTGGCAGATGAAGCGGGCACCTGCGGCGATAATCTGATCTGGAAAGTGGAAAACGAAACGCTGACGATTTCCGGCACGGGGGAAATGCCGGATTTCAGAACGGATGAAAACGTACAGAAACCGTATCTTTGGTATACTGTGCCCGGCACAACCGCGCCATGGGACGGGCTGAAGTTCAGCTCCCTTGTGATTGAGGAAGGCGTTACGTCCATCGGTGCCAACGCGTTTAACTGCCAGATTGACCTGATTACCGTTTCCCTGCCGGATACCCTGAAATCCATCGGGGATGAGGCGTTCTGTTACTGTGAAAACATGACGGACTTTATTTTCCCGGAGGGTGTTGAGACAATCGGTGTTTCTGCTTTCGGGGACTGCCGGGGGCTGAAGAGCATTATCCTGCCGGAAGCACTTACTGATCTTGATTACGGGGCATTCCAGTGCTGCAATGCCGTTGAAACAATTACCCTGCCTGACAATGTGAAGTCCATTGCGGATATGACGTTCAATGGCTGTTTCAGCCTGAAGGAGATTAACCTGCCGGCTTCCCTGAAATGGATCGGGGCCGAAGCTTTCATGTCCTGTGAAAGCCTTGGGAAGGTGGTCGTGGAAAAGGACAGCTATGCTGAAAAGTTCTGCGCGGAAGCCGGTCTGCCATACACCTATGCACAGGCGCCTGTGGTCTTCGGCGATGAAGGCGGGGACGGCATAGGCTGGAAGCTGGAGAACGGCACCCTGACCGTTTCCGGCACGGGGAAAATGGATGACTATATGCGCATGATGGGCGGCAGCCAGCAGACGTCCGCGCCCTGGGACGGACAGAAAATTACGCAGGTGGTGGTGGAGCCCGGTATTACTTCCATCGGTGCTTTCGCGTTCTGGGGATGCGAACAGCTGAAAACGGTTGTCCTGCCTGATACGGTGACGGAAATCGGAAAATTTGCCTTTGAAAAATGTACCCTGCTGCGTGAAATTACCCTGCCGGAAGGCGTGATCGAAATCGGAAAGAAAGCGTTCAGCCAGTGCGGAAGCCTGAAAACGCTCACTCTGCCGGCTTCTGTCAGCTCCGTCGGAGAGGACGCGTTCGCCGGCTGCGGAAAGCTGAAGAACATTGCCGTGAAACCGGGAAGTTATGCTGAACAGTATTGCATTGAGAATAATCTCCCGTATAACAGCGGAGACGCCGTGCCCGGGGAAACACCTGCTCCCGCACAGATTGCTGTGGAGAAGGTGAAAAATACCTGCGGTCCTGACCTGGCCTGGATACTGGAAGAAGACGGTACGCTGAGGATTTCCGGTACGGGCATGATGGATAATTATGAACAGGTCGGGGAAGATCCCGCCCAGGATGGAGCAGCGCCGGTGATCAGGTCGTCCGCGCCGTGGGATGGCAGCAAAGTCACCCGTGTTGTGATTGAGGAAGGGGTTACCTCCATTGGTGCCTATGCCTTTGAAAACTGCGCCATGACGGAGATTACCCTGCCTGCTACGCTCACCTCTGTGGAATACGGCGCGTTTGATAACTGCAGGGAACTGAAGACCGTGACCCTGCCCGATTCGGTAACAGCAATCGGGATGCTGGCATTCAATGAATGTACCGGCCTGACGGAGATCCGGCTCCCTGCTTCCCTGACGTCTGTCGGCGCGGCTGCGTTCCGGATGTGCATCAAGCTTACGGAGATCACCCTGCCGGATGCGGTCAGGGAGGTCGGAATGTATGCGTTCCATAACTGTACGGTGCTGAAAACCGCTACCCTGCCTGCCTCCCTTGAGACCATCGGAGAGTATGCTTTTGACGGATGCCAGGCGCTGCGGGCCGTTATCGTGCCGAAGGACAGCTATGCGGAGCAGTACTGCATCCGGAAGGGAATCGGATACGTTTATACAGGAAGCAGTCCGGAAGCTATTCCGACCGAGGCACCCTACGGCATCTGCGGTCAGAACCTGACCTGGAAACTGGATAATGACGGCACGCTGACCATTTCCGGTTTCGGGAAAATGGATGACTATGAAAACCTGTACCTGGATCAGGACGGAACCGGTACGGAACTGGATACCAGCGCCCCGTGGTCGGGCCGCGGCGTCAGGAAAGTTGTGATCGGGCAGGGGGTAACCCGTATCGGGAGCAGCGCTTTCTTCAGCTGCGATACGCTTGAGAGCATTCAGCTGCCGGATACGCTGGAAGCAATCGGATCATTTGCTTTTGCTTTCACATCCCTGGAGGAAGCCGTTATTCCCGATTCTGTCACTTCCATCGGGAAAAATGCTTTTGCCGGCTGTGATTTCCTGATCAGCGTCCGCCTGCCTGTCGGGCTGAAAATTATTCCGGAGTCTGCGTTCAACAGTTGTCCCTGCCTGAAGGAAATGATCCTTCCCGATTCCCTTCAGCGGATAGAACCCCTTGCTTTTTCATCGTGCATGAGCCTGAAGGAGCTGACCATTCCGGCTTCTGTCATCATGATCGGAACCCAGGCTTTTGAAAACGGTCCGGAAAACTGTATTGTTGTACAGGGCAGCTACGCGGAAAAATACTGCAGGGAAAAGAAAGTAGCGTATTCCTATCCGGATGGAACCAAACCGGAGATACCCACGGATGAGACGTCAGGCACCTGCGGCAATCATGTGACCTGGAAGCTGGAGAACAGTACGCTGACCATCTCCGGCACAGGAAAAATGTACGACTACGACGATTATATCGAAGAAACGTACATTACAGGCTCGACCGCTCCATGGAACGGATTGGGATTTGATACGGTCATTGTTGAGGAGGGGGTTGTCTCCATCGGGAACCGCGCGTTTGCGCTTCAGTATGGCGTGACGCGGGTCACTTTGCCGGAAACCCTCACGTCCATCGGAACAGCTGCTTTTGAACACTGTGCGATCACTGAGATAGATATTCCAGATACCGTAACCAATATTGCGTCGGACGCATTCTACAACTGCACAGGGCTGAAACGGGTGAAAATGCCCTCCGGTCTCAAACGGATTGAATACGGCGTATTCGAGTACTGTTCTGAACTGCGGGAAATCACGATTCCGGAAGGGGTTAAATCCATCAGCGATTACGCGTTTTCCCACTGTACAAACCTGACGAAGCTCAGGATTCCCGCTTCTGTGATTTCCATCGGCAGTTCTGTGTTTGAAGAATGTCCTGACCTGGAGCTCATCCTTGCTGAGAAGGGCGGACGGGTGGAAAAATACTGTATCAGAAACAGCATTGCATATTCATACGCGGAGAATGAGTAAATGAAAAAGTTTGTGAAGAGATACCGGTTTTGGCTGATCCTGGTCGTACTGATTTTGATCGCGGCCGGCGCAATGGCGTCCATGTCCGGCAGGAAACAGCCGGAGAGGACAACGCTGGAGGACTGCCGCAGACTGCTTGCAGATCCGGAAACGAACAGCCGGCTGACGGCTGCCGCCTCTATTATGCTGGGAAAGCAGGAGTTCAACAGCTATCTGTTTAAGCATGTCCATCCGTATAATGCGAGCCTGCACAGCCTGGAGGAACTGAAGAATGATGCGTACTTCGCGAAGGAAGAACAGAGCGCCATGCTGGGCGCGTTTTCCCTGCTCAAAGGACTGACGATGATCAAGTATGATGGCAGCAACGGTGAGATCCTCAACATTGAGCTGGCCGGGGAGAATTACAGCCGGATCAAGATGTTCTACCTCCCGCATACGGAAAAAGACCCGGAGGCGGCACTCCTTCAGGAGGGGTATCTCCAGGCGGCCTATTATGAAATCGCGGAAGTGGATGAGAACTGGTATATCGGCGTTCATAAGCCCGACAAAGCATAACATGTGAAGAAAAACAAGTGTGACAGTGCGGAAAAACCGCACTGCCCCTTTTTGTGCCGCGCCGGGAAGCAGACCGGTACAATTTACACCATTGTTACATCACGTTGATGACTTTGATACAGCCGGTTTATATACTTTTTATCATAGGGTCGGAGAGCTTTGTTCCGGCCGGAACGTGAAACAGGGAAGGAATGTGATCCCAGTCGCGTTCATTGACTGACAGATTATGACAGATTATCCGGAGGCATATTCAATGGACATCCGAAAAAGCAAAATGTGGATTTTGCTGCTGCTTGTCGCGGTTTTGCTTATGCTGATATACGGCATGAAAAGCTCCTGCGGGGAAAACCTGAAATGGAACCTGAAGGACGGTACGCTGACAATCACCGGCAGCGGACGGATGAACGATTATAAAGGAATCTTCGGAGACCGCGACGCGGATGGTAATCGCCGCATGCTGTGTGTGGATACGCCCTGGGAGGATCACAAAATCTCCCGGATTGTGGTGGAAGACGGGGTTACCTCCATCGGTAATTACGCCTTTGCTTTCTGCCCGGGCCTGCGGGAGATTGTCCTGCCGGATACGGTCACTTCCATCGGGGATTCCGTTTTTGACGGCAGTGAAAGCCTGGAGATGATCTACGTCGCGGAGGGCAGCTATGCGGAAGCGTACTGCATCAGCAACCAGCTGCCGTATGCATACCGGACAGTGTAATGGAAAAAGCCCGTTTTTTTCCGGTCCTGCAAAATAGACCGGTTTATTTTTCAGCCTTTGTGCTGTATTATGTATCCCAGAAATCATAAAATAACTTCGACGGTAAGGAAACCGTCAAAGCGATCATATGAACGGAGAGTGAGCCCCTTCGAAACGGTGGATGTAACACGGGAATAATAAACTGACATACATCAATCATTGAAAGGAGTAAACCCATGGAAGCAATTCTCAATTTCATCCAGAACAGCTGGCACTGGATCCTGATCGCCATTGTCGCGATCATCATCGTGCTCAAGTTCATCCCCCGGTACAAGATTGCGCCCCCGGATACTGCCCTGATCGTATCCGGCCTGTTCCGCCGGACTTATAAAGTCCGCAACCCCGATGGCACGGTTTCCGCCAAGAAGTTCGGTTACCGGATCGTCCGCGGCGGCGCGACCTTCTATGTTCCCGCCATTGAACGGATTGACCAGCTGGATATGTGCCTGAACCAGGTGGACATCAAGACGGCCCAGCCGGTGCCTACCAAGGAATACATTTCCGTGCTGGTGGACGCCGTGGCCAATATCAAGATCGGTTCCGACGACCTGTCCATCGCCACCGCGGCCGAGCAGCTGCTGCATTACAATGCTGAACAGATCAAATCCCTGGCCAAGGACGTGCTGGAAGGCAATATGCGTGAAATCATCGGCCAGATGACCATCGCCGAGCTGGTCCAGAACCGTGACAAGTTTGCCCAGGAATCCATCAAGGCCGCCATGAACGATATGAACAACATGGGCCTTGAAATCATCAACCTGACGATCCAGAACTTTGCCGACAAGGACGGTAAAGTGATCGACACCATGGCTGCCCGCAACGTCGCTGAGAAGGAACAGGACAAGCGTATTGCTGAAGCCGCGGCGGAAAAGGAATCCAAGTTTGCCGAGATGCAGGCTGAGGCTGAAATCGCCCGCCAGAACCGTGACCTGGAAGTGCAGAAGGCTGCCTTCAAGCAGGAAACGGAAGAAGCCCGCGCCAAGGCTGAAATGGCCTACAGGATTGAGCAGGAACGCATTAACAAGACCTTCGCCACTGAGCACGCGGCCGCTGAAATGACCCGCCTTGAAAAGGAAACGGAACTGAAGCGGCAGGCGGTTGAGATCGAACGTGAAAAGCTGAACGTGGAGATCCGCGAAAAGGCACAGGCTGAAAAGGACCGCGCCATTGCTGAGGCCGAGGCGGAGAAATACCGCAGGCAGGCGGAGGCGGACGCCGCCCTGTATGCCGCTGAGAAGGAAGCGGAAGCCATCCGGATGAAGGGTGAAGCGGAAGCCGAAGCTATGCGGAAAAAGGCGGAAGCCATGCAGCTCTACGGCCAGGCTGCCATGATGCAGATGGTTACCGAAAAGCTGCCTGACATCGCCCGCGCGGTGTCTGAGCCCCTGAGCAAGACTGAAAAGATTATCCTCTTCGGTGAAGGCGGAGCAACCTCCATGGCGAGGGATACTGCCGGCACCATGCTGCAGACCTTTGAGGCTGTGAAGGAAGCTGTCGGACTGGACATCCCCAAGGCCATCCGGAATGTAACTACCGGCGGACTGATCGGCAAGGCCGCGCAGGAAGCGGAAGCCGAAAAGCCCGCAGAGGAAGTAAAGGATGAAACGCCTGCGGAGAAACCCGTGGATGAGACTTCCGTGGATGAAACGGATACCGATACGGGTGTGTAAAATGCTGAGCTGAAAAACAGCGCCGGCCGGCAAAAAAGCCGGCCGGTTTTGTGTGATGTGGTCACATTATTGTCAAATTGTGTAAAAAATGCTATACTGACGTTGAAAGATAATGCTTATAATCCATCGCGCAGGAGAAATTATTTCTCCTTTTCTTCTTCTTTATCCCATCCGACTTTCCGGGTGAATTTCTTCCAGACCCTGGCGGCTCTTTCCTCGATCTCCTGTTCGCTCATGGTCTGGAAACCGTAGATCTTGCGCAGTTTTTCCATTTCCTGCTCCCGGGCTTCCGCTTTATCCGGACGCCGGAAGCTGAGCGGGATCCGCTTTTTTACTGTATCCCGGCATTTAACCGGCACCGGGAGGCCGAATGTATCAATCCGCATCTGATCACCTCATACTAATAGACGCCTGAGAAACCCAATTGTGACACGAAAACAGGAAAAAAACAATACATAAACAATTGAAAAACGCAAAGGAGATAAACACAGGCAAATAAAATCCCCGGGATCCGTTCCGGGAATCTGACAGGAGGGACATCCGATGAACGCAGAAACGCTGAAACAGCTCCCTTACTGGGGAGAACTTACGGAGACTGAGAAACAGCAGGTAGCGCAGTCCGCCTATATCCGGTATTACGCGCCGGGAGAGCGGCTCTTTGGTCCGGATGTGGAATGTGTGGGCATGATCCATCTGCTCAGCGGGGCTTCCCGGGCTTATCTGCTTTCAGATGAAGGCAGGGAGGTGACCCTGTTCCGGCTGGAAGAGGATGATGACTGCATCATATCCGCTGCCAGCGTGCTGGCACAGATCAACTTTGAGTCCTATATGGTGGTTGAGCAGCCCGCCAGTATCCTGATTGTCCCCGTGAAACTGTTCGGTGATCTCTGTGAGAATAATATCCATGTGCGCTGTTTTACCTATGAGCTGGCGACCCGGCGTTTTTCCCAGGTTGTTGCCGCGATTGAGCAGACCCTCTTCTCCCGGCTGGATAAGCGGCTGGCCAAATACCTGCTGGAAACTTACGAAAAAACCGGGATCCGGGATATCCGGATGACCCAGGAAGAACTGGCCCGCCAGGTCAATTCCGTTCGCGAAACCGTGGGCAGGATGCTCAAGCGTTTCGCCGGGGAAGGCCTGATCGAAAACCGGCGGGGAACTGTTGTACTGAAGGATCTTGAGAAGCTGGAGAAAACCGCTAAAAAGTAAATTGGTGTGTGACAAAATCACTGAATTTCATCCGGGGACTTGCTATAATCCAAAACGCAAACAGTAGGGAGAAAGCCTCCCAACCCCCCATAACAACCGCCCTTTTCCGGCAGAAAAGGGCGGTGTTTTTTATCGGTGTTTCCTTAACTTACAGGTTTTTACATTCCCGGTAAAGCAGTACGCTCAGCAGGATCTCCCCGCAGAGAATGAAAGCGGTTGTTGCCAGGCTGCCGCACAGGTGGGTGATGACCAGGGCACCGACGGTTTCCACGATGGACAGCACAAGGTAGGCTTTGCTGTCATAAGCCCAGCTGTATGGCAGCAGGTGCGCCCCGAAGATCATGGCATAAATCATGAGCATGGCGTCCGGCTTCCGGTCGAAAGCCCACATGGCAATCAGCAGGTACAGCAGCTGGTTCAGGGTGCTCAGGATAATGAGGCCGTTGATCGGATTGCCGGTTTTCCGGAAAACATCCGCTTTCAGTGCCTTGGAAAACAGGAAGGCCATCGGGAACAGCAGGCAGCAGCAGACGAAGGTTGCCATGTTCGCGGTCCGCAGGTCCTTGCTGACCAGCCGGGCGATAAAGATCAGTCCCCAGATGACCACAGAGGCCATGATAAAGGGCAGCCCCTTTTTCTGGGTTCTCTGGGCGTCTTTCTTCAATGTGTTCAGTCTGTCAACACAGGCGTTCAGTTCATATGATTCCATGGTAAACTCCTTTCAAAGAGCGTCAGCGATTCTTTCCTTCATCATCGCACAATCAGTAAATGTTTTCTATATATAGACGATCCGGCAGCCGGTTTTCAAACGGGGTTTTCAGGGAAAAAACATTCAAAGTACAGAAAAACGGAATCAGGCCTGCGGCCGGCAGAAGAAGGATAAGGGGAAAGGAAGTCCGGGAACAGAAGCTTGCAGCTGAAGGGACAGGACGGTTATAATGCTTCCGGCGGTGGGTTCCGATAACGAACCGGACAGCCGGAGGATAGACATATGTTTTTGATTCTGATCAGACAGATCCTGCAGATGTTCCTGCTGGCGGGCATCGGGTTCCTGCTTTTCCGGTGCGGCAGGATCACCCGGGAAGGCAGCCGGACGATCGGGAATATCCTGATCTACGTCTCCCTGCCCGCGGTCATCATTAACGGATTTCTGGTGGAGCGGACGGCGGAGCATGTATACGGCCTCTTATGGAGCGCTGCAACGTCCTTTGTGCTGTTGCTCGTGTCTGTGCTGGTTTCCCATTTTGTATTCCGGAAGGACCCGGTCGGGGCCTTTGCTTCCTCCTTTGCGAATCCCGGCTTTTTCGGCATCCCCCTGGTGATTGCCGCCCTGGGGGAGGGTGCGGTGTTTTATGCCGCCCCGTTTATCGCGCTGCTGAATATCGGCCAGTGGACTTACGGGGTTTCCCGGCTGAACGGCCAGCCGGTGCTGCAGGGCCTGCAGCCGAAAAAGCTGATCCGGGCGCCTTTTGTGATCGCGCTGCTGGTTGGCGTCGCGCTGTTCGCGTCCCGGCTGCCCCTTCCAGAGATCATCAGCGGCGGACTGCGCACGGTGGCGGGGCTGAACACGCCCCTGGCCATGTTCACGGTGGGCATTTACCTGGCGCAGACGGATATCCCCGGGATGCTGAAGCGCAAATCCCTCGGGCTGATTTCTGTTGTCCGGCTGCTGGCAATTCCGCTGATCGCGCTGCTGCTTCTGTGGCTTCTGCCGGAAAGTATGCAGGAAATGAGAACTGTCCTGCTGATCTGTGCCGCCTGCCCGGTGGGCTCCAATGTGGCGGTGTATGCCCAGCTGTATGGAAAAGATTATCCTTACGCGGTGGAGACGGTGGTGTTTTCCACGGTGTTCTCGCTTGCTTCCATTCCGCTGATTACGTATCTGTCATCCCTGATCTGGTAGAGGGGAAGGAAAAGGGACAAAAAACGTTTCGGAAGAGGCGTTTTTTGTTTTTTTCCTGTTTGTGTGACAAAGTCCTTGAAGTGTACGCACATATTTCATATACTGAAGTCAGAGAAAAAGTACGGACATTATAGATTGAGACCTGAATCATGAAAACCCGCGGGGCGGGAACATAATCACCGGAAGCGCAACGGTGCGCGGACAAAGAAACAAACGAAGGATCCGGACAGATGAAAGCGAAGAAAAAACTGGCATGCTTTTTCCCGGGAATTGGCTATACCTGTGATAAACCGCTGCTGTACTACAGCCGCAGTCTCCTGCAGAAGATGGGCTGGGAAGTGGTCTGTGTGCCCTATTCCGGTTTTCCGGCCGGGGTGAAGGGTAACGCGGAGAAAAAGGAGCAGTGCGTCAGGATGGCTGCGGAGCAGGCGGAAGCCATGCTGAAGAAAATCCGGTGGAACAAGTATGAAGATATCCTCTTCGTCGGCAAGAGCGTCGGTACGGTGATCGGGCCTGCCTATGCCAAAGCCCACGGCATTGACTGCCGCCAGATTCTTTTCACCCCGGTGGAGGATACCTTCGCCTATACCGGTATAAAGGCGATCGCCTTCTATGGGACCGCGGACACCTGGGCGGAGTCGGACGTCATCCGGGCAAACTGCCACCGGCTGGGGATTCCACTGTATGAAACGCCGGATGCCAATCACTCCCTGGAAACCGGCCATGTGGGAAGGGACATCCGGGAGCTGGGAAAGATCATGCGGCTGGTCCGCTACTTCGCGGCAGGCGAAGAACGGTAAACCGGAATCGCGCGGGAACTTCGGTTCCCGCTTTTTTTGTGACAAAGTCTCTTTTTGTGACGAAGTCGCTTGAAACGAAACGTTTTTTTTCCTATACTATGTGATACACTGCAAAGGATTGCATGGAGGGAGAAACAATGGTAAGGGAGATCATTCACGATCCGATTTTTCTGCAGCGCAAGTCTTTGAACGCGACAGCTGCGGATCTGCCGATCGCGGAAGATCTGGTGGACACGCTGCAGGCCAACGCGGATCGGTGCGTCGGGCTGGCGGCGAACATGATCGGAAAGCGGAAGCGGATCATTGCTTTCTGCAACGGCCCGCTGATCATGGTGATGCTGAATCCGAAGATCATCAACAAGGACGGGGAGTACGAGACGGAAGAAGGATGCCTGTCCCTGGACGGCGTCCGGAAGACCAAACGGTACAGAAGCATTACCGTCACCTGGCAGGATATGGACATGAACAAGCGGACCGGAACCCTGTCCGGTTATGCCGCCCAGATTGTCCAGCATGAGCTGGATCACTGCGAAGGAATCCTGATCTGACCAGGAACAAAAAAGACTGCCGCGGAAAACGCGGCAGCCTTTTTCTGATTGACCGGAGATTTCCGGTTTTTCTTTTTTAGCCCTTCTGGCGTTCAAAAGTGATGACCACACCGTGCCCCCTGGCGATATCGGGAGTGACGGTGATGACACGCCAGCCTTCCGCAGCCAGCTGATTCATCAGGCCCTCGGCCTCCCTGACGTTGCAGGCCTCCACATAATACTCATACATGATCCAGTTCCTCCTTTTCCACTCGTGCCAGGGTCTGCCCCTGTTACAATGAAAGTATACCTGAAATGGCGGAAGAAGAACAGGACGAAAGGGGAAAGATAAGCTTGGGTAATTTGCATGTCCTGTAAATATTTTCCTTTTTACCGGTGCCCGCCGCATTGACATCTGTCCGGACAGCGGTTATACTGCTTCCAGACTGATACGAAGGAGAATCCTGATTGATGAACACGCCCACCTGATACGCTGAAGTGATATAGACCCGGGAGAGGTCTGTTTTTTGTTGCGCTTCAGAATATCAGATAAGGTGTGTTTTTGTTATGCAAAAAAAGAATATTCCCCTGCTTTGCGTGATTACGTTCCTGCAGGGTATGGTGTTTTATGCTTCTGTTGCCACACTTTACCGGGAGGCGGCGGGGCTGAGTATGCTGCAGATCGGGACGATCGAGGCGGTCAACTTGGCGCTGAGCATGGCGCTGGAGGTACCCTGGGGCTGGCTGGCGGACCGGATCGGCTACCGGAGGACGATGATTGCCTGCAATGTCCTGTTCCTGGTGACCAAGGTTATCTTCTGGCAGGCGGAAGGATTCGCGGGCTTCCTGGCGGAGCGTGTGCTGCTGGCGGTGGTGCTCAGCGGATTGAGCGGCGTGGATTCCTCCATGCTGTATCTTTCCGCGCCTCCGGAGAAAAACCAGAAATACGAAGGATGGTGCCAGGCGGTGGGAGAGGCCGGCGTGCTGCTTTCAGGCCTGGTTTATACGGTGTTCCTCAGCGGGCAGTACCGTGCTGCCGCGCTGTGGACCATGATTGCTTACGGCCTGGCGGCGGTGCTGACTTTCTTCCTGGCGGAGGTGAAGCCGGAGGAAGAGTGTCAGCAGAAAAGGAGCATGCTGGCCTTGGTAAAAGAACATTTCCGGGTGCCGGGCATGATCCAGCTGGTGCTGTGCTGCACGCTTGCCGGGGAGACAATGCAGTGTATGATGGTTTTCTTTAATCAGAAGCTGTATGTGCGCTGCGGCATGAGTGACCGGATGATTGGCGCGGCGTTTCTTGTGATGACGCTGGCGGGCCTGTGCGGGCCGCTCAGCCACAGGATCACAAAGCGCCTGGGCCAGAAACGCATGGGCCTGGGACTTCTGCTGACGACAGCCCTTTGCGCGGGGGCACTGGCGGTGACGACCTCCGGACTTTTGTCCGTGATGCTGATTACGGTGATTTCCGCGGCGGGCGCGCTGATCAGCCCGCTGACCGGTTCTATGCAAAATGAAATGATCAAAACACCGGACCGGGCAACGGCCATGAGCCTGAACGCCATCGTGGGCGGCAGCCTGGCGGTGCCGATGGAGCTGGGCCTGAACGGAATGGCGGACGTAAGTATACCCTGGACGATGGTTCTGTGCGCCGTGCTCTGCGCGGTATCGGCGGTGTTGTACAGCAGAACGATGAAGCGTTCTGCTGTATGGAATTCATAATTCATAATTCACAATTATATAGTGTTTATACCCGGACTGTTATTGTCTGTTCATAACAGATGTCATGTTTTCAATATCAAAAATATGCCGGATGATCGGTGTTGTGCTTTGGTATAACATTCCAATCATTATGAATTATGAATTATGAATTATACAGTTTTTTTATTCTGCATGAATAAAAAAACTATCTTTTTCCGTCTGATAAGTGAACGGGCGAGGAAAGGCCCGGAAAAACGGATATCCGGCGGCCCCGGGGAAGACGGATAATCCGGAAAGTGAGGAGGCGGGGCATATGCGAAAGGAGACCCAGGTACCGGGCTCCATGAGCGAAGAGGAACTGAACCGCCTGGTGGATGCCTATTCAGGTATATTGCTGGGTTTATGCCGCCTGACGCTGGGTGATACGGCGATGGCGCAGGATATAGTACAGGAAACTTTCCTCAAGGCATGGCAAAGCGGAGGATTCCGTCGGGAGAGTGAAAAAGCCTGGCTGATCCGCGTGGCCATAAACCTGTGCCACGACTATCACCGCAGCCGGTGGTGGAAGCATATAGACCACAAGGCGGATCTGGATGAAATCCAGATTGCGGAACCGGATCCTGCGGACCGGGAAATCCTCGCCATGGTGAAGGAACTCCCCTTCCGGGAACGGCAGATCGTGATTCTGTATTACTGGAACCGGATGAGAACGAATGAGATTGCGGAAACCCTGGGCATCAGCCAGGCCTCGGTCAGCCGGAGCCTGGAAAAGGCCAGGAAACTGCTGAAACTTGAACTGGAAGGAGGCTGAGAGAAATGAAGGAAAATGAATTATACCGCGCCCTGGATGCTTCGGTCACGGGCTGTCAGCCTTCCGATTACTGGAAGAACCGGATGGTTCGGCAAATCGTGAAAGGAGAAGAGATGAAAAAGCGGACGAAAGTGTCCTTTGGCGTTGTGATCGCCGTGGCGCTGCTGCTGATTTCCGTTGTGGGTGTCGCGGTGGGTGTACTGGTGCATGAATATTACGCGAAAGTTGCCGAGATGGAACGGGAAGGCGTGCTGGAACGCTGGCAGCTGGAGGACAAGCTTCAGTTTATCGGCACCATGAAGGAATGCAATTTTGAGATAGATGAGGAACTGTATACCGCAGCCAACAATGAAACCCTGGCAAAGGAGGAAAGGGAAGCCGCCGCGGACCGGATTATCAACAATACTTACGGTGAAGTGATCCGGGAGAACCTTTACTATAACGCTCCTGTGGAGGAGGACAGCCTGGGCCTGGCGCCCGATACGCTGCTGGTGTTCTATGAACGGTATCTGGCGGAGCATCCGGACTGGGATGAAAGCCGGGAAGGCATGCAGGCCTATACCGACGCGCTGGGTTATTACCTGCGGGATGAGATCGGGATTGAAACCGTGCCGGATACCCTGCCGGAGAAGCCTGTGATCAATGAGGAATATGCCGTGAAGGCCCTGAAGGACCAGATGACGGACTACTGGCGCTGGCAGTGGGATGCGGAGGCTGTGGAGGCCATGGTGCCCCAGGTGGAATGGGATGAAACCTACCGCATGTGGACTGTCTCCGGGGAAGTCAGCGATGAGTCCATGGAGAAGGCCACCGACCTGCGGAAGGATATGACCCCGGCAAAGGCGGGATATACCATTGAAAAGACAGAAGGCGGATACCGCGCTTCCATGCTGGTGGACGAATACGGTCATACCCGCGTTGAGGACCTGGACAAGGAAGCATTCCGCCTGGAATACCTGAACTGGGTGGAACCGGTGCAGAAAATTACCATGAGACAGGCCCTGGACCTGGCCGAAGCGGAAGTGAAGACGAAGTACGGTGTGACCGACGCGAACCTGAAGGAATGGTTCTATGACTTCATCTACATGGGAACCGGAGCGGAAGACGGCCTGCTGTACCGGATTGACTTCCATACCCATTATGACGTTGCCGTGGAGCTGCAGTACGGCGTCCTGGTCAACATGGCCACCGGTAAGGTGGAAGGCTCCGTAAGCTACCTGGAGAAGGACCGGACGCTGGAATGGCAGCTGCTGGAATTCGCCGCGGATACGGAACAGCACAGCGGCTGGTATATCAACTGGAGCCCGGAAAAGAAACAGGAGCTGGTCAGTAAAATCCGGACCTGCGGGCTGCAGGCGGATCATGCCTATTGGTGGAAGACCAACCCGACGGAGCAGGAGACAGACGCTTTTGTGGCGGAGGTTTTCGGCGCCAAAGGCTATGCTTCCACATTGAATGTGAAGGATATGATGCGTACGCTGCTGGGCGAAGAGGAAAACCGGAGCGTAGAAAACACCATGCTGGCGAACCGGATGCTTCGGAAATACAATATTCATTCAGAAGAGAATACGAAGCAGCGCAGGCAGGACGGACATGAGATCAGCGCTGAAGAAGCGGAGAAGCTGGTCCGGATGGAAGTGTGCAAGGCCTGGGAGATGCCCGGGAACGCACTGGATGGCTGGACGGCGGTGACAAACCTGGTACAGGAACAGACAATCCCGGATCATCCGGGGCTGATACGGCCCGGCGGCCTGATCTATTACCGCGTGTTCCTGACCCGGCCGGATGAGGAGCTGGAACAGGAGACCTTCGGCAGGCTGGATAATATGAATTTCCGGGTAGCTCTGGACGGGACGATTATGGGATCAGAAACCGATAAGAGTTGGCGGAACCCGAAGGAGGACAGGGAGAGATGGCAAAAATGAAAGATAAAATGACGCGATTGCTGGGGTGCACGCTGCTGCTGTGCCTGTGCTTGACACTGCTGGCGGGTTCCGCCCTGGCGAATGAAGTAGTGGATATCAGTACTGACGGATATGATTGCATGTATTATGAATGCACCTTGCCGGACGGACGGCTGCTCTTTTCCGGGAATATGGGCACGGTAGGCAACTATGCGGATTCCAGGGCGCGGCTGCTGTGTATGAATCCGGATATGACCGTGAGCTGGGATTATGTTGATCCGGAGGAAGGTAGCTGCAGGTTCTGGGGCGCGGCGGTGCTGAAGGACGGAACTATCGGAACTGTGCTGGACAATTCTCCGTATCAGAATCCGTTGGACAGGAAACTGAAATTCTTTACCCAGGACGGGCAACCGACCGGTAAAGAGATTGTGTTTTCAGATATTGAAAGCAATGTGGAAGAAGCTACACCTTCCTTCCTGTGGATTCTTGCCATGCCGTCCAGCGGCGGAATGTATGAAAGATTTTATGACTGGGACGGCAATTTGATTCTTGAGTATGAAGGCGAAAATAATCTGATTGATGGTGCCAGTATCCTGATTGAGGAAGAAGACGGATTGGTGTTTGCGGGTGCTGAACCTGGATTAAGAAAGTGCGCCCGGATCATGAAAATGGATTTTCAGGGTAATTTGTTCTGGGAAACGACATTGCCTCTTACTTTGGAAGGAGCAGAAGAAGGAAGACTGATGGACCTGGTAAAGGCGGATGACGGCGGTTATCTGGGCCTTTTGCAGGAAACCGGTCCTCATGATCCGAACGGCTATACGGAGTTCTGCAAATATGCAGTCGTTAAGTTCAGTGCCAACGGACGTCTGCTCTGGAAAAATACGACGGCCTTTGACGGCAAACCCGATCTGTGGACCCGAAGACTTACGAGACATAACGGTAAGCTGGTGGCTGAAATTGAGAAGCTGCACGATACGAATGACAGCGTGAGTGTTCCCCATACATTCCTGTGGATGGACGAGGAAGGCAATGAGCTGGGTACCACTGAACTGGTGCTGAAGAAGGAAGAATTGCCGCGGCTGGCTGATCGGAAAAACGTGAGGGGAATCGGGAGATTCGATCTGTATACTACAGAGAACGGATTGTGGGGATTCGGCACGTTTGAAGCGGAAAACAGGGACTATATGAAAGAGATGGACAGTCATGATGATGTGTTTGTAAAAATTCCAGAGCTGTAAATTATTTGTCCGGCAGAGCAACATATCGCTCTGCCGGACTTAATTCATAATTCATAATTATATAGAGTTTGCACCCGAATGGAGGGTGTTCAATGACAGAAAAAACAGTGTACCGTTAGTCAGTACACTGTTCTGCAATCATATCGGAATCATTATGAATTATGAATTGTGAATTATGAATTATTTGATGATCTGTCTTGTCTCCTCCGGGGCAGCCACCTTTTCGGGAACATAGCTCATATTGAAGTGCTTTCCGTCCACCCGGGGATAGCCGTCCTTCACTTTTTCGGCGGCATAGAAGACGGTACCGCCCATCATACCGGGACGCTCGCACTTATCGTCCGTGCCGGCCACCACCTTTGCCACGGTTTCGATGGCCTCATCCACGATGGAGGCGTCGAAGATCTCGTGGCCGCCGTACATTTTGTCGAACTCCTTCTGGTGTTCTTTCAGGTGCAGGAGGTTCCGCAGGTAGGAGATAATCGGCAGGGAATTCGGGAACTCCAGCAGGGTGTTGCCGTTGCAGGCGTCGCCGGAATAGGCGATGCGGGACTTGTGGTCAATGAATACCACTTCGCCGGCAGTGTGGCCGCCCACGTCCACCACCTCAATGATCCGGCCGCCCAGGTCAAACATGTCCCCGTCATAAATCGGGTAGACCTTGATGGCGTTCCAGTCAACGAAATTATCGTCGGGCTCGATCAGGTCCCTGTATTCCGGCAGGGCCGTCTTTTTGGCGATTTCCATGACCTGTTCCTTTTTGACGCCCACGCAGTCCTGGAAGGAAGCAATATCTCGGTCCGGCATATAGCAGTGGT
Source organism: Aristaeella hokkaidonensis (assembly GCF_018128945.1). Lineage (GTDB taxonomy): Bacteria > Bacillota > Clostridia > Christensenellales > Aristaeellaceae > Aristaeella > Aristaeella hokkaidonensis. Next base: position 2,448,444 of record NZ_CP068393.1, on the reverse strand, counting down.
CGAAGTGGAAATTGCCGCCCACATGGTCGGAATGGCTGTGGGTGTTGGCTACCCGGATGGGCTTGTCCGTCAGGGTTTCGCAGAAGGTCTTCAGGTTGCCCATGCCGAGGATGGAATCGATGAGCAGGGCATAGTCTTCGCCCTCGATCAGGTAGCAGTTGGCATAGGAGTTCTCCACAAACGCGTTGGTGATCATCCAGCTCTTTTCGGCAATCTCCTCAGCCATGAAATACGGAATCTTCTTCTCCATATATACCTCCGTGTTGTCAGGGGGACGTATCTGTTGACAACTTTTTCAAACAGCAGTTTTAACTATTATACTTTCCCGGGAACCAAAGCGGAACTGACAAACCGTAGAAAAAGTATATTCAGTATTTTACTGCAGGTATGGGTTTCTATATCAAGGGATTCCTCGACTCCAGCATCCGCTTTCGTTCGGAATGACAGCCTGGTGCTCGGTTTGGCATATAGGATACAGACAAACTCATTATGAATTATGAATTAACGAAGGCGTGTGAGATTTCTCACACGCCTTCGTAGTAGACCGCTTTCTTCGCTTCATATGTATCCGTATACAGCCATTCAGACTGCTGGTTGACGGTATTTGTCCGGTATACGTTCACCTTGTAGCCTTCGCGGCCTTCGGAATACAGGTACAGTTCACCGGGATAAGTGGTGTATTCGTGCTTTTTGTCCTTCTTATACTCAGGTTCGGCGTAAAGGGTTTCAATGATCGTGGACTGCAGCTCATAATGAACGTCGCCCATGTAGGGACCGTAGATGTCCACCCGTGTCCGCAGGCGGTTCTTTTTCTTTTCTGTCGGGTCTTTTTCCACGGTGGCGAAGATGTAGATATCCCCATCTGTGTTGTTCTTGAACCGGAAGTCCTTGTTATGCTTGTAACCTTTCTCCATGTAGACCGTGGCGTCCAGGCCCAGCTCCGTATACCGGACCTTTTCGGAATGCGCCTTGCGTTCCACAATCTGCAGGCCGGCGCACAGGGCTGCCTGGTACAGGGTGGTGCTGGCCTGGCAGACGCCGCCGCCGTAACCTTCCACATAGTTTCCGTATGCGATTTCCTGCGCGGGATAGAAGCCCCGTTCCGCCGTCCGGTATCCCACGACGGTATTGAAACTGAAGGTTTCGCCCGGCGCAAGTTTATACCCGTTCACGAAGTCGCACAGGGCGTGGCGGATATTGTTGTTCCGGTCCTCAGTGGAGCTGGTATGTATTTTCGTGGTGGCGGAGGCCCGGAGGGAATACTTTTGCATGAGATCCGCCTTGCGGACGGAGGGCTGCACCTGATCGGGCTGAATCTCATAGGTGCCGTTTTCCATGGTGGAAAGCTTTTCAAAGATCCACTCCCGGATGGGGGCGGTGTTCAGGGTCAGCCCGTTCACCTCGTCATAGAACTGGAAGGGCGCGTTGATGTTTTCCTGGTCCGGGGTCACATAGGCGTCCTGGGCCGGCCGGTCAATGGAGCTTTTGATGATGGCCAGCAGGTCGTCGATCCGCTGGGTGTTGCCGGCGGAGGGCCGGGCGGTGGAGGTGCGGTAGGGCGTCTGCTCCAGCTGCAGCATGTCGTTATACCGCTGTTCATCGCTGCCGTTGTGTCCCTGTTGCATGGCCTCGTTCAGTACGCCGGTCACGTCCACGGTGAAGTTCAGGTCTGACGCGGTAATATCGGCGTGATTGCTGCCGTAGGTCAGGGTGACTTTCCAGTCGGCATGCTGGGCCTGGATGCCGGACTCCACGGCGCTCTTGGCTTCCTCATAGGTCATGCCGCCCAGGTCAATGCCGTTCACATAAACCCCGGGGCAGAAACGGTCGCGGTAGGGTTCTACCTTGGCCTGGATCATATCCGCCTTCTGCTGTATAGCCGCCTGCTCGGCCGCCTGTTCCCTGGCGGTATGAATGCCGTTGGCGCCCAGGACGGCGGCCACGATAATCAGTACCGCAAGGATCGCGATGGGCAGGAATTTGACGGGCTTCTTCGGGGGCTTGGGCGGCTGGGGCCGGGCGTAGGGTACAGCGGGTCCCTGCTGTCCGGGATAATAACCCTGCGGAGCCTGCTGCTGAGGGACGTATTGATTCTGCCGCGGAGGCAGTTGCTGCTGCCGGGGCGCGTAGTATCCCTGCGGGGGTTGCTGCTGTTGCGGAGGCGCATAGTATCCCCGGGGCGGCTGTTGCTGCTGCCCTGGGGCGGAATAACCCTGCCGGGACTGCTGCTGCGGATATCCCTGCGGGGGCTGCGCCGGTTGAGTATGGCGGCCCTGCGAGGGTTGCTGCATCTGTTGCGCCTGGGAATTCTGCTGGGTGTAATAGGACAGCGGTTCCTGCTGCCGGGCGGGATTGTACCACTGGGATTCCTTCTGCGGGACGTTATGGACAGCGGCAGGCGGAACAAACCCCTGGCTTGGACCGGCGGCGTGCGGGTTCTGCGTTCTCCCGCGGTTCTGTTCCTGGCCTTTCATACTGTTCCTCCCGGATCAATTTTTCTTTCCGTTATGATAACGAATCCGGAACCTTCCGGCTTCCTCTATTTTACTCCTGATTCAGTTCCAGTACCATACACTCGTCGGAGTCCCTGAATCCAAGGGTGCGGTACAGCGGCCGTCCGGCTTCTGTGGCGTCCAGGCTGATCTCCGTAATACCCCTGTCCCGGGATTCGTCAATCAGCATGGAAACCATGGTGCGGCCGACGCCCTGCCGGCGGAAATCCGGATGGGTATAAACGTTCATCAGGTGAGCTCTCCGGCCGGAGGGATGGGAAAAGGTCGGCATCATGTCGATATAGCACATCGTGGCGCAGCCTGCGATACGGCCTTCTTCCAGGGCCAGCACAGTGGTCTGGTCCCCTTCCCGGAAGTATTCCCTGCTGGCTTCCAGGAACTCCTCGCTGAAGGCATAATCCTCCGGGAGGCGGTTGACAGCCCGGAGGGTCTCCTCCCGGCTCCGGATCAGCAGTTCCATATCGTCGGCTGTGGCGTACTTGTATTGCATAGGGTGTTTCTCTCTTTCGATAATACACTTTGCCGCTGCAAAGTGCGTTGTAACATTATATGTCCCGAACCCTTTGTTCGCAAGCCTTAAAAGTTTCCGGAAGAAAACCGGATCCGGATTCGTTGGATAGCAGGAACGCTCCTGTAAAGGAGCGTGACGGAGGACATGACTGTGAAACGAACTGTGAAAGTTTTATTGATATTCCTGATTTTCATCCTGGCGATTGCTTCATCTTCCCTGGCGGAACCGCTGGGTTTCGGCTTTGTAAATGCCCGGGATGTGGCGCTGAGAGGGGTCATGGGCGGCACCATTATGGACCGCCTGCCGAAGGGTACCTGCGTATGGATCCGTGACGTACGGATGGACCGGGCAGGGAAAAAGTGGTATGAGATCAACGCCAAAGCGGGCGTGAATGAGGACGGAACGGAAAAAGAGCATACAGGCTGGATGCGGGCGGAGTTCATTGACGCCGGAGACTCCCTCTGGCGTGAAGTGGAGTCCGTGGCTGCCTCGGATGCGGGCATGCTCGCCCTGCGGACGGACGGCACTGTGGAACAGGCCGGTCAGTCCGGGGAAAATGCCGGGCAGGATCTGCGCGGATGGGCAAAGGTCCTCAGCGATATCCAGCAGGTGGGCGTCTGCGCGAACGGACAGTCCTGCTATGCTGTGGGCCGGGACGGCACCTGCTACCATTCCGCGGATGACGGGGAAAACCATACGGAAAGGATCTATACCGCCGGCGGAAAACAGCGGGTCTGGGAGATCACCACGGATTACCAGCTGAAAACCGGTGACAGTACCCTGAACTGGATTTACCCGGAGGATCTCGGTCCGGAACAGCTGTCCCATGTGACGGCGGTGGCGGACAATGCCAGCAGGCTCCTGCTGCTTACGGACGACGGAAGGGTCTTTGCGGCGGGCTGGCAGCAGGACGGGGAAGAAGAACCGGAACCGGACTGGGAGAAATGGACGGATGTGGTCAGCCTGGAAGCGGCCTCCTGCCGCTTCACGGAGGACGGGGAGGTCCGTTCCGCCTGCGCGGCGGTCCGGAAGGACGGCACCGTGCTGGCAGCGCCCATGGAACTGTCTGATTTGATTGGCTCCTGGACGGACATGGCGAAAATTGTCATCGGGGAAAACTGGGCGCTGGGCCTCAAACGGGACGGCACGGTGCTTTCCGCCGGGATGGCCGGGGCAAACCCGCCGGACGTTTCCGGCTGGTCGGATATCATGGATCTCGGCACCGGCCGGGACTACTGCGTCGGCGTGAAAAGCAGCGGCTCCCTGGTCTTCGCCGGGGATCATGTGTTCTGAGCAAACTGAGCAACAAGACAAGGGGAAAGAACCGTCCCCTTGTCTTGCTTTTTTATTTTGTTCGCCTTGACAAAGCAATAGGGGTTTCATATCATTTTTTTGACTGGGTGAAAGGAGAATACCGCTATGGCCAGACAAGCGAGAAGAAAATCATCGACCGGCCTGTATCATGTGATGATGCGGGGCGCTGACAGACGTATCCTGTTTGCTGACGACCAGGACAATCTTGGCTTTTTGCTGAGTCTGAAACGCGCCAAGAAAGCAAGCGGTTTCAAATTATATGCCTATTGCCTGATGGGAAACCATGTTCATTTGTTGATAAAAGAGGAAGAAGAGCCACTTGAGATTGTAATTAAGCGCCTTGGAGTGTCTTATGTATATCACTATAATGAAAAATATGATTTACTGGGACATCTGTTTCAGGATCGGTACAGGAGTGAACCGGTAGAAACGACAGCATATTTTCTGGATGTGCTGCGATATATCTGCCAGAACCCTGTGAAGGCGGGGCTGAGCCGCAATCCGATGGAATACCGCTGGCTTGGATGTGCAGGAGTAAAAGATGAGTTTGCTCTGACGGATGATATAAGCTATTATACTGATCTGAGCGGTAATGAACTTCTTACATTTGTAAACGGAAATTGTGAAGAGGATCATCTGGAAGAATCGTACAGAAGAAGAATGACGGATCGGGATGCGATCAGTAAATTGTGCAAAGTCTGTGAATGTGAGCACGTACAGGAAATTGAAGGCTGGCCGAAACAGAGACGTGATGAAGCAATAAAAAAAGCGTTGAAGGCTGGTTTGTCTATCCGTCAGATTTCTCGGTTGACTGGGATCAGCAAGGCTGTTATTGAATGGGTCAGGCGTGGATGAATTCCAGGGAACAAGACAAGGGGACGGTTCTTTTGTCTTGCTCAATCAAAGAATGAATGAAATGCAACAAGACAAAAGAACCGTCCCCTTGTCTTGTTGAGCAGGGAGGAAGAAGCTATGAAAACTGCAATCATTTTCTATTCCGAGCATCATGGAAATACCCGGAAACTGCTGGACGCCATCGCGGAAAAGAACGACGTTACCCTGATTGACGTGACCAAAGTGCAGAAGGCGGATCTGTCCGGCTATGACAGGATCGGCCTGGCCTCCGGCATCTATTACGGCGGCTACGCGAAACAGGTGCTGGCTTTTGCCCAGGAGTGCCTGCCGGAGGGGAAGAACGTCTTCCTCATTTATACCCAGGGCGCCAAGAAGGGTGATTTCCTGAAGACGATCCGCCAGGTGGTGGAGGCGAAAAAGTGCACGCTGATCGGCTCCTACTGGTGCCAGGGCTTTGACACCTTCGGCCCCTTCAAGCTGGTGGGCGGTATCGCCAAGGATCATCCCACCGCGGAGGAAATCAGCGCCGCCGTGAAATTCTATGAAGAACTGCCGCAGCAATAAGCATCGGAGAAAAGCACAATGAAGGTTGAGGTAAAGCGCATTCACCCGGACGAGGAGGAAAACGCCGTCATCCGGGTGGCAGAGCTTACGGACAGTATCCGGAGCGCGGTGGACCTGCTGGAGAACCAGTGCCGGACGGTGCCGGTCCAGGCGGAAGGCAAAACCATGATGTGCCGCACGGACCAGATCTACTATATTGAGTCTGTGGACAAGCGCTCCTTTGTGTATACCAAGGGCGGCTGCTATGAGACGAAGTACCGGCTGTATGAGCTGGAAGAATTGCTGGACAGCCGCTTTCTCCGCAGTGCCAAGGCGATGATCGTCAATATCCGGAAGATCCGCTCCGTCAAAAGCGAGCTGAACGGCCGGATGCGGGCGGAGCTGCTGAACGGGGAACAGATCATTATTTCCCGGGGCTATGTGAAGGAACTGAAGGAGAAGCTGGGGGTGTAAGCATGAAGAAGTGGAAAATTATTTTCAGCCAGACGCTGATGATCTCCACCGGCATCCTGTTCGGCGTGGGCGTACAGGGCCTGATTAACCATCTGAATACCGGCGCTGAAATGCTCCGGTGGCAGTGGTATATTCCCCTGTCCATTATCCTGACCGGCTTCCTGTGTTCCCTGGCGACGTTGTTTCTCCTGGAGGACGAGGGGAAAAGCGTCTCCCGGTCCAGGCTCCGGATTGTGCTCCATTTCCTTTTCCTGTTCCTGGTGGTGGCCGGCTGCGGTTATCTCTTCGGCTGGTATGAAACCGCCGGGGAACTGGCCGTGATCGGCGGCATGTATGTGCTGATTTACGGTTTCGTCTGGCTCGGTTCCCTGTGGATGAACAAGGCGGATGAAAAGAAAATCAATGAGGCGATAAACGAGATCCGGGACGAGGAATAAACTCAATTCAGAATTCAGAATTAAGAATTCAGAATTAGATAGATCTTTTGACAAATGATGTTCCTTTGAATGGATGATTTATATCTCCGGAGGAGATTCTTCAACACGGGCACAAGTGCCCTTGTTCAGAATGACAGTTTGGATGTAAGGAGTACCTGTTTACTCCCCGGATGCATACAGGAATGATACCTATACGCTTTGGATAATCCAACGCGTCTTGGTTTAGCTAATTCTGAATTCTGAATTCTGAATTAGTTATGCAGGTTGGTCGCATGAAAATGCATGTTGGTCGATCTGCTCTTTTTTTCTGCCTTTTTTTCTGTTAGGGTACATCCGTACCAAGCAGAAGGAGGCCTGAGGATGGACAAGGCAATTACGGTGGATCACCTGATGAAAAAGTATAAAGAGCATACCGCGGTGGACGGGATCTCCTTTGAAGTCGGCAGCGGAGAGTTCTTCTCCCTGCTGGGGGAAAACGGCGCGGGGAAGACGACAACGATCAACATCCTCTGCACGATCCTGGATAAAACCGCCGGCAGCGTGAAGGTCTACGATCACGAGCTGGGCAGGGAGGATGACGCGATCCGGAACCTGATCGGCATCGTGTTCCAGAACTCGGTGCTGGACCGGGAGCTGACCGTGAAGGAAAACCTCTTCACCCGAGGCAGCTATTACGGCCTGAACAAAAAGCAGGTTCTGCAGCGCATCGAGCCCTTCATGGAAGGCTTTGAGCTGAACGAGATCTGGAACCGGAAGTACGACCGGCTCTCCGGCGGACAGCGCCGCCGGGTGGACATCGTCCGGGCCCTGATCAACCAGCCGAAGATCCTCTTCCTGGATGAGCCCACCACCGGCCTGGATCCCAAGTCCCGCCGGATGATCTGGAATCACATCCGGAAGCTGCGGGAAGAGCAGAACATGACCATCTTCCTCACTACCCACTACATGGAGGAAACCGCGGAAGCGGACCGGGTGGTTATCCTGGACAAGGGGCATGTGATTGCCTCCGGCTCTCCCTCGGAGCTGAAGAGCCGCCATACCTCCCCGAAGCTGGTATGGTACGCGGAACAGAACGAAGCCCGCAGCAGCCTGCTGGATGGCTGCGTCTGGACCTACGAGGCGGACCACTACAACGTTTACTACGCGGATTCCGTGACGGACTTCCTCTACAGGAACCGGGAGCAGATCACGGATTATGAAGTGCTCAAGGGCACCATGGATGACGTATTCCTTAACCTGACCGGAAGGGAGATGGCAGTATGAAGATGTATCTGGGACTGACAAAGCGCAACATGCTGGTTTATTTCAAGGACAGGCAGGCGATCCTTTTCTCGCTGCTGACTTCCGTTATCGTGTTTGTCCTGTATCTGCTGTTCCTCCGGAATACCTTTGTGGACGCGATCAACCAGGCGCTGGCGGAAATGCCGATGGTCCGGGAACTGGTGATGGACGATGACCTGAAGATGTTCACGGACATCAAGCTCCTGGTGGGCATCCTCGGATCCGCGGCAATCACCGTGCCCTTCAGCTGCCTGCGCACCGTGACCAGCGACCGGGAAACCCGGGTGGACCAGGATATCCTGGCAACACCGGTGAGCCGGGGACAGATCGTGCTGGCTTACTTCACCGCTTCCGCCCTGTCCGCCATCGTGATGACCTCCGTGATCCTCACCGCGGGTCTGGTGATCCTGCAGCTGCGGGGGAACCTGTACCTGGGCCTGAGTGGCATCCTCGGCGCCTACGGCGTGACTGCCCTGGGCTGCGTTTCCTCCACCGCCCTGTTCATGAACATTGTGCTGTTCTTCCGCTCCGGCTCCGCGTCTTCCGCCTTCTTCGGCATTTTGTCCGCTGTGTCCGGTTTTGTGATCGGCGCCTATATCCCGGTTTCCCAGTTCTCCGGCGGGGTCCGGACGGTGTGCAACCTGTTCCCGGCCAGCCATATCACCATCCTGCTCCGGAATGTGCTGCTGGGCGGCGTGCTGGGCCACATTGACAACGGCATCGGCGGCCTGGACCAGGGCGAGTTCGTTCAGGTCCTGAAGGAGGTCTTCACCTTCAAGGCGGATATGTTCGGCAGCAGCCTGAACACAACGGCCATGCTTTCCTTCGTCCTGGCTATCCTCACCCTCAGCCTGATTGTGATGGTATACACTTATTCCAAGAACTATAAGAAAAAGTAATCATTCATAAGAGAATCATGAGTAAGGTGGAATAAGCCTGATAGTAATACTTATCCTAAATGCTGTATGAAGCATAAAAGTGTCATTCCGAGCGGAACGAAGTGAAGTCGAGGAATCCCTTAATAGAAATATAGTAAGGGATTCCTCCACTACGGCTACGCCTCCGGTCGGAATGACACTCTTATTCATTGGGGCTCCGCAGGAGCCTCTTTTGCATACTTTTCTGCGAGAATCATAGAATACTTCCTGAGTTTCTCCAACAGCGTTTCCGGCCCGGTGACCGTTACGATATCCCCAAACTGGAGCACCCAGCGCTCCATATCGTATTCCGGTACATACACCACGCAGTCCAGGTCTCCGTCCTTTCGGCGGGTAAAGGTCACACCCCGGCCGAAGGCGTCGATGATCTCCCTCACGGCCTTGGGTTTGGCAATAAAGGTAACTCGTTCCGGCTTGCCGAAGGCCATGTTGATGTTGTGGCTCATGTATTCCTGGATATCAAAGCCGGCTTTGAACCCCTCCAGTTCCCGGATGGGTTTTACCGGCTCCTTCCGGATTTTCACTTCCGTCATCCGGTCGATGCGGTAATGGGTCAGGCTGTTGTATTTGTTGTTGCTGCAGATGAGGAAATAGAAGCCGTTGCGCACCACCATGGCGTAGGGATTCAGGATCTGGGGACCTTTGGAGGAGGAGGCGGAGGGCTCCAGGGTGAAATCCGGCCCCATAAAGCAGTAGATGGTGGAGATCTTCTTTTGCTCCTCAATGGCTTTGTTGATCAGTTCAATATTGCTGAACAGTTCCTTGTTCGTCGGTTCGTCGCCGGAAAGGAGGCGGACTTTTGCCATGGAGCGAGTCTGGCGAAACTGCCGGCCGCCCAGGGCAATCAGCTTTCCGATCAGTTCGTCCCGCTGGGCATGGGGCACGTTGCGGCTGAAGAGGATACCGTCGATCAGCCAGCGCAGCTCCGCGGTGGAGAATTCATGGTCATAGTAAACATTGGAATGATAGGAACGCTTGTCCTCGTCCCCGTCTTCCGGCTCTTTTTCCAGGTTGACGGAGCGGACCCGGCTGCTCAGCGGGTCATCCAGCAGGTCTCCCAGGGCGCGGCTGACCGTGCCCCGGTCCACGCCCAGGCGCTGCACCAGGTCCTTCTGGCGCATGGGATGTTCGCTGTCGGTTTCCTCCTTCAGGATCTGGATCAGCTGAAAGTGAAGATACTTTTTCTGGTTGTTCATGTCCTGTACAACCCTTTCTTTTCTCCAACAAAAAAATTACGAAAATTTTAACTTTTTTGGATTCTAGCAAAAATGGGGCAAATTTGCAACATTTATTACGCTATGATGTACATGAACCGAGGGAAACAGAAAAAAAGAAAGGACAGGTGGCAGTCATGGAATACAGGATCAGCGGAAGAACCGGAAATATGAGGAGCGTGCTGAATATGGCGGAGAGGAAGATCGCGAACGTCCGGGAGAAGATTGCAGACTTCCGGAAGGAATGGAAGCAGGAGCAGGAAATGTGGAATCCCTACGGCGGGGCTTACTGCGGCAAGGAGACTGCCGGCCCCAGCGAGGAGGCCATCATGGCCTGCGCCAAGGCGGACCTGGAGTTTGAAATCGCCACCATGTTCTGGGAAATAGTGTAAAAAGGCCCAAAGGGAGTTTTTACAAATTCAGAATTATTTCGACCGCGGAGCGCAGAAACGGAACGTGACAGCAGGGACAGACCAACTGTCACGTTCCTTCGGAATGATGACAGTTGGTCTGTCCCTCTGTCACATTCCGCCTGGCGGTGCGCATCAAAAAACAGCATGTTGATTGTCCAACATGCTGCATAGGTTGAAGTTTATATCATTCTGCATTCTGCATTCTGAATTCTGCATTGCCGTGTGAATAACATTCAGTTTGCCTGAATGTTATTCATCCGGCTGTAGCTTCCGCCCAGCTTCACCAGCTCATCGTGGGTGCCGCGCTCCGTAATCCGGCCTTCCTCAATCACGAGGATCTGGTCGGCGTTGCGGATGGTGGACAGCCGGTGGGCAATGGCGATGATGGTGCGGGTTCCGGCCACGCCGGCGATGGCCTGCTGGATCTGCTGCTCCGTCTCCACATCCACGGAGGCAGTGGCTTCATCCAGGATAATGACCGGGGACTTCCGCAGGATGGCCCGGGCAATGGCAACCCGCTGCTTCTGGCCGCCGGAGAGGCGCAGGCCCCGCTCGCCGACCAGGGTCTTGTAGCCGTCGGGCATGGCCATGATATCATCATGGATCTTCGCAGCCTTTGCCGCGGCCTCAATCTCCTCCATGGAGGCGTCTGGCACGGCATAGCCGATGTTTTCCGCGATGGTGCCGTTGAAGAGGAAGGTGTCCTGCAGCACCGGGGAGATGTTCTGCCGGAGACTGTCCAGGGTCACGTGCCGGATATTCTGCCCGTCCAGCAGGATCCGGCCGGCCGTGGGCTCATAGAAGCGGGAGATCAGCTGGGTGAGTGTGGTTTTGCCCACGCCGGTGGGACCCACCAGCGCCAGCATCTGGCCCGGCCTGCACACAAAGGAAACGTCCTTCAGCACGGGGATGTTTTCCCCGTAGGAGAAGCTGACGTGGTCAAAGGTGATTTCGCCCTTCACGTCCTTCAGGGGTCCGGCGTCCGGCAGGTCCTGAATCTCCGTAGGCGCATCCAGCACGGCCAGCACGCGCTCCGCTCCGGCCATGGATTGCTGCATATTCTCCAGCAGGTTGGCCAGGCCGGTGACCGGGCCGTAGAACAGGCCCAGATACAGCAGGAAGGCCACGATGTCCGCCACGCTCAGGCCTTCTTTATAGGCCAGGTAGCCGCCGAAGCCCACTACCAGGATCGTGCCGATGGAGGAAAGGAACTCCACGGAAGGATGGAAGATGCCGCTGAGCTTCAGGGCCTGCAGCATGGCCCGGATGTGTTCAAAGTTATGCTCGTTTACCTGTTCTGTTTCATATTCCTCCCGGCCGAAGGACTGGATCTCGTGAATGCCGGAGAGGTTGTCCTGGAGTTTGCCGTTGAGTTCGCCCATTTTCTTCTGGGAAATCCGGAAGAAGGGGCGGACTTTTTTGGAGAAGATGATGCCGGAGAGGAAGATGAGGGGGATCGGCGCGCAGGTGATCAGCGCCAGCTTCCAGTTGATGGTCAGCAGTACGATGAGTACGCCGGTGAAAGTGACCAGGTTGGTGATGGATTCCGGGATCATGTGGGCGTAGAGCAGCTCAAAGTCCCGGGTGTCATTGACGATCCGGCTCATCAGGTCGCCGGTCTGCTTGTCGTGGAAATAGCCCAGGTGCATATGCTCCAGCTTGTCATAGGTCCGGGTGCGCAGGTCGCCTACCAGGTACCAGGCAGCTTTATGGGCCAGGTAGTTGCTGAGAAAGCGGAAGAGGATCCGCAGCAGGTACAGGGCCACCAGCGCCGCGGTCATCAGGCCGATGGTATGCAGTCCTTCTTCGGTCAGGCCTTTTTCCACCAGTCCTGTCATAGCGGAAAGCAGCTTCGGCGCGGTCAGGTTGACTGCTGTCAGGGCCAGGGTGGACAGAATCGCGACAATATACAGCGTCCTGTATCGGATGGCTTCACGACTGAGCCGCCACAAGGTCTTGATCATTTTTTACCTCCGGTAAAATCAATTCATAATTCATAATTCATGATTCATAATTAAATAATTCCCATATGCCATGAATAAATCCATACAAGGACTGTCATCCAATAATTCTGAATTCTGAATTCTTAATTCTGAATTGTTGCATCCTTTTTCTCCAGTTTTTTCCGCCACGTTATATATCTTAACACACACGATATTCCCGCCAGCATCCAGGTGACGCCCGCGGTGATCCAGATGGACCAGACGCCGGCGGTTGTCAGGTGGAGGAGTAGCAGGGGCAGGCCGACGCGGCCTGCGATTTCCACAATGCCGTTGATAAAGGAGAAGATGGCGTCGCCCACGCCGTTCAGCACGCCCCGGGCCACGTAGATGATGCCCAGGAAGGCATAGAAGCAACTGGTAATCCGCAGGGCTTTCTGCCCCAGGGCAATCACGTCCGTTTCCTTGACGAACATGCCGACCAGGGAGCCGCCCCACAATTGCATAACCACCAGCATGAGGCCTGCCACGGCGAGCATGGCCAGCAGGCTGTCCCGGAAGCCTTCCCGGATCCGTTTGTTCTTGCCGGCGCCCATGTTCTGGCTGGTATAGGTGGACAGCGCCATGCTCATGGAGCCGAAGGGCTGCTGCACCAGCTGCTCCAGGCGGTTGGTGGCAGTATAGGCGGCCATGGCGGTGGGGCCGAAGGTATTGACCACGGACTGAAGCGCCGTTGTGGAGATAGCGATGAGGCTCCACTGCAGCGCCAGGGGCAGGCCGAGGTGGATGGCCTGCTTCGAGATGGACTTGTCAAAAGCCAGGGAAGACTTGTTCATGCGGAAGTAGGGATTCCTGCGGAAGGCGTAGAGCAGGGATCCGGAACCGGCCAGCAGCTGGGACAGCATGGTGGCAAACGCCGCGCCGAATACACCCATGCCGAAGGCACCCACGAAAAGCAGGTCCAGGCCGACGTTGAGCAGGCAGGAGAAAACCAGGAAATACAGCGGCGTACGGGAGTCTCCCAGGGCCCGCTGCATGGAGGACGCGTAGTTGTAGATGGCGATGAGCGGCACGGAAGCGGAGGTCATCCGCATGTAGGTGATGGCGTCCGGCAGGATTTCCGCCGGGGTGCCCATCCAGGTCAGCACGGTGGGCACCATGATGAAGGCCAGCGTACCGGTGAGCAGGGAAGTCAGCAGGGTGATATAGGCCGAGTTGGCGATGGCCTTGCAGACCATCTTGTCTTCCCGGGCACCGAAGAACTTGGCCGTGACGATCCCGCAGCCGCCGCTGATGCCGTTGAAGATGGAAAAGAACAGGAAGGAGATGGAACCGGTGGCGCCGACTGCCGCCAGGGCGTCCGCGCCCAGCAGCTGGCCCACAATCATGGAGTCCGCCAGGTTATAGGCCTGCTGGAACAGGTTGCCGATGAGCAGCGGCAGCGCAAAAACAGAAAGCAGCGCCAGGGGCTTGCCTTCTGTCATATTCATGGTCATTTGCCGCCTTCCACGGCCAGCAGTATGGAACATAGGAAACTCCTTTGGAGTTTTTAATGAATATTGAAAACTTAAAACTTAAAACTGAAAAATGATATAGTGTGACGAATACATCCGTGTTCCTTTGAAAGTTAAACCTTGGTAAATCAACAAATCATAATTATGAATTATGAATTATGAATTGTGAATTGGTGCTCTTCCCGTCCAGCGTGAGCTTAACACTGCCATTATCAGTCTTCAGCTCATAATCGCCCTTGAACCCTGTGAGGGTCACGAAGCCGTTCTCGTCCGTCACCAGGTTTTCATGGGTTTCCCAGTCGCCGTGGATGAGACCCATCAGGGCATGATAGGAGGGCTTTTCGGTGTTGTCCTCATGCACAAAGCCGGAGGGCGCCTTCAGCCAGCAGCCGTCGTTGAAGTCCCATGTGGTGATGGCTTCCACCAGCGGATGGGAGAAGAGGACGGAATACATTTCGCTGATCTCCCGGGCCTGGCGCTCTTCGCCGGCGGGCGTGCTGGGCCACTCGTCCACCTGCCAGTCGTTCAGGTCCACGATGTGGGCGGGCATGATGTCGCCGGAGATCAGGGTGTTCTCCGTAAAGTGGATCGGGAGACCGAAGCGGGAGAACCGCTCCAGTACGGTGTTCAGCTTTTCCAGTCCCCAGTAGCCCTGGTGCTGGTGGCTCTGGATACCGATGGCGCTGATCGGCACATCCGCTTCCAGCAGGTCTTCAATCAGCTGGGCATAAGCTTCGCTGGTGTTGAAGTCGTTGATCAGCAGCACAGCGTCCGGATCGGTTTCCTTCGCGGCGGCAAAAACCTCCCTCACCAGGACGACCCGGCCTTTTTCGACGCAGATGCGGGTGATGGCGTTGTCATACCGGTCAAACACGGGCATGATGACCACTTCGTTGATCACATCCCAGAGGTTGATGACGCCCTTGTAGGCGCTTACGTCCCGGCGGATACGCTCCAGCTGGCGGCGGAGGATCTCTTCATTGGAGTATTTCAGGAGCCAGGGTGCGCAGGCGGTGTGCCAGCACAGGGGATGTCCCTTGACCTGGACGCCGTTGTCCCGCAGCCATCTGGCGGCGGCGATGGTTTCCGGATAGGCGGTCTTGCCTTCTTCCGGCTCGTACCGTCCCCAGTAGAAAGGCAGGGTGCCGTAGTTGAAAAGCTTCAGCCACTTGTCCATTCGCTGGCTCAGGAAGGCCTGCTGCTTTTCATCCTGGGATTTCATCAGGGCAACGGCGTCAAAGGCGCCGCAGCCGAACAGAAACTGGTGGGATACCTGATCGGCACGGACCTGCTGACGGGCCGCGGGGGTTCCGTCCGGGTTCAGCAGCTGGATACGGGCGGCCGCACGGCGGTGGGCAAACTGATTCTGATTCATGGCGATCCCTCCGGTTTTCCCTAATTTCGATTGTATTGTAAAGCCGGGGTCCGGGAAAAAACTGCCCATTTTTTGACCTGCGGCTTCTTACTTTTTGTACAGCCTTCCGCCTTGACTTCCGGCTTATCCGGCGGTTTAATGGAGGGGAACGGAGGATAACGCCATGGATTACAGCCAATATGAAAACTACGGGTTTGACCGGGTGAGCGCCTTTAACCTCTCCACGGGTTATGAAAAGCGGAGCTACCAGGCCCACTGGCATTCCTATGGCGAAATCCTGCTGGTGGGTCCCGGGAAGACGAACGTCTTCCGGGTGAACCAGAGCACCTATGAACTGGTGGAAGGCGATTTCCTGCTCATGTGGCCTATGGAGGTGCATGAGATCATCGACGCGGACCGGAAGGAATCGCTGGTGATCCAGTTCAGCAATACCTTTATGAATTCCCTGTTTGACCTGCAGCGGATCATGCATTTCTACCGAAACCTGCACGTGCTGTGCATCAATGCCCATCCGGAACTGGTAGGCAAGCTGCGGGTGATCGCGGAGAAAATGAAAGAGATCTGGTTTGAGGCAGGGCCGGACCGGGAACTCCGCTGCTGTATGCTGCTGATGGAGTTTATGCTGACGCTGGACCGTCACCGGGACGAGTTCGCGCCTGAGCTTCACGGCGGGGACACCTACAGCTATACCGATACGGTGATGCGCCGGATGATGACGGTCACGGATTATATCAAGAACAACCTGACGGCGGACGACCTGTCCCAGGCTGCGATGGCGGAGATGGCAGGCATCAGCAAGGATTATTTCTCCCGGATCTTCCGCAGCGTGACCGGTACCAACTACAGCCGGTGGCTGAATATGATCCGCATGGAAAAGGCCACGGAACTCCTGGCGGACGAAGAAATGACCCTGACCGAGGTGGCTATGCGCTCCGGCTTCCAGAGCATCTCCAGCTTCAACCGGGTCTTCCGGGCGGAAAAGGGCATGGCGCCGGGAGAGTACCGGGCGCTGTCGGTAAAGTGATGCGGGTGCTGAAAGGTTGAATAGTAAATGAAATATTGGCCTTCGGCCAATGTGAAATACGGCTTCGCCGTGTGAAATATATGCCTGCGGCATATATGAAATATTCGCCTCACGGCGAATGTGTAAGATACTTTTGAACATTCTGCGAAGCAGAATATTTCACATTTGACGAAGTCAAATATTTCACGTGCGAAGCACATTTCACATCTGTCGAAGACAGATATTTCATTTGTGACGAAAGGAACAATTCTTATGGATTACATTCACGAACTTCGGAAACTGACCGGCCCCCGCAAACTGATCCTGAACTGCGCGGGCGTGGTGATTGAAAAGGACGGCAAAGTGCTGTTCCAGCGCCGTTCGGATAACGGAAAATGGGGCCTGATCGGCGGACTGGTGGAAATGAACGAGACCTACGCGCAGGCTGCTGTGCGGGAAGCCCGGGAGGAAACCGGACTGGAAGTGAAGCTGACCGGTTTCCTGGGCATCTTCCACAACCATGATATGGTCTGGGCCAACGGAGACGCGGCGCATGTGATTTCCGCCATGTATACCGCGGAAGTGGTCAGCGGTGAACCGAGGATTGACGAGGAGTCCTTTGAGCTTCGTTTCTTCGGAAAGGACGAGGTGCCGGAACTGTTCGCGGAAGATCATATTGCCGGGCTGGAAGCCTACTACAAGGGAATCCGCCTTCCGCTGTTCGAGGAGAACGAGTACAGGAAATCCAAAGAGTAAATACCGTCTTCGGAGAATGAATGATGAAGATCATGGTCAGCGCCTGCCTGCTGGGCGAAAACTGCAAATACAACGGCGGCAACAACCGGAATGAGAAGCTGCTGCACCTGCTGGAGGGACATACGGTGATTCCCGTCTGTCCGGAGGTGCTGGGCGGGCTGCCGGTGCCCCGGCCGTCCGCGGAGATTGTGAACGGAACCGTGATGAACGCGGCGGGGGAGAACGTGGACGCCGCTTTCCGGCTGGGGGCTGAAAAAGGCCTGGAGCTGGCGAAGCGGGAAAAACCGGACCTGATCGTTCTCCAGTCCCGCAGTCCCAGCTGCGGGGTGAAAATGATTTATGACGGCTCCTTCTCCGGCAGGAAGATTCCGGGGCAGGGCCTTTTCACGGAAGCGGCGGTGAAGGCCGGCTTCAAAGTGCTGGACATTGAGGATATAGCAGATGGAGAAGCACAGTTTTATTGATATCCACAGCCATATTATCTACGGCGCGGACGACGGAGCCCAGAGCATGACGGAAGCCATCCGCATGCTCCAGGCGGACCGGGATCAGGGCGCGGTGGCTGTGTTTGCCACGCCGCACTACGGCCGGGAAAACAACAATTTCCTGCCCGTGGCAGCCGGGGTGCGGGAAAAGTTTGAACTGCTGAAGGAACGGGCGGCGGAAGAAGTGCCGGAGATCCGGCTGTACCTGGGCACGGAGTGGTACTGCGCCTGGGTGCTGGCGGAGCGGGTTTTCCGCATGGAAGCCTTCCGGATGAACGGCACAAACTATGTGCTGACGGAGTTCCTGGAATACTCGGGCTGCCATGAGCGGCCAGAGAAATTCCGCACGAACCTGGCCCAGCTGCAGAAGCGGGGACTGAAGCCCATCCTGGCGCACGCGGAGCGCTACCGTGCCCTGCAGGATGACCGGGATCTCGTCCGGGAACTGGCGGACAGCGGCGTCCTGATGCAGGTGAACGCTTTTGACCTGGAGCGGAACATCAACCCGGTCACCCGGGAACAGGCCCAGTGGATGGCAAAGGAAAAGCTGATTTCCTTTATCGGCAGTGATATGCACGGGATGCGGCCCGGCGCCCGCAGGCCGGTAGTGGAGGAAGGCGTCCGCTGGCTGTTTGACAACGTGGAGGAAGAATACGCCCTGGACGTGACCATGCGCAACGCGGAGAATCTCCTGAAAGCAGGGACGGTATGACCAGGCAGGAACTGACGGATTATATCTTTGACGCCTTCAGCGTGGAGCCGGACTATCCCTTTTCCCGGGATGATGTGACCTGCGTTTTCCGCCACACGGACAACCGCAAATGGTTCGGGATCATGATGAAGATCCCGTACCGGACCCTGGGCATGAACCGGGATGGGGAAACAGATATTGTGAATATCAAGTGCGATCCGGTTCTGATGGGCTCCCTCCGGGGAAAGCCGGGTTTCCGCCCGGCCTACCACATGAACAAGGATAAATGGATCACCATCCTGCTGGACGGTTCCGCGGGGCGGGAGGAGATCACCGCCCTGGTGGATATGAGTTTCCGCATGACGGAAACCAAACTGCGAAAAGCCGGTCATCATTCTGAATTCTGAAAGAAAGCACCAGACAAGGGGACGGTTCTTTCGTCTTGTTTCATTGCCAGTGTTTTTTTGAGCAAGACAAAAGAACCGTCCCCTTGTCTTGTTGGGCTTGATTTTTTTTGCCCGTGTGTCCGGATTTGGCCTTCCGGACCGTCTAATGTATGTAACGTTACAGAACGAGGAGCTGAAGCTGTGGACAGGGGATTCTTTATCGCGGAGATCGAAGCCTGCACGGACATGATGTACCGGGTAGCCTGGTCGATTCTGCGGAACGATGACGATGTGCAGGACGCATTGCAGGATGCCGCCCTCAAAGCCTGGGAAAAACGGAGCAGGCTGAAGGAAGAGAAATACTTCCGCACCTGGATTGTCCGTATATTGATCAACGTGTGTTACGACGCACAGAGAAAGCATCGCAGGAACGTTCCACTGGAAGAGATTCCCGAAGGGACATACGCTTCCGTTCCGGACCCTGACCTGGCGATCGCACTGGCGGCTGTGCCGGAAAAGCTGCGGCTGCCGCTTGTCCTTTGCTATTCGGAAGGGATGACCTATGAGGAGGCAGCGTCAGCGCTGCGGATCCCGCCGGCCACCCTCCAGGGACGCCTTCGCCGGGGAAAAGAAGCTTTGAGAAAGGAGCTGAAAGCGGAATGAAGCGTGATATGGAAAACCTGAACCTGCGGGACACCTTCAAGGCGACGCCCGATAAGTGCCGTGACGCGCTGATGACAGCCGCCCGCTCCGTAAGGGAGGAAGAACCCGTGAGGCGTATTACCGTGAGAGCGGTGCTGATAACGGCATGCATTATCCTGGCGACCATGGCCATTGCCATCGCCGCCACAAAGACCCTGGGCTGGGGAGACTTCTTTGAGATCTTCTACGGCGACACAGATGCGGTAACAAAGGAAGCCCAGGAGATTATGGACAATACGAAACAACAGACCTTTACCGTCGGCCCGGTGGCCTTTACCGTGCAGAGCCTGTTCGCGGATGAGCAGGAGGCCATGGCCTCCACCCTGGTGACCACGGCGGACGGCAGCAGGGCCATTATTGTAATGGACTATTTCTATGAGGATACCCTCAGCAACAATGATGAATTCGGTGAGATGCTGGCGAAACTGTATGGCGTGGATCCGGAGACCACCTGGATTGATGTGGCTAAAAAGCTGAACTGCCCGCTGTACTCTGTCGGCGCGCGGCTGCATATGCAGGATCCCTATGATGTCGGCGGCGGAATGTATGACGTCATGTATGACGAGGAAGGTCGCCTCGTATACTTCAGCACAAGCGGAATCGTATATCCGGACAATGAATCTGTCGCGGCGCAGGAAGTGCTGGAACTTCCGGCCCAGCTGTCCCTGTGGGTGGAGGAAGTGGACCTGGAGACAGGGGACACGAAGGATATCGGGGATGCCCTGGTGGATGTGATGATCCCCATGTCCCTCCAGTCAGAGCCGGTTGAGTATCAGATTCCGGAGGACTATGTGATCTTCGGCCTGCACCTGGACAGCGTGAAGGCGGCGAAGACAGCGGCCGGCGTGTACCTTTACCTGGATTTTACCGATCAGGGCCACATGCAATACCGGAAGGATTATATTCGTCCTGTCTGGACGGATGAGAACGGAAATGAGTATCCGGATGGCATCAATATGAGCCACAGCATTGATACGGATCAATCGCCTCAGGTCTGTATCACCAGCATGATTTCCGCCGACAGCATCCCGGAACGGATCCGGTTCCAGCTGGCAGATGAGGAAAAAGGCGATGACGGTGTGCCGCCTGTGACGCTTGAACTGAAGAAATAACGGATGGAGAAATAAGATGAAAAAGAGTATCTGTATCCTTTTGATTGCTGTGGCCTGCCTGCTGTGCCTGACAGGGGCGGCTGCGGCGGAATATGTAAAGTTTTCCAAATACAACATGTTGGAAATTACCGGGATTGATGATACGGTTTATGTCCTGACAGGGAGAGCGGGCGTCTGGTCCTGGAAACCGGGTGATCAGGAGCTGACCCTGTATGAGAGCGGTTATGAATGGCCGGATTATGAGGGCCTTGTCGCGGTGGAAGGCGTTCTGTATACGGTTAATAAAGAGAATTATCAGTTTACCGGCATTGGCGAAAACGGCCGCGGGGCTCCGCTGGACGGGGTTGCCATACCGGGTTTTAAGAAAACTGCCCATCTGGGCCGGGGCTGGAGTATAAGCTCCATGCGGAATACGCCCTGCGGGTTATTCTGGAAGGTGTATCCAAACGAAAATTCAGAAACAGAACTGCTGTGCAGGCTGGATCTTTCGACGATGAAGCTTTCCTGCCGCTCTGTTTCGAGCATATTCGGAATATTCAGCTACTGGATTGAAGAAGATGGAACGACCTGGGTTATCCAGCAGAAGGACGGCGGGATCTTCTCCCTGTGCACCCTGGACTGGGACAGCGGAAAGCTGACAAAGGTGGATGAACTGCCTCATGGATCCGGCGGAATGATCATGAAGGACGGGGATATGTACTTCCTTGTCAAGAAAGGGCAGATCATCCGGCGCAAACCGGACGGCAGCATTGAAACCATCGGACAGGTGCCGATCCGGCAGAACAACCATAAAAACAGTCTTTTGCTGAATGATGACGTGATGGTGTATGTTGATATGAATGAAATGGCGTCCTTCAGCCTGAGCGAAGCACAGGAGCAGTAAATACAGGAGGGCCGGAAATACCGGCCTTCTTTTTGTGTCCGGAACAGAACAAGGCCTTTTTTCGTTCTTATTTTATGACAAGCAAATCTACCCCGACGGAGAAAGGAAGAAGTATGAAGAGTCGAAAAATTATTTGTTTCTGTATCCTGACGCTGGTGATGATGATCAGTGTGAACAATATACTGGCGGAAACGGCAGGTACCGGGGTTATGGAGTTCAACGCGGAAAACGCGGTGATTATCGAGCCCGGGAATCAATTGTTCTGCTATGACGTTACCTACAGGAATTTTCATAAAGCTTATACGCCGGAGATGTTCAATGCTTCCGGGGTGAAATCAAAAGAGTATCAGAAGGTGGACGGCAGGGAAATAGAAGACTGGTACAGGTTTGAATTCCAGGATGGCTGCGAACTGTACATTCCTTCAGGCCAGAGCCTGATGTATGGAGACGCCCGCATGGAGTATTACAGCCAGGTGCTGACTTATCTCCAGTGGGATCTCGGAACCATGGAATGCACGGACATGGAAGGCTTTTCCCTGGAAGAGGCACGGGAAAAGGCTGACGCCCTGATTGCCGTCCTGGACATAGATGACCTGGAACCGGATCTGGCTGTCTCGCTTTCCCATGAGGATCTCAGCAGGATCACAAAGGAAATGCGCGAGGCCTTTGCAGGGGAACCCAAAGTAAAATACTTTGATTCTTTTACCAAGGATATCGACGCCTATTACCTGACCTACCGCCAGGTGCTGAACGGCATTAAAACCGCGGGAATGCCGCAGGTTGCTGTGGTGGTTACGCGGGACGGGATTGCTTCCCTTGAGCTGTCCTGTGTGATTGACCGGGTCAATGAGACAACGCCGTTAACAAAAACACTTTCCCGGGAGGAAGCGACAGAGCTTTGCTCAGGGAAATACCGGAATGAATTCAAGTCGCTTCCGGAAAACATGCGCATTACCAACGAAATCGCTGAAATCTCCGTGGCTCATTTCTTCGAATTTGACGAGGATGGAACAGATGAGTACCATGCAGGTGTTTTCCCCTGCTGGTTCTTCAAAGGAGAGCAGACGCGCTTTGCAGACGAAGCAGAAATAGGAGTGAGTCCCATCAGGGACCTGTACCGGATCCCGGACGGACACTGGTTTTATGGTGATTAATACAGTATGGATCACAGATCGGATCTTCAGAAAGGAAAACTTATGAGGAAAATCGATAAGTATCTGAATTCGGCTATTGTCCTGACGTTCCTGTTTGCGGTGGCCCTTGTAATACGCTACGCCAACTGAATAACCACATTGGCCAAAGGCCTATATTTCATGGCTGATAAAGGCAACATTTCTCATTGCGAAGGGATATTTCATTCTATTGCCGGAGGTGCCTGTCATGTTAAAAAAGCTGCTGGTAATACTGCTCCTTCTGTCTATATCCATATTCTCCTGCTCTGCCTGTTTTGCGGATGATATAGTGAAGATTGGCGGAGGCGGGACCGGACTCCTGATTTATGTGAATTATCAGGACACACTGCCTGACGGACGGATGATCTTCAGTGGAAGAGGGGGAGCGGATTTTGAACGGCAGAGGGCCAGGCTCCTGTGTGTGAATCCGGATGGAACCGTATCCTGGGAGTATGTGGATCAGGACGAAAAAGAGTTTTATAAAGTGGTTGTCCTGGAAGATGGAAATATTGCCGTCCGTATGGAAGAAAAAGTCGTGCTTTTTACCCCGGATGGGAAAAATACCGGAAGGGAAGTTATCCCGAGCGGGGCGTCTGTGGACAATACGCAGGTGATTTCCCGCGGGCTGCTGAAGCATTACGGGGAAAAGAACGGTTTTACGGAATTCATTGACTGGGATGGAAACTTCCGGTTCCGGACAGACTGCGCTTTTTATGCGACGCTTACAGAGGATGACGGCCTGGTTATGACAGGCCGGGATCCCGGCGTGGGCGCATCTTTTGCCGATGCGATCATTATGAAAATAGACTGGCAGGGAAACCTGCTTTGGAAAAAGATCCTGCCATCCATGACAGAAGAGCGCGGCGAAGCAACGGACATATCAGATCTGGACGGGTGCTTCCGGACGAGCGATGGTTGCTATCTGGCTGTACATAAACAGCATGTAAAAGACTACGACCACCCCAATGATTTTCACGATTGGCGGGAGTATACGGCGCTGATTAAATTCAGTGCTGATGGAGAGATCCTCTGGGAAAAGCAGCCTGAGACGGGACGGCGGTTCGAGGATGTCGCTGAGTATGAAGGGAAATATTGTGTGTCTTATTACAGCGGGCTTGATATTCCCGGAAACAGCTGTTATCTGTGGCTGGATGCGGATGGGAATGAACTGGGCACAACAGTTCGCTCGCTCAACAGGCAGGAGATTCCCGGGGAATGGTATGGCAGGTTGATGAGAAAGATGCAGATGGAAATGATCCCTTCAAAAGAAGGATTGTGGCAGAATATCCAAATCATTAATGAAAACCTGACCAGTGCGGGTGATAACTACATTATGAGCGTGCAGCAGATGCTGGTCCGGGTTCCGGAACTGTGACAGATATATAATCAAAAGGTCCTGCGGTGCAGGGCCTTTTTTTGATATTGATCCACCCACTTGAATTCCGGCGGGATAACAGGTAATATGGAAGGGAAGAGAAATGAGGACAACTGCATAAAATACTGAATGGCAGGAGGACAACGACCATGATTACAATGCTGATATACTACCGCGGCTCGGTAGGAGCCGCCGGATCCTTTGTGGCGCAGATGGAAGCGGAAGGCATCGCGGCGGATATCCGCCGGGAACCGGGCTGCATCCGGTATGAGTACTTCCAGCCGCTGGATGAGCCGGGCACTATCCTGCTCTTCGATACCTGGAAGGACCAGGCAGCCCTGGACGCGCACCATGCCTCCCCGATGATGAAGCGCCTGGCGGAGCTCCGGAATATGTTTGACCTGAAAATGACCGCGGAAAAATACGTCAGCGTGGACTTGGGAGAAGACAGCAAGTACATCAAATGGGAATAAGGGAAACAAAAATCAACGGGCCCTGCATCGCAGGACCCGCTTATTGTTTGTGTTCGTATTGTTATGAGTTTTCGGACAATTCCAAATACCCAAAATAATTCTGAATTCTGAATTCTGAATTAATCTCACATCCACTTTTTCTTTTTGAACCAGAACAGGCACAGGATCACGATCAGGATGGAGACCACGATGATGACCGGATAGCCGAAACGCCATTCCAGCTCGGGCATATAGCGGAAGTTCATGCCGTACCAGCCCGCGATAAGGGTCAGGGGCAGGAAGATGGAGGTGATAACCGTAAGCACGGTCATGATGCGGTTCTGCCTCACGTCCAGATGGGACTGAATCAGATCCCGCAGCTGGGTCACATATTCCCGCTGGCCGGTAACCATATCCTGCAGGCGGATGACCCGCTCGGTAAACATATGGAAGTAGCGGAGGTTTTCATCCCGGAAGAAGTCGTTCTCGTTTTCTTCCAGCTCCTGGCTGAAGTCGATCAGCTGTTCATAGTGGATCCGCAGGTCCAGGAGATTGCCCCGGATGTCGTTCATCTCGGCGGGATAGCTTTCGATCTCACCCCGCAGGATGGATTCCTCCAGCTGGTTCAGCCGGTGCTCCGACTTTTCCAGCAGGGCCAGGTCCTGCCCGATGGTGGTTTCCAGCAGGTCGTACAGGAAGCGCTCCAGCCCGGGCAGCTTCCATTTTTTCGTGCGGGCGATGGTCTGGACCAGCTGCTCCGCATATCCGTTGTCATCCACCAGGACGATGCCCTTTTCATCCAGGGCAAAGGAGAAGGCATGGCGCGCGCCGCTGATGTCCGTCCTGTCCGGAATGGAGAAGGTGCCCGTGAGGGAATCCTGGTTCACGATGGCTTTCGTTTCTTGCGGCGGAACGGTTTCCATGTCCATATCAATGAGCATGTCAAAGCAGTCCCGGCGCTGCTGCCACTCTTCCGTGGTCAGCACGGCCACATACTGGGCGCCGCCCTTGGCGAGATCTTCGGGCGCACAGGGTGTCAGGGACTCTTTGATCAGGTAATACATACGATCAACTCCGCTTTTCAGATTGTTTTCCCTGATCCAAAAGATATCACAAAACCGCTGTGAATGCCAGAGCAATGAAGCGGGAATAATGCGCGGAGTGCATGACAGAGGGACAGACTTTCAGTCACATTCTTTTCAAGAACAGTGACAGACAGTCAGTCCCTACAGTCACGCATTCCGCGCTGCTTTGAAATCCCAACTCGATTTGATAGTCACATGTTTTATAATAACAGTGAAAAACAATGTTATTTTTAAGTCTTAAGTTTTAAGTTTTAAGTATTCATTGGCAAGCAGAAAAGTATTTTCTGCTTGCATTGTACTTTTCTTCTTCCGGGAAGTCGATGGTCGGCACATCTGCGGCCATGGCGGCGGTACGGGCGTTCCGCTCCAGCTCCGCAACCAGGTCCCGGTTGAGGAGGGCTTCATTGCCTTCGGCTTTGGGTTCCGCCTGCACCTCCTGATGGCGGGCACGGAGGGCTTCCATCCGTTCATAGGTGTTGTTCAGCCGCTCTGCCTTCTGCTGTTCCCGTTCGGCCTTTCGCTCCGCAATTTCCGCGCGGACGGTGGCGAGATGTTCAGCGATTTCCTGCTGCCGTTCATGATGGCGGGCACGAAGGGCTTCCATCCGTTCAAAGGTATTGTTCAGCCGCTCCGCTTTCCGCTGTTCGCGTTCATCCTGGCGGGCGCGGACCTCCTCTATCTTCGCCTGGGCGGCTGCGATCTTCTCATCTGTTCTCCGGCGGCGCTCTTCATCCCGGGCCTGGGAGGCTTCGACCTGCTCAAGGACAGCGTCGACATGCTCATCTGTTTTCATCTGGGCCTGATCCCGCACGGCCCTGCCGATGTCGCGGAATTCATGCTTCGCCTTCCTCACAGCCTTGCGGACTTTGCGGGCGGCCTTATATACGTCCGCCTGCATCTCTTCCAGGTCGAAGTTCCGGTGGAAGAGCCAGCCCAGGAGTCCGCCGAAGAGCAGGCTCCGGCCGAAGGAACGGCGGCGTCTGCCAAGAAGGTTTCCAAGCAACAGAATTCCCAGCCAGGTAGGCATTTTACTTCTCCTTTCATCCGGGAGTCTCCCGGTATGAGAAAAGGATACTGTGAAGACAGGAAAGAAAACAGGACGGGAAGCGGAAAATAAAGGGAGCTATTTCTCCGATCTCCATTATTTACACCGTAGTAATACCGTAGATAATGAATACAAGGGAGCGAAAGGAATGGATGCTCCAGGTTATATGCGTCCTTCGGACGTAGTAAGGGATTTCTCCACTGCACTTCACTGCGTTCCGTTCCGGTCGAAATGACAGCCTGTGTGCTGCGATTTCTTTTTGTTATGAATAAACCCAGTCGTCCACATTGTCATTCCGACTAAGGGCACAGAGTGCCCGCATGGAGGAATCTCCTCCGGGGATGTAAACCTGTTGGTATCAGGGACACCATTACGTTGAGAACAAAACTAATTATGAATTATGAATTGTGAATTATGAATTGAACATTCGGAAAAAACTTTATTCCGAATGCGACATATTCTCTCCCTCGTCCGTCTATATTGGTGTAGGAGGTGAACGAAACATGAGCAATGTTACGGGCCCGGACACTGCTCTGGATCGCGACCGGATCTTTGAACGACTGGTGGATCAGTACCAGGAATCAGTACTGAGGATGTGTTACTACTGCCTGAACGACAAGTCCCAGGCGGAGGACGCTGCCCAGGAAACCTTCCTGAAGCTATACAGGACGCTGAATCAGTTTCGCGGCGACTGCGGGGAAAAGACCTGGATTATGAAGATTGCCATCCGCGTGTGCTATGACATGAATCATTCGGGCTGGTTCCGTTTTATGAACCGCAGCGTAACGCCGGAAATGCTTCCCGGCGAGGCGGTGACGGAAGAAGAAAAGCATGACGCTGAGCTGGCGGAAGCGGTGAAGAAACTGCCGTTCAAACTGCGGGAGGTGATCCTCCTTTACTACTACCAGGGAATGAATGTAAACGAAATAGCGGATGCGCTGAACATATCCCACTCCTCGGTTTCGGGAAGGCTGAAACGGGGAAAGGAAAAGCTGAAGAATATGCTGGAAGGGAGAGAACTCGATGAATAAGAAGATCAGCGCGAATGAGCTTCGCGAATCACTTGACCGTCATGCTTCTTACCTGAAGGCCAATCCTTGGCTGGCTCAGGGCATCATTGCCTCTGAGATGAAGGGAGAAACAAAAGTGAAAAGAAAGTGGACAAAGAGCCTGGTGCTGGCCCTGGCGATGATCCTGACGCTGGGCACCGTGGCATACGGTGTGACCTCGCTGTACCGGACTGTAAACTGGAAGGGAGAGACAAACGCAGACGCGCAGGATCCGGTGATCGTGGAAGGCGATCCGGAGATCGCGGGGGCGCTGGAAGACCTTCAGAACGAAATGGCGGCCAAACCTGAAGATGAATTCGTGACAGCCTGGTACGATGACGGAACAGGGGAAAACGAACTGGACATCCTGAACACGGAGTCGTTTCCGGCAAAAAAAGAGTTCCGGAACGTGGAGGATTTCCTGGAGTATATGTCCGGCGTGGAGACGCTGACGGCACCGTCCTGGCTCCCGGAGGGTGAGTATGAATCATTCCGGGCGGAAGTGTACTTTGCGTGCAGGGGTTCCGGAGACTATGAACTGATTGAGAGCGGGAAGAGGGGACCGATGGGCTACAACCGGTTCCGGATTGCGCAGGAGGATGCCGTGCCCTTTGAATACCGGGTGAGCCTCACAATGCAGCACGGAAACGGATATGTGATCCATGCCACGCTCTGGCCTGAGGAAGGGGAAGCGGCCACGCTCCTCAGCGAAGGGGAAACAGCGGAGGCAGTTGCCGTGAAGGGAATGGAGGACGCGGTGCTGTTCCCGGACCGGAAGTCCACCGAGGACACAGACCTGGCCATGCGCAGGGCGCTGAAGGAGCCGGTTACCCTGAAGCGGCCGTACTACCGGGACGGACCGCAGGAAAATGATGTCCGGGAATTCAGTGACGAACACATCTATATCTGGAAGGGCGGAGATAAGGAACTGGAGGATGTGTTGAAGATTTTTAACGGGGAATAAGGAAACATAAAAGTGAACGACCGGCAGCAAACGGCTGCCGGTCATTTCTCTTTTTGGGAATAATTGTCAGACTCACATCGTCATATTACTGAACGCGGAAACAGGGAGAGTATCCGGCTGCTTCCGCCATTCAGCAAATCATTTTGAATTGAATGACCGGAGGATATTACGATGTACAGAAAACTGTCTGCTTTGCTGGCGCTGTTTCTGGCGCTGACCATGTTTGCCGCGCTGCCGGTTCTGGCGGAGGAGGAAGACGACGGTTCTGAACCCATGATGCTTTCCCTGACCACGGAAGACGGAATCACCGTGGAGATCGGCGAGGCTTACTATGAGGGCGACCGGGTCTATGTTTCCTACCGGGTGACCGGGGATATGGTGAAGGCGGAACTTCACGAAGGAGCTCCCGAAGGAATTACCGAGTGGAAATACACCAAGGAGGATACAATCGCCGCGGAGCAGATGTCCTCGGACAACCCGGAAGCACAGAAAGGCCTTGAGTGGCTGGACGGCAAGGGACAGCGCTGGACTGAAACCTGGTCTTTCGGTCTGTCTGACGGTCTGGATCTGGAGGACGGAAATTACGCCGACATCGTCGACGGGGACAGTGAATATAAGGAAGACGGTACCCTCGTGGGCTGGAAAAAGTGCAAGATCCCGCCGGAAAGCAAGAAGGATACCCTGACCTTTAAGCTGATTCTTTCCCGCGGCCATTCCATTGCCTTCCAGGATTACACCACCTACCACCGCAACTATGAACGCGGTGAAAAAACCGAGATCTGCTTTACCCTGAAGAAGGATGAACGGGTCCAGTGCAAGACAGGCACCCTGCACACGGATGCCTATGACGCGAAGGCGGAGATTATCTCCGGCCGGGATGAGCTGCGGTGCACCATCATCCTTACCGGCGTCAGCGGGGAATGGGAGAACGCCGTGAACACCTGGAACAGCGAGGACTTTACGGAGATGACCATGCCGGATATCATCACAGGCTGGAACCTGTACCAGAACGGCAGCTATTTCAACACGGATGACGTGGTGATGTATACCACCGGCCCGGCTGAGGTTACCTATGAGATCCTGGTTCCCGGCAAGGACAACGGTGCGGACCTGAAGCTGGTGCCCGTGTATGAGGAAAGCGGTGAGCACACGAAGGAAACCGTATACCTGAAAGAAATCGTGAAGTCGAAGAAAAAGTAAACAAAGATAAAGGCGGAGCGCATGACAAGGAAGGGCGCGGCGGATGTGACTGTCGGGACTGATAGTCTGTCACGGTTTTCGAAGAAAATGTGACTGAGTGTCTGTCCCCCCTGTCACGTCCCCGCGCCTTGTCACGCGCTTCGCACTTTTGCGTTCTGCGTTATCCTGTTGTTATGATTAATCCCATTCGTCCACATTGTCATACCGACCGTAGTGGAGGAATCTCCTCCGGGGATGTAAACCCTCTGGTATCAGGAACACCATGACGTGGAAAACCATACTAATTATGAATTATGAATTGTGAATTGTGAATTACCCTGAGCGCTGTCATCCTAAAAGGATGTCAGCACTCAGAAACGCTGCTTCCCCTTTCTTCTGGAAGAACTGGTGCATGAGCACGGTGAACTCTTCTTTGCCGGTCAGGGAAGCCGCGTGCCGCAGGGGCGCTTCCAGCTCCCGGGCGCCCAGGAGCTGCTTGTTTTCGGAGGAATGGGTGAGTACCGTCCGCAGGCACCGCTGGGGCGGGATGCGCTCCGTGCCAGGCAGGGAACAGTACAGCATGATGCCCCGGTCGGCCTGTCCCTGCGGGGTGACGTTCTCCTCCACGCCATAGCGCTGGCGGTAATAGAAGGCAAAGGAATCCCCGGGTTCCGGACCGGAACGGTATACCGGATAGCGGAGGCTGCCGAAGGAGAAAAGGTACCGCGCCGGTGCCTCATAGACCTCCCAGGGAGTACCGGAGGACAGCAGGTTGAAGCAGGCAATGGACTCTTTGGCGGCGGCAATGCGGACCTCGATCTGGCTGCGCAGCAGGGTCAGGCGGCTGATCTCGTCCTTCAGGTTTCCAACAAGGAGATCCGTCTGGCCGCTTTCAAAAGCTGTGGAGATCACCCGCAGCGGTACGCCCAGGTTGGACAGGTACCGGATCACGGTGAGCAGGTACAGGTCTTCATCCGAGTAATCCCGGTAGCCGTTGGGCAGGCGGGCAGGGCAGACGAGACCCTGTTTTTCATAGAAACGGATCATGTCCCGGGATACGCCGGTGGCGCGGGAGGCATCGTTGATTTTCATGCCGGATCCCCTCCGATATATGAATCATGGCTCTGCCTGGATTATAACACAGATGTATTGACATTGGAACTGTTCCAATGTTTACAATGAACTCAGAAAAAGCCCGTCAAACGGGTGAAAATTAAAGGGGGAAAACAGTATGAAGAAAATGCTGGCAGTCCTGATTGCCGCAATCTTCGTTCTGCCTGTGCTGGCCGGTATTGCCTGCGCGGAAAGCGCGCTGACCGACGGCACTTACAGTGCGGAACAGCAGGGCTTCGGCGGCCCTGTGAAGGTTGAGGCCGTCATCGAAGGCGGCAAAATCACCGATGTGACGGTCACCGGCAATAATGAGACCGAAGGCATCGGCGCCGCGGCGCTTGAGCCGCTGGCGGAGCAGGTGAAGGAAGCCCAGGGCGCCGCAATCGACGGCGTGTCCGGCGCGACCCTGACCTCCGGCGCTGTGAAGGCCGCCATGACGGAAATCATGGCCCAGGCGTCCGGCAAAGGCGCCGCGGAGCTGAAGATTGCCGACGGCACCTATGAGGCCCAGGCATGGAGCTTCTCCATGAACTACCAGATGAACGTGAAGACGGTCATCGAAGGCGGAAAGATCGCCTCCATCGAAGTGGGCGACAACGGGGATACCGCGATTATCCTGAACACCGCCATTGAGAACCTGATTCCCGCGATGATCGAGAACCAGTCCGTGAAGGTGGACTCCATCACCGGCGCCACCGTTTCCAGCGGCGCCATCAAGGCGGCGACGGAAGACTGCCTGGTGCAGGCGATCGCCGCGGCCGGCGGAGACGTTGCCGCTGTGAGCGCGTTCTACACCGTGCCTGCCAAGAGTACTGCCACCGAGACCATCAACACCAAGGTGCTGGTGATCGGTATGGGCGGCGCCGGCATCATGACGGGCAACCGCATTGTGGATACCCTGTATGACGCCTATGAAGGCGACACCACCAAGATCGACGTCCTGATGATCGACAAGGCCGCCAAGTACGGCGGAACCTCTGTGACCACCTCTTCTCCCATGTCCATCAACCCCAAGTCCTTCGTGGAGAAGAACGACGGCAAAGAGTATGTGGACGCCGCGGCCCTGAAGGCTGCCTGGATGGAATACACCGAAGGCGATGCCAAGGAATGGGCCATTGACATGATGATGGAATCCTCCGGCGACGCGGTGGATTACCTGATCGAAAACGGCTTTGTGTTCGGCGCGCCGGTGCAGGGCCTGTCCGATCCCTACCTGATCTGCTGCAACTACGGCGACGGCTTCATGGTGGACAAGTCCATCGTACAGGCCTACTTTGACAAGTTCATGGGCAACTACACCATGAAGGGCGGCAAGTACATGCTGCAGACCGAGGCCACCTCCCTGATCACTGACGAAACCGGCCGGGTGACCGGCGTGAACGCGGTGGGCGCGGACGGAACGACCTACGTCATCAACGCCCAGTACGTTGTCTCCGCCACCGGCGGCTTTGCCGGCAACGGAGAAATGGAAGACAAGTATTTCTCTGACGAGTATTACAACCTGTCCGGCGGCGGACGCTGGAATATGTACGGCATGAGCCAGAACGACGGTAAGATGATCCAGTCCGCCATCGACAACGGCGCGGCGACCTACTGCATTGGCATGCCCCCGGTCAGCCACATCGGCGGCGCCTACAAGGTGATGCATGAGTTCCCGATCATCCAGCAGGAGTATCCGGACTTCTTCACCGGCAAGCCCGCCACCATTTCCCTGAACGATATCCCCATGATGCTGGCAGTGGCGCCCAACAGCATGGCTGTGAACCGCCAGGGCGTGCGCTTCAAGGATGAAACGACCCTGACCGCCTACGGCAACTGGGCGGCCGGCGCCTACTTCTACACCATCTGGTCTGACGAGCAGATGCAGTCCATCCGGGACAACGGCCTGAAGTTCAGCAACATCGGTATCTTCATCAACCAGGGCGGCTGGCCCGCCAACACCCCGATTCCGGAACTGTATGACGTACTGGAAAAGGGCATGGAGATGGACATCATCTTCAAGGCTGACACGATTGAAGAGCTGGCGGAGAAGATCGGCGTGGATGCCGCGACCCTGGCCAAGACCGTGGCGGATTACAACAGTTACTGCGACACGAAGGAAAACCCGCCCCAGGGCATCGAAAAGAACCCCGTTATCTATGACCTGAGCGGCCGCCCCATGGAGGGTGAGTACAACGTGTACGAGAAGATCGAAGGCAACGGACCCTACTACGCCGTGAAGGGCGCGCCGTGGATCTATTCCACCACCGGCGCCCTGGACGTGGACGAACAGTTCCGCGTGCTGAAGACCGACGGCCAGCCCCTGGAGGGCCTGTACGCGGTCGGCACTGACTGCCTGGGCATCATGTTCACCGAGAAGAAGGAATACGTGACCTACGGCGGCGCTGACCAGGGCTGGGCTTTCACCTCCGGCTACCTGGCCGGTAAGCAGCTGGCGGAAACCATCCTGGCGGAGTAATCCAAAAACAAAAAAGAGATAAACAAACCAAAACAAACCAGCCCGGATCCATTACGGATCCGGGCTTTAACAATTATCATAACATGATCAACCTGATGACCAAATGGTATTGTCTAAATATAGTTCAGATAATTATCGATATATAGCATATGAATCATATGCAGATTTCATCTGTAATCTTATGAATCCAAGTATGTGATTGAATATTGTTTCTTGCGAGATGAAATAATAAAACCGGCAGAGTAATCTGTCGGTTTTTGTGCGAGAAAAGAATATATGCGAATGGATTAGGAATTAAATGAAGATTTCATGCTTGCGGAGAGAATAGTCTATAACATAGTTTAATAATGTGAGTGCTGATGCGGTTGTCTTTAGCAGTTAAATAATTCGAGAATCTAGCACATTGTGGGCTTTTTGTGTCAGAAATAGTTTTAGCTTTTGTTGTCTTATGATATTTTTGATTAACGGTGTTAATAATGTTTTTTAATTGATTGCAATATGTTTATGTGATATAATTTCGCAAATATAACTGTGCGTTTTGATGGGTTTATCAGGTTCCGTTTTAAGATGCGGAAGCCTTATTAGTGTATTTATCAAGAAAGGTCGGTAGAATAATCCGGAGAGGAAGAGAGTTGATGGGTTTATATGCAGAAAGCAGGAATATGGGGAATAGTATTTATCTTATTTCTCTCATTGCTTATTAATTCAGCCGTTGCCGAGAACATCATTTCTTCAGATAAAGCCGAATGGTATCGTAAAGGACAAATTAGCATGGAACTAGAGAACTATGCTGATGCGGTTGAGGCATTTAGACAAACAGGTAATTATGAACAAAGCAAAACACTACTAACGTATTGCCAAGGTATGTTACTAATACAGGAAGCAAATGAACTAGAGGGAAAAGGATATTTGTATGAAATGCTTGGTTCACTCAAAAATGCAGAGAGTTATTTCCAGTTGCTTTCCGGTATTGAGTATGGAGAAAGTCAAAAACTCTTGTATTATGTACAAGCTAGACAGTTCGAAGCAAAAGGGCTAACACAAAAGGCAATTGATCTTTATGCTGAGCTTATGGGCATATGTGACAGCGATGACAGATACTTGCGACTGATTAATGGAATAGTAATTCAACCGGTCACCACCCCGAGTGTTATCTACAATAAACTGACTCATATTGCTGCACAAGTATATCAGGAGACACATACGTATGACGGTCCCGGTTCTTCGTATAGTAAAAATGATACCATTATTTTTCCTGATATGTTTATTAGTATTGTTGGACAAAGTGGAGAATGGTATCTGGTGGAGACAACTCATGATCAATATTTGATAAGGCTTTGGGTTCCCAAAATTCGTGTTTTGAGAAAGGAACCTACGGAGCCTTATGTGTTTAATTCGTGCGTTAATGGAATAATCAAAAATTCTACAGATATTTACTATGGTCCGGGACAAGAATACTTAATTACAGA
Organism: Aristaeella hokkaidonensis; assembly: GCF_018128945.1. Taxonomy (GTDB): domain Bacteria; phylum Bacillota; class Clostridia; order Christensenellales; family Aristaeellaceae; genus Aristaeella; species Aristaeella hokkaidonensis. Next base: position 2,413,743 of record NZ_CP068393.1, on the reverse strand, counting down.
GAAAGTACTTGAGCCAGGTACTCCTGTGACGGTTATTGGTGAAGACGGAATGTATTCTTTGATTGAGTTTGTAAACGAGACCAATCAATTGCCAATGTGCGGATGGGTTACAAGTGTCAATCTGACCAAAAAATGAAACTGGGGTGTGTTAAGTGAAACTGTACCTATATGGAATGGCGGATGGTTTGTCAATAACAGAATTGCCGCATGACACGGAAGGCCAGATTACAATCTACCATACTTCGTCTGAAGAAAAGAAGATTCGTTTGCTTGATGTTGAGGGGAATTCAATCGAATGGAGACTATTTTCCACTCCGGAGGGAAGTATTTATCTGGATGGAAAGCAATACGATGATATTGTTCTGAAGGATGGCCTTACTTTGGTTATCAAAAGTGATAAAAGCAATTATGTATTGTTATGCCAGAATAATGCCCCAAATTGCAGAACGAAAGAAGTGACATTCTACTATGTGCCGCAGACGGGGATCTTTCGTATTGGAAACAGTAATTGCGATATAACATGTCAAAACCAACGCTGGATCGGTTCTATACAAGCTGAGATAGTACTTTCTGCAAAACAGTCACGTATACGCGGGTCATCTGATGGGGTTGGTGTGTATTTGAATTATCGACAGATTACAGATAGCCCAATTCAATATGGTGATATAGTTGACCTCTATGGATTACGCCTTGTGTACTTAAAAGGCATTATCGGTGTTTATACTTATGCCGTGGAAGCAATGGTTTCTCCCTCGTTATTGAATTATACAGTTGCTTTGGAAAACGGAGATGAAAAGCCATATAACAAACATCTTATTCCTGATTCTGATATTCTGTATTATAGATCACCGCGTGCTGCTCATGATGATTATGGAGAAACAATAAGTATAGACGCTCCGCCACCCAAAGTTCAGAAGGAAGAAATGCCACTGATTTTTTCTGTTGGTTCTTCTGCTTTTATGAGTGTATCATCTATCATGATGGCTATGAATACAATATCAAGTGCACAAGTCACCGGAGCAAAGATTTCGACTGTTTTGCCTTCGGTACTTATGGCTGCGGGAATGTTTGCAGGCAGTTTGCTTATGCCGGTGCTGACAAGAAAATACAATAACAAACAAGCAGAAATAAAAGAAAAAAATAGACACGAAAAGTATATTGCTTACTTGAATAGAATTGATGAAAGAATAAAAAAGGCAGGAGAAGAACAAAAAGCACGACTGATAAAAAATTATCTTACACCTGATGAATTGGTAAATTCAATTACAAAAAAGAAAGATATCCTTTGGAGCCGTATGCCATTCCATAATGATTTCTTGACAATAAGATTAGGAACAGCAAGATTAAATTCTTCCGTTAATGTCAGCTTCCCTAAACATAATTTCACTTTGGAAGAAGATGATATGCAAGATGCTGTATCAGCTTTGGAAAAGAAGGATTATTCTATAAAAGATACTCCTTTGTTGTTTTCTTTACGCGATGCCGGAATATTGGGCGTTATTGCGGAGCACGATGAATCACTTCAGTGGATCAAGGGAACCTTGATGCAATTGTGTTCTTACCACAGTTATAAAGAATTAAAACTTGTGCTTATATATGATAAAAGCGAAGAAAGAGATTGGGAATTTGCCAGATGGTTTCCGCATATTTGGAGTGATAACAGAGAGTTCAGAGCCATCGGAACCGATAAAGAATCCATGCGTAATATTTCAGCATATTTGGAAGCAATAAGCCTGGATGAGGTTGATGACAAGCAAATTGGACAGATGTGTGTTGTTGTTTTGGCTAATGCACGATTGGGTGAGCAGTGTTATGCTCTGACAAGCAAAATGAAGAACATAGGCAATTCAAACGTCAGAGTGATTGCACTAGCAAATAATGCAAATGAGCTTCCTAAAGAGTGTGAATCAGTTATTGTTCTGGAAGGAAAACTAGGCACATTAAACAAAGGCATACGCAACCTGGGAGATCCTGTTTTGTTTTCGTGTGATTCAATTCCTTCAGAGAAAGCAAGGCAGTTTGCGGTTGATTTGTTCAATACTCATCTGAGTGATGATGAAAGTGACGGACAGCTTGTAGATTTATTGACCATGTTTGATATGCTTCGCTGTGGGAATGTGGAACAGATCAATGCGGGTGAGAGATGGAGAAATTCAAACCCGGTTAAAACACTTGCCGCACCGATCGGAATCGATAAGTATGGATCTTTGTTGAACCTTGATATCCATCAAAATTATCATGGCCCGCATGGATTGATTGCTGGAATGACAGGATCAGGCAAAAGTGAATTCATAATTACTTATATTCTATCTATGGCAATTAACTACAGTCCATTGGAAGTTGGCTTTATTCTTATTGACTACAAAGGCGGTGGAATGAGCGATACATTGGCAAAACTTCCGCATGTAGTGGGTGTTATTGATAATCTTGGTGGATCTCAGGGAATACATCGCTCACTTGTGTCAATTAAAAGTGAAATTATACGAAGACAGATAGTTTTCAAAGAAATAAGCGAAAAAAAGCATATCAGCAACATGGATATCTATAAGTATCAGGCAATGTACCGTAATGGTGAAATTGAAGAGCCAATGCAGCATCTGGTTCTGGTTTCTGATGAATTTGCCGAATTAAAGGAACAGGAAAGCGGATTTATGGAAGATATTGTCAGCATGGCACGTATCGGCCGTAGCTTGGGGATCCATCTGATTCTAGCAACGCAGAAACCGACAGGTGTAGTTAATCCACAAATTGCTAGTAATGCACGTTTTCATGTGTGTCTTAAAGTCCAAGATCGTAGCGATAGTATGGAAATTTTAGGTCGTCCGGAAGCGGCATTGTTGACGAAAACTGGCCGATTCTATTTACAGGTTGGCTTCAATGAAGTGTTTGAAATGGGACAAAGTGCATGGAGCGGGGCTGTGCTTAATCCCAAGCCACATTATGTTGAAGAGCCAGACACAAGTTTTGAACTGCTGAATGACATTGGGCAGACTATTGTATCAGGGAACCCCCCGTCTTCAGAAGCAATTTCAAAAAAGAGTAAGCAGGTAGATGCAATTGTTGATTATCTCAAAGAAACAGCGATAAAGAGTAATCTGATGCCCAGGAAAAGCTGGAAAGCGCCTCTTCCTGAGATTGTATTACTGGATACAATTGATGATCAGAATGATATCGAATATATCCGCTTCAGACTTGATCCTGTGGTTGGCTTAGTGGATGATCCCAGAAATCAAAACCAGTATCCTCTGCAACTCAATTTCCACGATGATGGAAATGCTATTATATACGGATTTGCTGGAGCAGGGAAGCACGAACTGATTGATGCGGCGGTCTATTCCCTCTGTAAACATCATACAGCTGATGAAGTGAATATCTATTGCCTTGATTTTGCTACAGAATCAAGTCGAAAGTTCGCATACATGCCTCAGGTGGGGGATGTAATTGTATCCGGTGAAGATGAAAAGCTTCACAATTTTGTGCGGATGCTTTCGGACGAGATGGATAGCAGAAGAAAGAAAATTGCTACCTTTGGCGGTAATATTGATCTGTACAGGGAAGAGACGGATACTCCTTTGCCGAGTGTTTTGGTTGTTATTGAAAATACTTCGGGTTTACTTGAAACATATCCGGATATTGAAGATGAACTATACAGACTGGTTCGCGAAGGAACACGATTTGGTATATGGTTCCTGATTACCAGTATTTCATCAACAGCGCTTAGATATAGATTTGTCCAAAATTTCAAGCAAGTATTATGCTTGCAGTTAACAGACAGAATGGAATACAGTAATATTCTGGGGAAAACCGATGGCGTTGAACCGATGAACCGCCTTGGAAGTGGTATCTGCAAAAACGCTGATGTATTGGAGTTTCAGACCGGTTTTATCTATGATCAGAATGTATCTGATGGATACCAGCGGATACAGAAATTAGGCAAAGACATGGCGGAAGAATGGACTGGATATACGGCCGAAAAAGTCAGAATTCTTCCTGAACATGTTTCTCTGGAAGATGTCTGCAGTCGTCCGGAAGTAATAACTATGGATAAAGTGCCGACAGGTATAGAAAAAGAGGGCATGCTTCCTGCATTTACAGATCTGACTAAAACTTACCTATATCCTATTCTGTATAATGCTCTACCTGAAATACCATATTTGCAGATGCTTGCTGAGGCACTGGCTAGTAACACAGCAAGAACTGTTTATTTCTTTGATGCTGCGAAGACTGTTCAGCATTCTCATTCATCAAAATACATTCTTTGTGACAATATACAGAATATCATGAAGGCGATTGACGATCTTTATGAAGCTTCGGTGATTAGACACAATGAGATCAAAGAGAAGCAGAGTAAAGGAGAAAACGCGGAATATTCTGAACTTGTCCTTGTGGTTGTGGATGCTAAACAGACATATGATCTTTTAAAGGATGAAGAAGCCGCCACTGCAAAGCTTGATGCAGTAATGAAAATGGGCAGGACTGACATGTGTATGTATGTAATCCTCGCCCAGGATGTGAAGCGCTTGTCAACACTTAGTATGCGTATGTGGTATGAACGGTTGCCGGATCGGGACGGAATATGGCTGGGGGATGGAATCCAGATGCAGTCTGCTCTGAGAAACGATGTAAAGTATGGTCCGGATATCGGAGAACAATTTGGATACATTGTCCGGCATGGAAAGTCTAAGATGATTAAATTAATCGAAGAGAGGTAAGAACACAGTGAAAGAAAAGGTATTGATACGGATCAGCGTTCCTATCGCCAACCGATCATATGATATGAAAATTCCTTACGATCTTACAGTAGGAACGGCATCACAGGTAATCACAAAACTGGTGAAAAGCCAAAGTGAGGATATGCTCCCACTTAGCAAAACGCCTGTATTATGGACATCAGACAACGGTAGTGAATTGGATCGATCAAAGACTATACGCGAGATTGGAACAAAAGACGGCGATATGTTCTTATTACTATAGCGGAAAAGGAGTGAATGATCATGGATTTCAGTCTGATAAAATTAAGCAATTCAGGGAAAAGGAATCGTAATGATGCATGTGAAAATCTGCAGAAAGCCATTAATTGTCTGAATGAAATTCAGACAATACTGTATAAGGAGAAAGGAATCGGCACTGAATTTCTGTTGGATAAAATAAATGATTTTAAAAGGGAAATCAACACCTGTAAATCAAATATGAGAAATCTGTGATGAGCAAACAGAAGAGGTGATTATAATGGCAGGATTAACTTATACAGAGGCAGCATATCAGCTAGGTATTGGCCAGAAAAGTATTGAAGAACTGGGCGAAGAGTTTGCTACACTGGGAAAAGTTACCGAGAATATTATTCTCACCCCTTCTCAACAGGCAGTTCTTGAGGTTTTTCATGATGCAGCAGAGACACTGTTCATCAATCCAATAAAGAACAACTCGAAAGTTGCCAAGAATACTGCAGCCTATGTTACAGGCGGAGATAATAAAACGCTGAAGTATGATGTTACATCTGGTGCATCGTCTTTTTCAGCATATCTGCAAAGCAATCAGGAAGCTATTACCGGAAGAAATTTAAACACTGCTGATTATAATGTTCTCTCACAGCTTTCATACGCCTCCAAATGGAGCAGTGATGCGGATTATCAAAGGGTAATAAACAAAGAAAACATTAGTGTCAAAGAATATTGTACAGAATTACTGAAGCATGGAGACCAGTTAAGCAATGTGGACAGGCAGTATCTGCAGGAATTGTCTGAAAGTCAAAGGTTTTCTGGGCTGACGATCGATCATTCAATCGGCAATACAGATACAGGCGATGGTAAGCTTACTCGTGTTCTTGTATTCAACAGTGGTGACGGGCATGCAATTGTATCTGTTCAAGGGACAAACGGAAAGGTCGATGACTGGAAAACAAACGGCGAATTTGTAGAAAGCCGTCCAACTGATGAAGAAATGTGGGTCGCTTCCGTTGTTGATACTTATGTAAAAGAATATACGAGTATTGATTTGACAGGTCATTCGCAGGGGGGACGTGAAGCCATTACTACTGGCATTCTGCTGAGTCCGGAGAATCAATGCAAAATTACGAGGATTGTATCAAATGATGGTCCTGGTTATTCTCAAGCTTTCATGACCAGATACAGTCAGCAAATTGGCGCTATAGAAGGGAAAGTACTAAATATCCGTCCTGCGGATTCTGTGGTTGGTGAACTACTTACTGGTATTGGAGAAGTCCAGTATGTGGAAGTTATTGATGTGATCAAAACAAACAGTGTTGGCGCGGAAGAAAACTGCTATCATCACGAAGGCATAACATGGTATATTGATGAAAACGGTAATTATGTCACGACTGACGGACATGATTTGTTAACATGGACAACCGCCTCTGCAGTAACGCCTTACGTAGCTGAGGCTCTCTTAACTGTCCTTCCGGAAGAGCGTGTTTCATATTATCTTGGAAAGATTATGGAACTCGGCGGAGATGAAAACAGGAATCTCAAAGGCGAGTGTTTTCTTAAATCCGAACTGGGGGAGTATATTTCTCTTATTGAGGAGTTTAAGGCCGATTTTGAGACACATCTGGATAACATTGCCAGTACTCAGCTTTCTGAAGATGAATACTTGTTTAGAGGATACTGCAAAGAGGTTGCAGATATATGCGGCGAGATAGGTACTGCATTAACTGTTGCTAAAGTTTCATGCTTGGTATTGGCAGCGATATTTCCGGAAGCTGCGCCGGTTATTGCTGTTATTTATGCTGCTGTAAAGTCAGTCAAACTGGTTGTTACAATTGTTGGGGCTGTTTTTCGCGCCATTGAGTATTTTTTGAATTATCAGGCAATTAAAAGGGCTCAGAAAAAGAAACAGGAAAGATATGATTATATTAATGGTCCTCGTGGGGAAATGATCGACGTATCGGTAAATCTGATTTATGAAGCAGCAAATAAGTTGCAGGAAGCACAGTATTATATGAGTGCGGCATATTCGGATTATCAGAGCATGCTGCATCATTTCCAAGGAAAACTTCGTGCAGCGATCGCTGAGGGACTTGGCGCAGACGAGGAAGAAACGGAAAAATGGAGTGGGGTTTCAAGTGCCGATGCACAAGTACATTGCTGGTTCAAAGGGGTTCGTAATTTTGACAGAGCTGCTCTGAGCCTTAGTAAGGCGAACAATATAGTAAAAGAGATAGCGGTTGATTCACAAAAGATAATTGCAGATAATGGCGGCGATTGGATTTTTACTGTTTATCCATCAAGATTAAGTGCTGCTGCAGGAAAGGGCGCTAGCTGCCAGGAATTGATCAACAAAGAACTGGGTAATATTGAGTCGGGAGTGAATGATCTTGGAAGTTTCTGGAAAGGCGATGATTATGATTCTATCAAAGGCGCTGTTCCAGCTCCAATAGAAAAATGCAAGGAGTATTCACAAGCTCTGGGTGATAGTTTTAATAGTTTGATTCAGATTGCAGAGAAATACAGTAGCTATCAGGAGACTACCATTGAAAAATTCCAGAATATTAATCTGGATTTTGCTTAGGGGGAAGCTTGGCAATGAAGAAGATACACAGAATAGCTGCTATTGCTTTATTGATCCCTTTGTTATTCATGAGCTATGCGGGTGGAGAATCCATTGTTTCAGGTATTGATATTGGTTCGATTTATGATTCGCTGGTTATTTCTTTTGAATTGGAAAAGTATGATGATGTTATAAGTGCTTACGAATCTAATACAGCCCTTGCCACATATAAAGATACCGATATGTATTACCGGTTTTCAATGGCGCAAAGCGAAATAGGGAGAGGAAACTTTGAGGTGGCTGCATATTTGTTCAAAGGGCTCAGTGACTTCAATAACAGTGCCTTGTGGTACGCATACGCAATGGCCAGATTATGTGAACAAAAACAACATTACGATGAAGCTATCGAATTCTATACGACTGCTTCATCATTACCAGAGACCGATAGTATCAGTAGGATGAAGGACTGTCTTAGAAAAATTAGCGCAGAAGAACAACAAGCTAGATACCTGGATGCGGTAAGTATTTATGAAAACGCAACTCAAAACAAGGATAGTGCTTCATTGAATCTTTGCTTGAATATATTCAGCTCCATGGAAGAATATAAAGATGCTCCGATTTATGCAAAAAAGTGCAGAGATCTGATTGCACAGTTGGAACGAACGATAGTCCTAAATTATCATGCCACGGTGAATGGCGAAACCATTTCTTGGACTGATACAGATGAAGGAAAAGAATACACGGTGTCTGTCTGTGAGAGTAATTCTCTTGATGAAATCTTAAGATTTGATTGTACGAACCAGTCATTTGAACTGACTGATTTGATACCAGGGACCAATTATACTGTTACGGTTATGGACTCAACAAACTGCGATGTCTTAAGCAACTGCTCTTTTTCTATACCTGCTGCAGATCGGATGAGCAGACAAGATATTCGTTTTAGGCATATCTCATTAGTTGGAATTGATAAGCAGGTACTGGAGTATTCCGGTGAGTCATTCGAGAAACTATATAACAAGAAACCAGCATTGTTTATATCACCGGAAGATTACACTATCAGTTCTCTGTTACTTGAGAATACGGTTTTCTGTTTTATTGTATCAATGGAATATACCGGTGAAAAAGATACAACAATTTCTGTTATGTCGGTGCTCAGAAGTGAAAATAATGGAGTGAAAAAGACAGAGGAAAACAATTTGGTTATTAATGAGAAGATGTTTATGATAACAATGGATCTTGACAATTTGATGCAGCAGTTTGTGAATTCACCTTATAATCTGAAAACTGATTCGTATCGGTATGAATTGTATATTGATGGGCAGATTTGTGCCGAATATAATTTCAGTATTGAAGGCAGGTGATTATTGTGCCAGAGCAGGATAAAGCTTGTAAAATTGAGACGGGCGGTTTCGCACGACCTGGTGACATTATGCTCAAACATGATGATACAGGTATAGAACAACCTGAAGATCATCATGATAATGATGATCCGCAAAAACCTAAGATTCCATGGTGGATTATTGCTATAGTGGTTCTGGTTGCTGGTATATGTTTGTTGATTATTCTTTTGCAAGATAATGATGGGGGTGGAGGTGGTGTAAATCCAACGCCTGAACCGAAATACTCTGAGCATGGATTTACGCTGAAAAACAGTTCTCTTATATTGGTCGACAGAGAATATTTCGAGAAAGATCCAACATTTTTATGCACAGTATGTGAGAATATTGACCATTATTCACAGGCATACAGAATTCACTCACTGAAGGCTAGTTTAAGTGAAATCAAATCAAAGGCGCTCATTGCTGAATTGATATACAGCCAGAGTCAGAATTCAGAGGAGGAAATGACATTAATCATAACAGATCCTAAAGGGGGGAAAATAGTATCAGGAAATCGGGTGTGTAAATTAATAGAAAGCGGAACTGTTTATGTAAATCTGGATGATTTTTATGAGGAGGTGATTGCTTGGGATTCCGGATTGTGGCATATTACTATTCAGATTGATGGTATGCAGGTTAGAGATTTTTTACTGACTATTGGTGATGCGGAGTAATAAAACAAAAATGGGTTGAAAACAGTTGTTACACTGTTATTATGAGAAGGAGGGTTTATCAATGGCATCTGGAGAGATCATCGGAAACACTTCAAGGATCAAATCAACGGCGAGTGGAATCAAGGATGATGCAGCTAGCTATGGTTCTGCATCAAGGATACTGTTTGAAACAGTAGACAATCTGGGGAAGAGCTTTACAAGTGAGGATGGACAAGCGTACATCTCTAAGATCGAGTCTTATCGTGAATCATTTGAAACAATGCAGAAAAAACTTGATGCAAGCGCAGAAGCTTTAGAGACAGCAGCTGTTAGTTATGAAAACACGATTAAGGCAAATATGGTCTAATCTTAAAAAGCAGTAAAGAAAGAGAGGTTTTTGATTATGGCTAATAATGTTGGTATTTCGCTTGATGAAGCTGTAAGAGTATTGGGCGTTATTCGTGAACAGAAAAGCACAATGAAGGGAAAACTATCCAACATATCCAGCTCGGTTAGTAATCTGAAAAGTAGTTGGAAAAGTGATGCTGCCGATAATCTGCAGGGAATTGCTGCGAATATGCAGGATCGTTTTAACGAACTTGAAAAAGATGTGGATGGATTTGCTACACTTCTTGAGCAAATAATACAGAATTGGGATAAAACTGAGACGTCAACAAAAACCGTTATGGATAAAGTGATGAATGCTTTTAAATAAATTGATTAAATGATGGTGGTTTTATGGCTGAATTTGATGTATCCATACCACAGATAAATACTGCTTCGGCAATAATTGGAGCTGCGCAAAAAGATTTGGGATTGATCCAGCAGACTATGCGGGAGAGTTTGGAACAAGCTCGGAGTGCATGGATCTGCGGCACAGCAGATAGCTTTTTCGGACAGCTTGCAAAGGCGGTGGATAACTTCGACGATGTGATCGATTTTGCTGCAAGAGTAAAGGGCCTGCTTGACAATGCCAGCGGGAATTATAGCAGTAACGAAAAAGTGGAAGTCAGTATTACAAAACAGATTCAGGATGCATACAATAAATAAGAATTTGCCATGTTCTATGGTATGCTGTGATGTCGTATGAAAAATTTTGCTTCGGGTAAGGAATAAGGATTTGTATGAATAAGATAAAAGGCATGATATCCATCTTATTGATAGTAATGATACTCTTTGCAGGTGTGTCAATTGCAGATGCATCCAGCATGGAAAAGGAAGAACTATATAATGCAACAATTCATCAATTGGAGAGCTGGCTGCAAACACCAGGTAGGCCTGCTGCTGAATTAGAGCAGATTATTGCCTCTTTTGATTCATTACAAAGCTATAAGATGAGTAAAGGGTTTAATTATTTTACAAACGTGCTCTTGAAGGCGATTCAAGGAAGTTTTGATTTCGATTACAAGTTTTGGATCAATATGTTGGAGCAAAATGAAAGCTTTCAGGAGTACATACATAATGATATTAATAGTCTGAGTATTCTTTCTGTGCCTGAAATGCTTAATTATGTTAAAGGTAGAGAAGCAGAACAAAATGGCGACATCACAGCAGCTATTACTTTTTATGCGAATTCAATCAATTTTTATGATGCAAGTGATCGGTACAAATCTCTTGCAATGGGTGAATATGCCTCAAAATATGCCAAAGCTAGAGAATTGATGAACAATAATGAATTAGTCAGTGCATATCGCCTTTTTGCTGAAATTAATGGATATGATGATAGTATCCAGCGTATGGATTATATAGTTCAAGTGCTTGGCTATGATCCTGCTCAGGAGACACCAGTACCTACAGAAGTGCCCACACCTGAGGCTATGGAAGTGGTGATTTCTACTCCTACAGAAGCACCTGATACCATAGAATTGATACCGGTTCTATCTCAGAGTTATCCAGGCATTAGTGCCAAACTCAAAACACATGAGGGCCGTTGGTTTTCCAAATACGGACCGGGAAACAACTATGCAAAAGGCGCTAGTGCCGGTGGATTCAAAACAGACAGTAAGCATTCTAATAGACTCACAGTATATTTTGTTGAAAATGGATGGGTATATGCTGATATAGTTTACTCTACAGCTTTTGAAAGATATGCGTATCTGCCACAGAATGCTGTAAATGTTTCGGATAGTATTCCGCAGATTTCCGCTCTGGAGTCTTTTGAAGGAGTAACAACCCAAATAATTACTCCATTATGGGGACCTAATGATTCATTTAATCGTAATCAGGATTGTACAATAAATGCAAACACGACAATCACAGCGTTCTTTAGGGAAAACGATTATGTTTTTGCAGAGTTTTCCTGTGCACAAGGCACAGTCCGTATGTGGTTGCCAATAAGCGACATCTTATTTAAATAGGGCTTTATTGATGGGGTGGATTAGCCTTCTGTGACATAAGTTTCGGGCAAAGAAGAATAAACGGATTGTTACTTTTACTGTCGTGTTAGTTTTTTATTCTCAATAGCCTCATCATAACATGGGGTCAGGACAAGCCTATTTGCTTTAGTGAAATATATTCAACGTATAGAGAAATACCTGCAGGATAATACACACTGATTTCCATAGTTTATGGTTATATAGTGAGTGGAAAAACATTTACAGTTGATCCTTAACTATAATTTGCCTGCTGCTTTGTTTTGAGGGGGAGATAGAATCCTATGAAGATAATAAAACGCATTATAACATGGGCTGTTTTTGTAATGCTTTTATTTTCGTTAATTGACGCACATGCTTTATCCAGTTTGGAAAAAGAGAGTAATTATAATGCCGCTATTGTGCAATTGGAAACTTATATCGAATCACTCAATCATAATAGCACAGAATTGGATGGAATCTTTTCTACCTTCAATGAGCTTCGTGGGTATTCAATGAGCCTTCACTTCAGTTATTACATTTCTGCTTTGGCAAAAATTGACAATGAAGAATATGATTTGGAATTGGATAACCTTCTATCAATGCTTGAAGTTAATGAGGGTTTCAAAAGCTATTTAGCTGACATGCGAAATGATTCATCTATAGGTACGATTGATGAACTTGTGGAATATGCTCATGCGCGTGAATCAGAGTATAAAGGCGAAAACGAAAGTGCGCAAGAGCATTATAGGAGTTGCATAACGTTTTATGATGCTTCGCAACATTATTATGCTCTTGTTAGTTCTGCAGATCAAATGGCATATGATAAAGGACTTGATCTTATGAATACAGGAGATTATGCAGGGGCATATTATGCTTTTCAAGCTATTGAGCGGTATAGTGACAGTTCTGATAGAATGGTTGCAATTGAAAAACAACTTGGTTATAAGCCTGTATCGCCAACTGATAATCTTCAGCCAGTAAAAAACCTAAAGGCTATAGAATCAAAACCTACAGAGATTAAAATTTCCTGGAGTAAAGCAAGACATGCAACGGCCTATGAGGTGTATTTTAAGAACTCAACAAGCAATGATTGGACATACTTCGGAAACACTACAGAGAGAGAAATAATAATTCATAATCTTATAGAAGGAAATACTTATGATTTCAAAGTGGTATCTATTGTTGGGAAAATAAAGGCTGAGGGAGCCATTCTAAACAATCAACCTACAAATAAATCAACCCCAACACATACAGTCACTACTTGGGGAGAGTTGCAACATTCAATTGAAACAGCTTCAAATGGTACTACCTATGTTTTAGACAATAATATTTTTGGGGGAGATAACGAGAAACCTATTACGATCAGTGGGGAGATCCCAATTACGATAGAATTAAATGGACATACTATAGATCGTGCGTGCTCTAAAGCAGTGGATGAAGGATCGGTCATAGTTGTTTTGGAAGGTAGTTCATTAACGATTGTTGATCGAACGGGAAAAGGGACAATTACTGGAGGAAACACTAAAAACCTTGGCGGTGGAATCATTATTTATGGTTCCCTTGTTGTGGATGGTGTAAACATTGAAGGGAACCAAGCCTATCATGGTGGCGCTATCTATGTGGAAAAAGGTGGAGTGCTAAAAGTACGAGGTGCTTCCGTTATTTCCAAGAACTATGCAACAAAGGATGGAGGCGGCATATATAGTCATGGAATAATATCAATTGATGAATGTCGAATTGAAAACAATACATGTAAAGGCGGTGGTGCTGGCATTTGGTCAGATGGTGATGCTACTATAAACAATACTGAGATTTGCGAAAATAGAGATGCTGTAAATGGCGGAGGAATCG